>VGTG01000027.1 GCA_016874795.1 Deltaproteobacteria bacterium | reverse complement strand
CTCCGGGCTCCTCGACGTACTGTTCAAGTACGCCTGCGTCGCCCTCCGGTCCGAGGCTCGCGAATCTTCGGCACTCTCGACCGCCTCGCGACGTGATCTGGTGAGAAATGCAGGCTAGGTCTCTTCGAGAACGTCCGGCTCGGCGAAAACCGGTTCTTCCAGGCTCGGCTCGTCGAGATCCCACGGCGCCAGTGGTGGGAACAACGGTGCGTAACCTTCGCCCTCGTCGAGGCCCGGATCCTCTTCGGCCCAGGAGGGATCGGAGTCGTGGTAGAGCGGCTCCTCGTCGCCGAAGAGGTCGTCTTCCCAGCTCTCGAACGGCGGGTCGACGGCTTCGAGCTCTCCCGCGACGGCGCTCGGCGTGCTCGCCGCGAAGAATGCGAACGACAGGGCCAAAGCCGGAACCGCTCGCCCGATCCCCGTCCGGAGTCGCCGTCGTGCGGAGCGGCCGGGAGCCGTCTCCGAGGGCGATGCCTGGCCGTCCGAACCGCTCCCCCCACCCCTCCGAATCAGCGCCGGCACCCCAGACCTCCACGCGGTGAGCCCCGCTCTCGCCGACCCTTCGGCGAACGTGTCGCACTGTTCCTGCATGTCGGTGGAAATGCAACAGCAAGGCCGGTGCCAAGAACGAGATTGCCGCGATCCCTCGCTCCTCGGCCCCAGAAGCGCACGACGCCGAGACGGCCTTCCGCTTCGTGCGACGGTCGCAGAGGTTTCCGAGACCGAACGCCACGCCCGAGGTGACCTTTTGTCTCGACGCCCCTCCCGCGAACCTTCGAGGAGACGAGATTCGTCACCGCCGGCGGCACCCCTTCCGAGGGAATGCCTCTTGCGTAGCGGCTTGGCGGACCGACGCATGAACGAGCGCGGGATGGAGTCGAGGCGGCCGGGCCTGCCGGCCGACGCAGGCGTCGGGAGGGCGACACCTCCCCGGGCGATCCTGATCGCCGAGGACGACGCGACCTTCCGCACGCTCCTTCGCGCGACGCTCGAGCAGGCGGGCTACCGGGTGGTCGAGGCGTGCTCGGGCGCCGACCTGCTCGACCGGCTCGCCGATCTCGCCCTCGCTCCCGCGGACGAGGGGAGCCTCGGGCTCGTGATCACGGACCTCCGCATGCCGGGACTGTCCGGCGTCGACGCGCTCCGCGTCGTGCGCGCCGGACCGTGGCGCCACGTGCCGGTCATCCTGATCACCGCCTTCGGTGACGTGCAGACGCATGCGCAGGCCCGCGCGCTCGGCGTCGCGGACGTCTTCGACAAGCCCTTCGATCTGGCGGCGCTTGCCGCGAGGGTCGCTTCCCTCGTGCCGGCGAAGCCGCGCGCGCTTCAGTCGTCTTCGTCCTCGACGTCGCGCGCGCCCTGCGCGTAGCGCTCGAGGATGCGGTAGAGCGAGCGCCGGTCGACGCCGAGGACGCCCGCCGCGCGCGTGATGTTGCCGCCCTGCTCGGCGACGACCATCTGCACGTAGCGTCGCTTCAGCTCGCCGAGCGTCGGCCGGTCGCGTGGGATCGCGGGCGGAGGCCCCGAGCGCATCGAGGAGAGCGGCTCGGGCAGGTCGTGCTCGCTGATCATCTCGTCTCGCGCGAGGACGACCGCACGCTCGAGCGCGTGCGCGAGCTCGCGGACGTTCCCCGGCCACGGATAGGCCTCGATCGCGCGGAGCGCGCTCCGTGAGATCCCGGGCGCGGGACGGCCGCCGTCGCGCGCCGCACGGCGGATCAGGTGATCGACGAGGAGCGGCAGGTCCTCCGGCCGCTCGCGCAGCGGCGGAACCTCGATCGTCACCACCTTGAGGCGGTAGAAGAGGTCCTCTCGAAAGCGTCCCGCGGCGACCTCCGCGGCGAGGTTCCGGTTCGTCGCCGCGATCACGCGCGCGTCGACGGTACGCCACTTCTGTCCGCCGACGGGACGGATCTCGTGCTCCTGCAGGGCGCGGAGGAGCCGCGACTGGAGTTCGGGGCTCACGTGACCGATCTCGTCGAGGAAGAGCGTCCCCCCGTCCGCCTCCGCGAAGAGGCCGGGAGAATCGGCGATCGCTCCGGTGAAGGCGCCGCGCACGTGGCCGAAGAGCTCGCTCTCGAGGAGCGTCTCGGGAAGCGCGCCGCAATCGACGGCGACGTACGGTCCGCGGCTTCGCGGGCCGTGCCGATGGATCGCGCGGGCGATCAGCTCCTTCCCGGTGCCGCTCTCGCCGAGGACGAGCACGGTCGATCGTCCGGACGCGACGCGTGCGATCGTGTTGTAGATGCGCACCATTGCGGCGGAGCGTCCGACGAGCCCGCCGACGTCGGCCTCGGAGCTCGGCAGCTCCGCGCGCGCGTCGCTCGGATGGCCGAGGGCGCGCGCGACCGCGGCGCGGATCTCGTGCACGTCGGCGGGCTTGCTCAGATAGTCGGCCGCACCCGCGCCGACCGCCTCGACCGCGGTCTCGACCGATCCGAACGCGGTCATCAGGATCACCGGCAGGCTCGGGAAGCGGCGGCGCAGCTCGGTCAAGAGTGAAATGCCGGTCATTCCCGGCATGCGGACGTCGACGAGCGCGAGGTCGACGTGCAACCGCTCCGCGAGCTCGAGCGCGGAGCCCCCGTCCGTCTCGGTGACGACCTCCGCACCGTCGCTGCGGAGCACGTCGGCGAGGAGCTGGCAGCTCACTGCGTCGTCGTCGACGACGAGGATCCGCTTCACGACGCGAACCCGCAGGGGAGCCGCACGCGGAACGTCGTGCCGCGGCTCGGGATGCTCTCGACCGAGATGTCGCCGCCGTGCGCCCGGACGAGGTGGTCGACGATCGCGAGCCCGAGTCCGGTCCCGCGGCCGGGCTCCTTCGTCGTGTAGAACGCTTCGAAGATCCGCGGCTGCTCGTCGCGCGGGATGCCGGCGCCGTCGTCGCTCACCTCGATCTCGAGGTTGCCCGTCGGGACCGGGCTCGGCGGCGTCGCGATCCGGATGACGATGCGGCGGGTTTCCTCCGCGTCGAGCGCGTTGTTGACCAGGTTCACGAGGACCTGGCGCAGGGCCACCGGATCGGCGCGGACGTCGTTCAGCTCCTTCGCGATCTCCGGCGCGATGTCGATGTGCTGCTTCGCGGCCCGAGCGCTCACGAGCGTCAGCACCTCGTCGACGATGCGTCGCACGTCGACGTCCTCGACCTCGAGGACGCCCTCGCGCGTGCGCGAGAGCGTGCGATCGATGGTCTCGATCATGCGGCGCACCTGCGACTCGATCACGTCGAGCTTCGCGGAGCGCTCGGGATCCATCTCCTGCTGGCGAAGGAGCTGTGTGTAGCCGAGGACCGAGTTGAGCGGCGTGCCGAGCTCGTGCGCGAGCGTGCCCATCGTCTGGCCGAGCGCCGCAAAGCGCTCGCTGCGCACCGCTTCGAGCTGCATCGCGTGGAGCCGCTCCGTCAGGGCATCGAGCTCGCGCGCGCGCGTCGCGAGCTCGTCCGCCGTTCGCCCGACCCGCTCCTCGAGACCGTGCGTGAGCGTGTGGACCGGACCTTCGACGCGCGCACGAACGAAGCGGTCGACGAGGAGCCAGAGCAGGAGGAGGGCGCCGCCGCAGACGAGCGCGGCACGGGCGGCCTCGCCGGGCGTTCGCAGTGCGTGCGGCCCGCCGAGCCACTGCCACGAGCCGATCGCGACGACGACCGCCGCGACGACGATCACGAGGATCTCGGCTCGAAGCGTCCGGGACATGGCTCGTGGCCAGGATGGAGCGCTTCCGGCGCGCACGCAACCGCGCGCTAGGAGCGCGGGCTCGGCTTCGGAGCGGCGAGCTCCGGACGCGCGAAGAACTCCTCCAGGTTCGTCTGCGAGACGCGCTCCGCGACCTCGCGGAAGCGCTCCGTCGTCACGTCCTCGTGGGTCGCGACGAGCTCGCGCACGACGTCGTCGAGGCGCACGCGCCCGTCCGTCGAAGCGTCGAGCTGCTTGTCGAGCTCGAGGAGAACGAGTGCCGCGCGCGCCGTCTCGGCGGCATCCACGTCGTCGCCTCGCAAGTTCTTGACGCCGCGCGCCTTCTTCTCGAGACGCTCGATCGAGCGGTCGTAGCGCCGCTTGCTGATCGTGCCCGAGCGCCGCAGCACGCGGAGCGAGTAGAGCTCGGCGAGACCCTCGACGACCCAGTCCCCGCCGGGACCCGAGGGGAGCCGCAGCGCGGTGTGGACGAGCTCGTGCACGATCGGGCTCGTGCCGTCCTCGCTGATCGACGCGCGATCGGCGTGCGCGAAGAGCGAGCGCGGGCCGGAGAGACCGCCGCGCCACATCGGATCGCCCGCGCCGACGATCACGAGGCGATCGGGTAGGGAGGGAAGCGTCTCGCGGAGCGTCGGCAGCGTCCAGCGGAGGAGGGCGAGCAGATCCTGGCGGCGGAAGTCCTGTCCCTTCGGCGCGGCGATCGCGACGCGCGTGCCCGCGATCGTCTCGCGCAGCACGCCGAGATCGCCCATTCCGATCCAGCCGGAGGGTCGATCGAAGCGCCGATCCTCGTCGACGACCGCGTAGGTTCCGTCCGCGAGGCGCTCGTACGGTGCGACGACGGACCAGCCGACCGGTACGCGGAGGCGAAGGCGCGAGTCTCCGTGCGCGCCGGGCGCCGCGTGGACGCGCGTGCGCGGGACCAGGTCGTCGCCGCGAAAGATCGCCCACGAGTCGCTCACGCGAGAGTCGTAGCTGCGCTCGTTCCGCAGGTGATTGATGCGGAAGCGGTAGCGCAGCTTCCCGCCCTGCCGAAGCGGCGTCCACACGACGGTCTCGCCGTTCACCTCGACGTTCCCGTCGCCGGCGAAGTCGAGATGCCGCTCGGGATCGATGCGAAATTCGAGCTTGCCCATCCGCTCGTCCGGGTCGCGCAGGTCGATCGTCACGTACGCGACCTTCTCGGTCGGCACGATGCGCGCGTCGAAGAGGACGGTGTACGACGGCGACGTGGTCGGCGTGGGCGACGGCGGCGCCGTCGTCGGATCGGGAGACGGCGTCGGCGTCGAGGTCGGAGCCGACTGCACCGTCCCGGAAGCCGCCGCGCCGCTCGCGACCGGCGTGGAGGAAGGGCGCTCTTGCGCGCGAGGCACCCAGGGAGAGAACCCGAGGAGTGCGACGAGCGCGAGGAGTGCCAGTAGGGAGCGGCGGAGCATCGGTCCAGGTTCCTCTCAGGCCAGCTTGCCGCTCGAGGCGATCTCCCGCGCGAGCGTGATGCGCTCCTCGAACGGACGATCCGGCCGCCACGTGTCGTCGACTGCGGTGAGGCGCGGACGCAGACCGGCGCGATTCGCGAGCTGCACCGCGAGCCCCGGGCGCGCGTTCAGCTCGAGGATGACCGGTCCGTAGCGCGCGTCGACGACGACGTCGGCGCCGACGTAGCCGAGACCGACCTGGTCGGCGGCGCGGAGAGCGATGCGCACCACGCGCTCGAAGTCCGGGAACGGCCGGCCGAGGAGCGGCACGCGCGAATCGGGATGGCGTCGGATCGGGCGGTTGTAGCACACCGCGTGCGTGGCGAGACCGCTGACGAGGTCGACTCCGACGCCGACCGCCCCCTGGTGCAGGTTGGCGCGACCGCCCGAGGCGAGCGTCGGCAGGCGGACCATCGCCATGACCGGAATCCCGCGGTAGACGATCACGCGGACGTCGGGCACGCCGTCCTGCGTGATCTCGACGAGCGTCGGGTGCACCTCGAGCAGCTCCTCGACCATCGCCGAGTCCGGCTGGCCGCCGAGCGCGTACATTCCCGAGATGATGCCTGCGGCGTGGTACAGGAGATCCTGTGTCGTCAGGCTCTTTCCGCCCGAGCGGATGAAGCCGTCGCCGCGGCGGCCGCGCACGATCAGGATGCCGTTGCCCATCGCGCCGCGGGACGGCTTCAGCACGAACCGCTCCTCGCCGTCGAGCCGGGCGCGCAGGCCGCGAAGCTCGAAGTGCTCGCGTGCGACGGCGAGAAGGCGCGGCGTCGGAATCCCCGCGGCCTGGCAGAGCTCCTTCGTCTTCAGCTTGTCGTCGACGAGAGGATAGAGCCGTCGCGGATTCCAGCGCAGCGTGTAGCGCGAGTTCCGCTGGTTGATGCCGAGCACGCCTTCGCGGCGAAGCGCCTGAAGGATGCGCCTCATGCGTCCTCGTTCTCCTGCGCGAAGGAGCGGAAGCGGAGGAGGTCGGCGAGGCGATAGCCGGTGTACGCGCCGATCAGCACGAGCAGCCCCATGATGACGAAGAGGAGCTCCGGGTATCCGAACATCAGATGCTCCGCGAGCGGGCTCCGGAAGATCGGGTAGACGCCGACCGCGACGAGGACCGACCACCCGGCGCGGATCAGCGCTTCCCGGAGTCCTTCCTCCGCGAGGGTGATCGAGAACCGCTCGACGAGCATCGTCAAGATAACGATCGGGAAGAGCACGCCCGCGAAGAGGTCGGTGCTGTCGACCTCGCGTCCGAAAAGGGCGAGCGTCGTCACCGCGAGGACGACGATGCAGAGCAGGATCGAGAGCCGCGGCACGAGAAGGAGATGCAGCCGGTCGAGGAGGACGCGGCCCGCAACGCCGAGCGCGAGGACGCCGACGACCATCGCGAGGCCGATCGTGAGCGACGTCTCCCTCAACGTGAACGCGATCAGGATCGGCATGAACGTGCCGAACGTCGGGATGCCGAGCACGTTCCGCGCGAACGCGACGACGAGCGCGCCGAGCGGCAGCAGGAGCAGCGCGCGCAACGCGGCCTGCGTCCCGACGGGAAGACGGTAGAGCGAGATCTCCGCGAGCGTGCGGTTCGGCGGCACCATCATCGCAGCGAGCTCCTCGGGACGGAGCCGCTCGCGCAGCGCGTTCACCCGGTGCGCGACCGCGCTCGCGCCGGTCGCCTCGACCATCTCGAGCGACCCACGACGCAGCACGAGGAGGTCCTTCGGACGCGCGCCGAAGAATCCGTCGGTCGGCGACATCGAGACCCACTCGCCGTCGACGCGCGCCTCGACCCACGGCAGGATCTGCGGCAAGGCGCCCGGAGTGAGACGGATCCCGAGGACGGGCCGCGCCGGAATGCCGGCGGCGCGGAGCAGCGTCGCAAGGAGGCGCACCTTGCCGTCGGGGCTGCCTTCGCGCGACGCGAGCGTCAGGAGCGCGTCTTCGCTTCCTGTTTCGATGGTCGCGATCTCGTCGTTCACGTAGGCGAAGAGGATGCGAGCGCGGTCCGCCGGCTCACGCTCGCTCGGAAGCGAGACGCGGGAGAGCAGCTCGGCGATCTCGGGAGCCTCCGAGGGCAGCTCGACGGTCGAGGCCTTGAGAGGATCGTCGCCGCCGCGCGCCGGCTCCTCCTCTTCTTCCTCCCCGGCGGAGAGGCGCGTGTGCTCGGGCGCGAGCTGGACACGGAATCCGTGTGCGATCTCGTGTGAGCCGCGCAGTGTCCCGGACCAGACGCCGATGCGCTGCCCGTGCTCCGAGCGGATCGTGAAGCGCAGCCGATCGGAGATCGACCTCTCGTCGAACACGACCTGGCCCGGCTCGGTCGAGGGGAGCGGGACGCGGATGCTGCCCTGTCCCGTTCCGCCGCGGACCTTGACGAGGAACTCGACGCCCCACAGCCCTTCGGGGTCCGACGGCTGCAGCGGAAGGTCGAGCATGAACGACTTCCACACGAACACCGTGAGCCCGAACGCGATCAGGATCGCGCCGACGATCTGCGCCGGGCGGTTCATGCTCCGGGCCTGTTCTGCTTCGAGGCGAGCGAGATCCGCACCTGCGCCGGCGCGATGTCCTCGACCGTCATCGCGGCGGGCTTGCGTACCTGCTCGCTCGTGATCGCGAACGTGCGGCGCCCGAGGTTCGCGAGAGTCGCGTCGACGGTGACGTCGATCGCGTCCTTGTCGAGGAGATAGAACGCGCGCGACGGACCGCTGAGCGCGATCTCCACCTCGGGCGGGTCGATCTTCTCGAGCTCGTATCCGACCGGGACGTTGGTCACGACGACGGGCGCCTCGACCCGAAGGATCGAGGGACGCGCGCCGGGGACGAGCACGAACCAGAGGATCAAGACCGCGGCGAACGCCCCGACGAGGTCGAGCCAGCGCACGCGACGCCAGAGCGACGGCGTCGCCGCCGCGCGCAGCTCGCCGAGCTCCCGCAGGAGGTGCGCGACCTCGCTCGCGTCGCGCAGCCGCCGGATCTCGCCCTTGCTCGCGACCGAGATCGAGCCGCGCTCCTCGGACACGACGAAGCAGATCGCGTCCGTCCTCTCCGCGAGGCCGAGCGCCGCGGCGTGCCGCGTTCCGAAGCCGGACAGACGAGCGAAGTTGGTCGAGAGCGGCAGGTGCACGCCGAAGCGGCTGACGCGTTCGCCCGAGAGGAGAATCGCACCGTCGTGGCCGGGCGAGTGGGGATCCGTCAAGCTCTCGAGCAGCGGGATGCTCACCTTCGCATCGAGCTCGATGCCGCCGCGGACGTGGCGGCTGAGCGGCTGCTCGCCGGGGAGCACGAGGATCGCACCGACGCGTTGACGAGCGAGGTTGCCGAGGCATTCGACGAGAAGATCCGTCACCTCCCGCGGCGCTTCGGCGCGGACGCTCCGCCGCAGGCCGAGCAGCGCCACCCGCTCGAACACCTGCCGCAGCTCCTCCTGGAAGATGACGACGACGATGATCAGGAAGACCGCGAAGAAGCCCTGGAAGAGCCAGGTCGTCAGCTGCAGGCCGAGGGCGCGGGCGGCGCTGAAGACGAGGGCCAGGAGCAGCACCCCGAAGGCGACGAGCGAGGCGCGGCTGCCGCGCAGCCAGAGGACCACCGCGTACACGAGCGCGGTGACGAGCAGGATGTCGACGACGTCGGTCGGGCGGACCTCTGCAAATGGTGCGAGAAAGGCGTCCACGGACCGTCGAGACGTAACGTGGGGCCGACGAAGGACGCAAATGAACGACGACCGGGAGGGTGCCCACCCTCCGCCTCGTTTGGAATCGCCCGGCGTCGGCAAATCGAGTAGAGTGCCGCGGCGAGAAGACCTTCGATGACCCGGACCCGCCCGCAAGCCAGGCTCTTGTTCACGACCCCCGACGGGGACACGCGTGCCCAGGTCCTCGGCGAGCTCACGCGGATCGGGCGTGCGGCGAACAGCGACGTCGTGTTCGAGGATACGTGCGTGTCGCGGCGCCACGCGCTGATCCAGCTCCAGGAGAACGGCGAGTACGTCCTCACCGACCTCGGCAGCGCCAACGGCACGACGCTGAACGACGAGATGATCCACCTTCCCGTGGTCCTTCGCGACGGCGACCGGATCGGCGTCGCGGGCTACGAGGTGCTCTTCTCCGGCCCGAGCGGGGACCTCGGCGCGACCCACGCCGGCGACACGCTCTTCAGCACCGCGGACTCCACCCTCTCCGGCGAAGGCACGCCGCGTCGACGGCGCCGCATCCAGATCATCGGCGAGGGCGCGCGCATGCTGCAGGTGCTCGGGCAGGTGCGCCAGGCCGCGGACACGGTGATCCCGATCCTGATCACCGGCGAGACCGGCACCGGCAAGGAGCTCGTCTCGCGCTCGATCCACCTCGGGGGCTCCCGCGCGGACGGCCCTTTCGTGCCGATCAACTGCTCGGCGCTGCCGGCCGAGCTCCTCGAGAGCGAGCTCTTCGGCCATCGCCGCGGCTCCTTCACGGGCGCCGCCCAGGATCGCGCCGGGCTCTTCGAGGCGGCGCAGGGCGGAACGGTGTTCCTCGACGAGATCGGCGAGATGCCGCTCCCGATGCAGCCGAAGCTGCTTCGATTCCTACAGGACGGTGAGATTCGCCGCGTCGGAGACGTCGAGCCGCGGCGCATCGACGTGCGCGTCGTCTCCGCGACGAACCGGAACCTCGAAGAAGAGGTGGAGGCAGGCCAGTTTCGCGAAGATCTGTTTTTTCGCTTGAGTCCGTTCCGGATCGAGATCCCGCCGCTGCGCGAGCGCCGCGAGGACATCCCGCTTCTCGCAGAGCGTCTCCTCGCGTCGCAGTGCGAGCTGCAGAAGAAGCGTGTTCGCGGGATCGAGCCCGCGGCGCTCGAGGTGCTGACGCGCTACGACTGGCCGGGGAACGTCCGCGAGCTCGAGAACGAGCTCGCACGCGCCGTCGCCCTCCTGCGCACCGGCGATCGGATCACGGTGCAGGTGCTTTCTCCGCGCCTGATGAACGCGAAGCCCGCGGCCGCCTCGGGAAGCGGCGCGAGCGCGTCCGGCGAGGCGTGGCGGAGCACGCCGCCCGGCGAGGCGACCGAGCTGCGCGCCGCGACGACGGACTTCGAGAGGAAGCACATCGCCGAGATCCTGGAGCAGCACGGCGGCAACGTGTCGAAGGCGGCGCAAGCGCTCGGCCTCTCTCGCGGCGGTCTCCACAAGAAGCTGAAGGAGCTCGGCCTCCGCTGAGGTCTCGCCTTGGACGAGGGCAAGATCCGCGATCTGCTAGGCGAGGTCGGAGCCGACTCCGACTTCGACCTGCGCCGGACGATCAAGACCCAGGTCGGCGCGACGGCCGACGGTGATCCCGACGCGCCGACGCTGCTTCTGCAGCCGGAGAACGAAGAGGCGGAGGAGGTCGGTGGCGCCGAGGGTCTCCTCGACTCGGGCTTCGAGCTCGTCGAGGAGGTGGGGCGCGGCGGCATGAGCCTGGTCTTCCGAGCGCGCCAGCACGGGCTCGATCGCGACATCGCCGTCAAGCGCCTGCGATCGCGACGACGGGAGAGCCGCTCGGCGCGCTGGTCGTTCCTCTCCGAGGCGCTCGTCACGGGCCAGCTCGAGCACCCGAACGTGATCCCGATCTATGGGATCTCCGTCGACGGCAGCGGCGAGCTCGCGCTCGGCATGAAGCTGACGCGTGGGCGGACCTGGGCGCACGTCTTGCGGGAGGAACGCGCGGTCCCCGGAGCCTCGCCGGAGACGACTCTCGCTTCGAACCTCCGGATTCTCCTCGGCGTGATGAACGCGGTCTCGTTCGCGCACAGCCGCGGCGTGATCCATCGCGACCTGAAGCCCGAGAACGTGATGATCGGCGAGTTCGGCGAGGTCCTCGTCCTCGATTGGGGCCTCGCCGTGCGCTTCAGCGACACGGAGATGGGGGTGCGTGCGCCGCATTGCTCTTCCGTGCGGCGTCCGTCGGGAACGCCCGTCTACATGGCCCCGGAGATGGTCGAGGCGCGCGGCGATCGGTTCGGGCCGTGGACGGACGTCTATCTCCTCGGCGGCCTCCTGCATGAGATCCTGACGGGGAAGCCTCCGCATCGCGGCGCGAAGCTGGTCGACGTCCTGCGGGCGGCGTACGAGAGCACGCCGCCGATCTTCGGCGAGTCGGTGCCGGTCGAGCTCCAGGACGCCTGCCGGCGCGCGCTCGCACGCGAGCCCTCGGACCGCTTCGCGAGCGTCGCCGAGTTCCGAGCGGCGATCGAGGACTACCTGCAGCATCAGGAGAGCGTGAAGATCTCCGATCGCGCAGCGCGGACGCTCGCGGAGTGCCGCGCGACGGCGACCGCGGGCGTCGACGCGAACAACCGCGGCGAGCTCTACGCGCGTCTCGGCGAGGCGATCGCCGGATTCTCGCAAGCGCGCTTCGCCTGGCCCGAGAGCGACGTCGCCGCCGAGGGCGAGGAGGCGGCGCGGCTGCTGCTCGCACATTCGGCGCTCGGGATGGGCGACCTCGGCACGGCGGAGTCGGCGCTCCGCGGTGTCGAGAGCGATGCGGGTGCGGTGCTCGCGGCGCAGGTCGCGGAGGCGGCCGCGGTGCGCGAGCGCACGCTGCGGACGACCCGTCGTGTCGGCTTCGCGCTGATCCTCGTGCAGGTCGCGGTCGTCGTGCTGCTGGGCGTGTGGGGCTACTTCGAGCTGCGTCGGTTCCATTACCGATCGGAAGTCGCGGCTCTGCATGCGATCACGCCGCTCGCCGCGCTCGCGATCCGCGCGCAGGGGACGAACGATCCGGAGAAGGTCCAGCAGGTGGTGAGCCGCATCGCGCACGATCTGGTGAACCAGGCACCGCTTCGTCTCACCGTGATCGACGGCAACGGTAAGCTCGTGGCCGACACCGACGAGCGAGCCGCACGTCTCGAGGACCGCTCGAATCGTCCCGAGTTCGAGGCGGCGGAGGATGAAGGGGAGGGCCACGCGCGGCGCTGGAGCGACAGCCTCGAGCAGGAGATGGTCTACTACGCCCTGCCGGTTCGCGACGCCGAGCACCGGCCGACGCTCTACGTGCGGGCGGGGTTGCCGCTCTCGTGGATCTCGGACCAGCTCTGGACGCTGGTCACTGCCGTCGCGATCGGGCTTCTGACCTCGCTGGTCGTGGGGTCGATCGCGACGATCCTGCTGACGCGTCATTTGACGCGCGCGATCCACCGCTGAGCGCTCGAGCGATACGCGGCGTGCCGCTCCATGGGCGAACATCGCCCGATTCGAGATTCGTCTCCGCTTCTGTGGCCCGATGCGTTTATTTTTATTGACGAGAGCCGATTCATCGTTGAGTCATCCATGCGTCGAAGTCTCCCTGCGCAGATCGACTTCGACGACTTCCGCAGGCGCTCCGGATGGGGTGGGCCACGTGACGGAGCGGGGCGACCGAGATCTCCACGCGCACGCGTGCTGCATCGGCATCGATCCCTCGGAGGTCCCAGGCAGGGCGTAGGCCAGCGCCGCAGCGTCAGC
This sequence comes from Deltaproteobacteria bacterium, assembly GCA_016874795.1. Taxonomy (GTDB): domain Bacteria; phylum Desulfobacterota; class Binatia; order UBA12015; family UBA12015; genus VGTG01. The sequence continues at coordinate 35,023 of VGTG01000027.1, read as the reverse complement.
GCGCCTTCAGCGGCGTAGCCCCGCTTCCGTCAGCCGCTGCTCGAGGAGCGGCATCCGGTCGTGGCCCCAGAAGGGCTCGCCGCGGAACAGGAAGAGCGGCACGCCGAAGACGTGGTCCTCGTGCCCCTCGTCGAGACACGCCTTCAAGTCCGCCGCGCCCTCGCCCTGCGCGTAGCGGAAGAAGGCGTCCGGGTCGTGCCCGAGCTCGGCGATCAGGTTCGCGACCGCCGCGGTCTCGTCGATCTCGAGCTCGCGACGAAAGAAGCGTGCGTACGTCTCGAGCGTGTACTCGCGGAAGAAGCCCTCGCGCTCGGCGAACAGGCCGCCGATCATCGCCGGGCGCGAGTCGTACACCTTGAGCGGTCCCTTGATCGGGAAGCCGCCGCGAAGGTTCGCCCAGCGCCGCGCGTCGAAGTACGAGTAGCGCGCCTTCCACTCGGAGTAGAGGCTCCGCTCGCCCTTTCCCTTGATGCGCAGGAAGTACGGGATCCAGCGCAGGCGCACGGCGAAGCGCTCCGGCAGCGCGAGCGCGGGCTCCGCCGCGAGGTACGCGAACGGGCTCTTGTAGTCGAAGTAGAGCTTCAGCTCCTCGGGGGCTTCCATGGCGGCCATCGCGGGAACGGTATACTTCCGTCGGGCTCCGGGCGATAACCACGGCAGCCATGCCGACGTCCGAAGGCAGGAATCGCGTCGTCCTCGCCCGCCACGGCGAGACGGAGTGGACCAAGAGCGGACAGCACACGTCGTACACCGACATCCCGCTGACGGAGGAAGGACGCGAGCGCGCGAAGTCGCTCCGGCCCGCCATGGCGAAGTGGACCTTCACGCTCGTCCTCTCGAGCCCGCTGCAGCGCGCTCTCGAGACGTGCCGCATCGCGGGTCTCGGCGATCGCGCCGAGCTCGAGCCGGACCTCGTCGAGTGGAACTACGGCGAGTACGAGGGAAAGACGACGGCCGAGATCCGGAAGACGGCTCCGGGATGGACGGTCTTCAGTCACCCGTCTCCCGGCGGAGAGACGCCGGAGCAGGTTGCCGCCCGCGTCGACCGTGTGATCGCGCGCGCACGCGCGGCTGCCGGCGACGTGGCACTCTTCGCGCACGGCCACGTGCTGCGCGTCCTCGTCGCCCGCTGGGCCGAGCTCGATCCGCGCATGGCGAAGCACTTCCTTCTCGACGTCGGCACGATCTCCGTCCTCGGCTGGGAGCGAGACACGCCCGCGATCCAGCTCTGGAACTCGGGCGGCTGAGCCGCGACGGTCAGCGGAGCAGGGAGGTACGCGAGCGTGAACCTCGATCACCTCATCCTTCCCGTCAACGAGATCGAAGCGAGCGTTCGCTTCTACACCGGCGTCCTCGGGCTCGTCTGCGAGGGCGAGCGGCCGCCGTTCACGGTCCTCCGCGTCGATTCCGGATTGACGCTGCAGCTCGCCCCGTGGGGGACGCAGGGCGGGACGCATCTCGCGTTCGCGATGTCCGCGGCCGAGTTCGAATCGGTCTTCCGGAGGATCCGCGAAGCCGGCATCGAGTACGGCGATTCGTTCCACTCGGTCGGGAACGGCAAGGGACCGGGCCTGGAGGACGGCGCGCGCGGCCCGGGGCTCGCGCTCTACTGCTTCGATCCGAGCAGGCACCTGATCGAGATCCGCCACTACGAGTAGCGCGCGGATCTGCGCGGCACGCTCGTCACGATCCGCTCGAATGTCGCGAGATCGGCGGCGAACGGCGGCTCGCGCCGCGGCCAGTGCAAGACGAGGTCCGTCGCACCAGCCTCCGCGTAGCGGCCCGCCGTCTCGTGGAACCGATCGACGGAAGCGGGCCCGCCGTCGAGGCTCGGGCCCGTCACGACGAGCCGCCGCAGCGTCGCCGGATCGCGCCCGAGCCGCGCGCAGATCTCGTCGAGGCGCTCGTTCTGCGCACGGACGACACGCGCGCCCTCGCGCGCGGGGAGCGGCGACTCCACGGATCGCTCGCCCGTCGTCACCCACGTCTGGCCGAACCTCGCGGCGAGCCGCATCCCGCGCGGCTTCGTCGCCGCGATGGCGAAGGGGATGCGCGGCTGCTGCACGCAGCCGGGATGCGAGCGCGCTTCCTCCGCCGTGAAGTAACGGCCGCGATACGAGACCTCTCGCTCGCGAAGGAGGACGTCCAGCAACTCGACGAGCTCCGTGAACCGGTCCGCGCGCTCACGGTCCGTCGGGGCGGTGCCGCCGAGGACGGTCGCGTCCCAGCCGTAGCCGCCCGCGCCGATCCCGAGATCGATCCGTCCTCTCGAGACGTCGTCGAGCGCGAGGAGGTCGCGCGCGAACGGCACCGGATGCCGGAAGTTCGGCGAGGCGACGAGAAAGCCGATCCGCAAGCGCTCCGTCGCCGTCGCGGCGGCGGCCAGCGTCGGGACGGCGCCGTACCAGGCCGAGTCGCGCAGCGAGCGCCAGGCGAGGTGATCGTAGGTCCACGCGTGATCGCAGCCGAGCTCCTCGGCGCGCCGCCAGACGTCGCGCGCGGCGCTCCACGGCAGCTCCGGAAGAATCACGACGCCCAAGCGCAGCCGGCGCTCGCCCGGCGCGCTCGAAGGCCCGCCGCTCTCCGGAAGCTCGCGATCGCCGAGTGGCGGGTCTCCCATCGCCGCTCAAGCGACCGCGTGATCGAGCGAAAGCCAGAGGCGCAGCAGATGGCGCTTGCCGCCGGCGGTGCCTTCGTCCTCGTAGGCGGTCCGCGAGTGGACGATCGTGTGGTTCGAGAGCCACTGGACGTCGCCCGGCCGCAGTTCCATGTCGAGGTAGATCCCCGGCGTCGCCGCGATCTCCTCGTAGAGATCGATCAGCGCCTGCTTCTCCGGCGTGAACGGCGGCACGTCGTCGTGGCGCGTCACCGAGCGGAAGTAGTCGCTGTGGTAGAACGTGCGCAGGCGGCCATCCGCGAAGCAGCACGGCGGGATCGGGATCCAGCGAAGGCGTCCCGAGGCGTCCTCGTTGCGCACGTCGAGCGGGAAGGGCTCGTAGAGGAGCGGGACGAGATCCGGACGCCGCGCGAGGAGCTCGTCGTAGACCGTCACCGAGCTCGCGATCCGGCTCGTTCCGCCGCGGCGCGCGGTGCGGAGGCAGAGAAGGCCGACGACGTCCGCTGCGTCGCAGTGGTAGGCGATGTGCGAAGCCGTGCGATAGAGCCGGACGTGCGGATCGGCCGCGTCCTCGCCCGTGTCGACGACGTGGCCGAGAAGATCGCCCGCCGCGTTCTGCGCGCCGGGCCGCCCGAGGTGGAGGCCGAGGCACCAGAAGGCGGTCTCGGACTCCGCCTGCGTCCAGCTCTCGACCGGGATTCCGGAGACGACGTGCAGCCCCGGGCCCGCCTCGATCGCTTCGCGCCAGCGCCGGACTTCCGCGGCGAGCGTCGGCAAGGGAAAGTCGGCGGCGGTCAGCTCGGCGGTCGGCTTTCCCGTCGAAAGAGCGCTCGCGAGCGCTCGGCAAAGCTCGTCCACCTGCGCGGGACGAAGCGGCGTGCGCCAGGAGTCGCTTCGGGCGAGGTCTGCGCCGCGCCAGGCGGCCGGACCGCCGACCGGCGCGAGAGCCGGCCGCTCGTGCGGCCGGGTGAAATAGTGCACGGTCTGCTCGGCGTAGGAGAAAAATCCGCTCACGCTCGTCGCGCCTCCGAGACGGTTCAACAACGCGCGCGCGGGTCGGTCAACGTGGGCGAATCCGAGCGACCGTGGACGCGCCCCGGCGTCGTTGTGCCTGCCCGCGTGGTCTGGCAGAATCCCGGCGCTCGGCGGCGCGAGCCGGCGAGAACGGGACCGAGTCGAGGGAGGAGAATCCGACGATGAACGGAAACATGCGACGGTGGAACGGTGGGTTGGCAGCGGCGGTCCTGATCGCGGGCGGCGCGCTGGCGGGAGGCTGCACGGCGATCCAGCGGGACGACGCGTTCAAGACCGAGCGGACGCTCGCCGCGGCGGGCTTCCAGATGAAGTTCGCGGACACGTCGGCCAAGGTCCAGAGCCTGGAGACCGTCCAGCCGCAGCGCTCGATCGTGCCGCGCCAGCAGGACGGGCAGACGCGCTTCGTCTACGCGGACGCCGAGTTCTGCAAGTGCATGTACGTCGGGACGGACAAGGCGTACGAGCGCTACTCGCGGCTCGCGCTCGTGCAGAAGATCCAGCAGGCGCAGCTGCAGACCGCGGAAGCGAACGAAGCGGCCTCGATGAACTGGGGCATGTGGGGCGGCTGGGGCCCCTGGTGGTGAGAAGCTGAGCGCGACGCTCAGCTTCCCGAAGGCGTCTCCAGCGTTCGCAGGAACTCGCTCAGGCCGTAGCCGACGCGGTCGCCGAGGCGCCACTCGGTCATGCCCTCGCCGATCTGCGTCGTCACGCCCTCGCGTCGATTGCGGAGCGGGATGAACCCCATCACGCTCCCGTCGATGCGAAGGCGCTCGCCCTTCGCCGTCTCGACGTCGGCACGAACCGTCTTGTGGAACGGCGTTCCGGGCTCGTACTCGGCCGTGACGTCCGCCCACACGATCGGCTCCATCTCGTCGCCCCGCACGATCACACCGCCGCGGCGCACGTGGTCGGCGTCGCGGCGGATCGTCGAGACCATCACGCCGAGGTCCGGGCCGAAGTTCATCGTCAGCCACTCGTAGGCCGCGATCGCCTGCCAGTAGCGCGGGCCCCACGAATGGTCGCGAAGCCCGTGCCCGCGGATCGGGATCGTCTCGTCGCCGAGCTTCAGCGTTCCCGTCACGGCCATGTGCTGCTCGTAGTGCGCCTTGCCGAACTGCTGCTCGGCGGGCCGATCCGACTCCTCCTTGCTCTGTGAGCCGCCGTACATCGGTCCGACCGCGTCGTGCTCGAGGTCGAGCTCGATCTTGACCGCGGGATTCGTCGTGAACGCGGCCTTCGGATCGGTCAGGACGCGCGGCTCGGCGAGATCGAGGACCGAGCCGCGGTACACGGTGCGAAGGCGCTGTCCCGGCTCGATCACGTCGAACGAGAGCCCGCCTGCATCGAAGCGGTCGTTGTTCTCGATCGTCGGGCGCTTGAACATGAAGAGCGCGCGCCCGTCGGGCCGGTAGATTGCGACCGTCATCTCGGCGCGGCCCTCGTTCGCGCGGTTCCCGAGCCGCACGAAGCCGCCCCAGCGGTTCCCCGGGTCGAAGAAGTTGAAGTACATGCTCTCGTTGAAGTTCGCCTCCGGGCCGAGAGGATGCGTGTAGTCGTCTTCCGCGACGAGGTTTCCGATGATCTTCGCCATGCCGGGACGTTCCCCGCGCAGCGCGGTTTTGTCAACACAGGCCGAATCGCTCTCGCGCAGCCGTTGAACGCGCTTTCCTTCGCGACGGACGGCACGTCGCAGTCGCGAGCAGCATCACGTTCCGCAGGTATCGATAGTCCCCCGCGCCCCAGTGGATCATCGCCGCCGCGCGGAAGATGCTCGCGAGCCGCCTGTAGCGAGAGGCTCCCGCCCTCGCGATCTCAGCGAAGCCAGGTCGAGAGCCGGTCGAGGACCCAGTACGCGGAGAGACACCCGATCGCGTACACCGGAACGTGCTCCGCCCATTCGGGGAGCCGCACCAGGATGCGCCGCAGCAGCACGCCGCCGCTCAAAATCGCGAACACGAAGGCGAGCTGCCCGAGCTCGATGCCGACGTTGAAGGAGAGGAGCGCCATCGGGATGTCGCGCTCGGGGAGCCCGATCTCGCGCAACGCGCCGGCGAACCCGAGGCCGTGCAGCAGGCCGAAGAGGAAGGCCATGAGCCACGGAAAGCGGCGGAGAAGCGTCGGCGGAGCGTCCTTGCCGCGCGCGAGCTCGATCGCGAGCACGAAGATGCTGATCGCGATCAGCACGTCCACCGCGGACGAAGGGACGTTCGCGATGCCGAGCGCGGCGAGCGAGAGGGTGATGCTGTGCCCGACCGTGAACGCCGTGATCGTCTCGATGAGGAGTCGCGTCGAGCTCGCGAGGAGGAGAAGCCCGAAGACGAAGAGCAGGTGGTCGACGCCGCCGAGGATGTGATCGAAGCCGAGGCGCAGGTAGCCGCCGAAGACGCTCGTCGGACGATCGCCCGCGGTGATCTCGAAGGTCGGCTCGTCGGCGCGGAGCACGCGCTGCACGACGCGTCCGTCGGCGAGAGCGACGCGAAGGAGCGCGTCGCTCCGTCCCGTGCCGAGCCCGGAGACGCCGACCACGCGTCCGACGAGGCCGCCTTCGCCGCAGTCGATCGTCCAGCGCTGGATCAGGCCGTCTCCCTCCTGCTTCATCGTCGGCTCGCCCGTGCCGCGGCACCCTTCCGGCAGGATCGGCTCGACGCGCGCGCCGCGGACGCGCACGACGGAGGTCTTCCAGGTCACCTCCGTCTTCCCATCCGGCAGCTCGCGGAGCTGCAGCAGGGCGGGAGCGAGCGGATGAGCGATCACCGGCGTCGCGGAGACGAGCGCCGCGAGGAGCGCCGTGAGGAGCGCCGCGACAGGGGCGAGCGGCCGCATGCTCTCACGAAGCATCGGCGGCTCCCTCGCTCGACGTCGCGGGCTCGACGCGCACGTCGTAGCGCGGGCGGAGCTTCTCGAGCTCCTGCGAAAGCGCGGCTTCGCGGCGCTCCGCGGCGAGGCGACGGCTCACCTGGTTCCGCACCGAACCCAGCGAAGCGGGCTCGGCCGCGAGCTTCTCCTCGACCCAGACGAGGTGCAGGCCGTACGCGGACGGGATCGGTCCCACCCAGTGGCCCGGCTCGAGCGTGCTCACGCGCTCCGCGAACTCGGGCCCGAAGAGCTTCGCGAGCTGCTCCTGCGAGCGCGCCGTGTGCCGCCGCCCGAGCGCGAAGGGGTCCCCGACGTCACCGACCTCCGGAGGCGGGCGTCCCTCGATTTCGGCGAGCAGCGTCTTCGCGTCCTCCTCGGTCGCCGCGCCGCGCCGGTCGCGGCTGAGAAAGACGTGCGAAAGGCTCACGCGCTCGGGCCGCATCCAGTCGCCGCGGTGCTTCTCGTAGTAGGCTTCGACCTCCGCTTCGTCCGGCTCGACCGAGCCGCCGGAGACCTCCGCGAGAAGCCGCATCTTCTGCGCGAGGATCCGACGGATCACGATGTCGTCCCGGTCGAGCCCGAGCTCGCGCGCCTTCCGGTAGAGGTCGTCATCGCTCTCCGCCGGGTCTTCCGCGACGAAGCGCATCTTCTTGATCAGCCACCAGCGCACGCTCCGGTCGCCGTTCTCGAGCCCGCGCGCGAGCGCTTCGCGGTAGAGGATCTCCTCGTCGACCTCCTCGCCGACGAGCGCGCGCTCCTGCTCGGGCGTCGGCGGAGAGCCGGTCTGACGGCGGAACTCGTCGCGGAGGCGCTCGACGCGCTCGCGTTCGATGACGATCGAAGCCCCGCGCGGATCGCCTGCGTCGTCCTGCACCGTCCACCAGCGCGCGATTCCGTACAGCACGAGCCCGAGGAGCACGAAATGCACCGCGGGCCGCCGGATCAGGCTCTGCAGCGAAGCCACTCAGTGCACCAGGCCGAACGTGTAATAGAAGAAGCAGAGCGCGGCGAAGAGCCACGCACCCGCGGAGACCTCGCGCGCGCGGCCCGTGCCGACCTTGACGATCGGGTAGAGCGCGAGTCCAGCGGTGAGGCCGTTCGCGATGTTGAACGTGAATACCATCATCGCGAGCGTCGCCATTGCCGGCAGGAGCTCCGTTGGATCGTCGAAGTCGATGCCTCGTACCGCCGGCAGCATCGCGATGCCGACGGAGATCAGAGCGGGCGCGTACGCGAACGAGAGATGCTGCAGAGGCTCGACGAGCGGAACGAAGAACAGGGTCGCCGCGAAGAGAAGGCCGGTCGTCACGGCGGCGAGCCCGGTGCGCGCACCCTCGCGGATCCCGGCGCCCGACTCGATGTAGGCGCCGCTCGTCGAGGTTCCGATCAGCGAGCCGAAGACGCAGGAGAGCGCATTGACGACCAGCGGCCGCTCGATCTCGGGGAAGTCGCCGTGCTCGTCGAGGAGGCCCGCCGCCGCACCGAGGCCGACGAGCGATCCGAGCGAGTCGAGGAAGCTCACGAGGAAGAGCGTCAGCAGGATCGGAAGGAACGCGACCTGCAGCACGCCCGCGACGTCGAGGTGGAGCGCCACGGGACCAAGCGAAAGATCGCCCTGGAACGGCATCGCCGCGACCGCGCGCGGCGCCTCGCCGAGACCGAGCGCGATGCCAAGGGCGCCGGTCGCGATCATCGAGATCAGCACGGCGCCGGTGATCCGCCGCGCCTGCAGCACGACGATCAGCAGGACGCCGCCGATCGCGAGAAGAGCACGCGGCTCGTGCAGCGCGCCGATCTTGAGGGGAACGGGAGGATCGCCGAGGACGTCCGTCCCCGGAACGAGCAGGGCCGCCGCCGGCATCCCGTCCGCACCGCTGACGACGAGCCCCGCTTCGTGCAGACCGAGGAAGAGGAGGAACAGCCCGATTCCGACCCCGAAGCTGTGCTTGAGCGACGGCGAGATCGAGCGCGAGAGCCACGGCCCGATCCGGAAGAGCACGAGCGCGAGAAAGGCGAGCCCCGATACGAAGACGGTGCCGAGTCGCGCTTGCCAGCTGATCCCGAGGGCAGCGAGGCCGAACGCGAGGAACGCGTTCTCTCCCATGTAGGGAGCGACGGCGATCGGGCGATTCGCCCAGAAGCCCATCAGGAGCGAGCCGAACGTCGCGGTCAGGATCGTCGCGATCGTCTCGGGACCGTGTGGGATTCCCGCGGCGCTCAGGATCGCCGGGTTCAGCACGACGATGTACGCCATCGCGAGGAACGTCGTCGCGCCGCCGACGACCTCTTGCCGGACGGTGGTGCGGTGCGCGCGGAGCGCGAAGAGCCGTTCGAGCATCGGGCCGTCTCGCGGCAGTCGCGATATCGAGTCGATGCCCCGTCGGCAAGCCTTCGCGCGGGTCGGGGCTTGCCGCGCCGGCGTCGCGCGAGCGAGGATCGAGCCATGAAGGGAGACTCGCGTTCGGCGAGCGAGGGCGCGCAGCGGACCACGTTCGAGGTGGAGAAGGAGGACGAGGGCCTTCGCCTCGATCAGCTCGTCGCTCGGCGCGTTCCCGGGCTCTCGCGTCAGCGTGCCCGTCTCGTGATCGAGCTCGGCGGCGTGTTCGTCGACCGGGCGCGCGTCAAGATCCTCGGGCGTCGCCTGCAGAGCGGTGCGCGGGTCGAGGTGAACCTCGGCGGCGCGCTCGAGCGCGCTTCGAAGCGGCTCGGAGCGGCGGCGCGAGCGCGAGACACGGAATCGTTGCCGCCGTACGCGATCGTCCACGAGGACGATTCGATCGTCGTCGTCGAGAAGCCGGCGCGTCTCCTCACCGCGCCGACGCCGGAGAGCGATCGTCATAACCTCGCGGATCTCCTCGGGCGGCGGCTCCGGCGCCGCGTCTGGGTCGTGCATCGCCTCGACCTCGAGACGAGCGGGCTCCTCGTCTTCGCGAAGACGGGCGAAGCGGGCCGCGTCCTCGCGAGCGCCTTCCGGAGCCACGACGTCGAGCGCGAATACCTCGCGGCGGTCGCCGGCGAAGAGGCGCCGCAGGAGGGCCAGATCGAAGCGCCGGTCGGCGGCCGGTCCGCCGTGAGCCACGTGAGCGTCCTCGAGCCTCTCGCCGAAGGCGCGTGGCTCGTGCGCGTTCGTCTCGAGACCGGGCGCACGCACCAGGTGCGGATCCACATGCGAGGCGTCGACCATCCGGTGCTCGGCGACCTTCGATACGGCTGGCGGACGCGTTCGGATCCACCGCGGCTCGCGCTGCACGCGTGCCGCCTGGGGTTCCGGCACCCGGTCACGGGGGAGTCCCTGTCGTTCGAGAGCCCGTGGCCCGCCGATCTGGCGGCGTGGCTCGACCGGCTTCGGGGGCGCGATCAGGCGAAGCGGACGTATGCCGCCGAGTCGTCGAGCTCGTCGTCGAACGAGGGGTCGAGCGGGATCTCGTAGACCTCGACGCCGTCCTCGCGATGCGAGTGGACCCTCTCCCACGACGGTAACGCGGCGCGTCAGCAGGTCCATCGCCAGACCCCCCGAAGGTTTCACATCCAGCGAATTACGCTGTCTAATCGGGGGTGGAAGAGGCGGTCGTGGCGGCGTGGATGGGATGGAGTGGATCGGCGAGGGCGGCCTGCGCTCGGGGCCTTTCTCTGGGCGCGCTGCTGCTCCTGGCGGGCGCGTGCAGCGCCACCCGGCCCGACCGGCCGAACGATCTGTGCTCGATCTTCTACGAGCGGCCGGAGTGGTACGCCGCGGCGCGCAGCTCGTACCGTCGCTGGGGCGTGCCGGTGCCGCTGCAGCTCGCCGTGATCCGCCACGAGTCCGGATTCGACTCGGATGCGAAGCCGCCTCGCACGCGGATCTTGTGGTTGATTCCCGGGCCGCGGCCCTCGTCCGCTTATGGCTACGGCCAGGTCCTCGACGGAACGTGGGACACCTACCAGGACAGCACCGGAGGGACCTTTGCGGATCGCGACGACTTCGCCGACGTCACGGACTTCATCGGCTGGTACGGAGACGTCGGCGAGCGGCGCTTCGGCATCCCGCGAAACGACCCCTACGCGTTCTGGCTCTCGTATCACGAGGGCCAGTACGGATACGCGCGCGGCACCCACCGCAACAAGCCGTCGGTGCTGATCGTCGCGCGAAAGGTCGACTGGCTCGCGCGGACCTACGAGTCGCAGTACGAAGCCTGCCGAACGAATCTCGACAACATCGCGGATGACAGCTCCTGGTGGCCGTTTGGATGAAAGGCTAGACATCACCACATGAATCCGCGGGCTCGGTTTTCGATTCTCTACTACCTGTGGGTTCTGCTGCTGATCTTCTCGATCGACTCGCTGTTCTTCTCGGGGCCGAACGTCAAGGACATCCCGTACAGCGAGTTCCTCGCGCGGGTGAGCAAGGATCAGGTCCAGGCGGTCGTCCTCACGCCGAGCGAGATCTACGGCGAGATGAAGGGCCCGCCGGGCGAGGAGTCGAAGGACGGCACCGACGCGATCGAAGCGCCCGACACGCACACGCCGTGGCGCTTCTCCTGGAGCGCGATCCAGGCCTGGTTCGCCGCGCGCAAGGAGCAGGTCCAGCAGGCGCGGAAGGAGAGCCAGGAAGAGCTCGCGCGCCAGTTCACCGTCACGCCGGTCGCGGATCCGACGCTCGTCGACACACTCCAGAAGCACGGCGTCGAGTTCCGCGCGCGCATCGAGACGCACTTCTTCCGGAACCTCTTCTTCGACTGGATCATCCCGTTCGGGATCCTCTTCCTGCTCTGGGGCTTCATCATGCGCCGCATGGGCCAAGGCCCGAGCGTGCTCAACATCGGCAAGAGCAAGGCGAAGCTCTACGAGCTCGATCCGAACAACAGCATTCGATTCGGCGACGTCGCCGGCATCGACGAGGCGATCGAGGAGACGCGCGAGGTCGTTTCGTTCCTGAAGGAGCCGGAGCGCTTCCAGAAGCTCGGCGCGAAGCTGCCGACCGGCGTGCTCCTCGTCGGTCCGCCGGGCACCGGGAAGACCCTCCTCGCGCGGGCCGTTGCGGGCGAAGCGGGCGTGCCGTTCTTCAACCTCTCCGGCTCGGACTTCGTCGAGATGTTCGTCGGCGTCGGCGCCGCGCGCGTGCGCGACCTCTTCGCGGAGGCGCGCAAGAAGGCACCGTGCATCGTGTTCATCGACGAGCTCGACGCGATCGGCCGCGCGCGCTCCGGCAACGCGAGCTTCGCGGGGGGAGGCTACGACGAGCGCGAGAACACGCTGAACCAGCTCCTCGTCGAGCTCGACGGCTTCGACGGCCGCGCGAGCGTGGTCATCATGGCGGCGACGAACCGTCCCGAGGTGCTCGACAAGGCGCTGCTCCGTCCGGGCCGGTTCGACCGGCAGATCCTCGTCGATCGGCCCGACCGCGAGGGACGTTTCGCGATCTTCAAGCTGCACGCGGCGAAGCTGCCGCTCGATCCCGACGTCGACCTCGCGCGCATCGCCGCGCAGACGCCGGGATTCGTCGGCGCGGACATCGCGAACATCTGCAACGAGGCGGCCCTCCTCGCGGCGCGCCGCAGCCACCCGACCGTCAAGATGATCGACTTCCAGGACGCGTTCGAGCGTGTCGTCGCGGGCCTCGAGCGGAAGGGCCGCGTGCTGAACCCGGCGGAGAAGCGGATCGTCGCGTACCACGAGTCGGGGCACGCGCTCGTCGGCTACTTCACGGCCGGCGCGGATCCGGTCGAGCGGATCTCGATCGTTCCGCGCGGGAAGGGCGCTCTCGGCTACACGCTGCAGGCGCCGACGGAGGACCGCTACCTGATGTCGCGCGCCGAGCTCCTCGGTCGCATCCGCACGCTTCTCGGCGGACGCGCTTCGGAGGAGGTCGTGTTCGGCCAGGTCTCGACCGGCGCCTCCGACGACCTCGAGAAGGCCGGCAAGATCGCGCGCAGCATGCTGACGGTCTACGGCATGAGCGAGCGGCTCCCGAACCTCTCGCTCGTCGAGCAGAACGAAGGTTTCCTCGGCCATGGTCCCACCGCCGGCTCACGCTCGCCCGAGATCGAGCGCATCGTCGGCGAGGAGCAGCTCGAGATCCTGCGCTCCTGCTACGAGGAAGCGAAGCGGATGCTGACGGAGCGGCGCACACAGCTCGAAGCGCTGGCGACGCGCCTCCTCGACCGCGAGAAGCTCGACGCGAAGGACCTCGCGGAGATCCTCGGCCCTCGCCCCGACCAACCCACTGCCGCGGCCTGACCTCCGCCGGCGCCCTGCGCGCGCGCAGCGCGCATCCCGGCGAAGTCGTTCTCGAAACCGGGATCAAAGACTTGCGCGAATTCCCGTCACTGCAGCCGGCGGCTGCGATTTCGGCGCGATCCGAGCCTCGTACCGGGCGCGGCCGGGGCGGGAGTCTTGGCAACGAATCTGCGACCCGGCTCCGTACCGGCGAACGAATGGCTGACATCGGAGCTCGTGCCGCGTACACGGAGGCGAGATGGTGCGAGAGACGGGAGCGGCAGGACACCGGATCCCGACGTCCCGTAGATCTTCCGTGGCCGATGAAAGGCAAGCCACGGGCGGAGCGGATCAGGGAGATGCTCGGGCGCGGCGGGGGCCGCCGCAGTCGTGGCGGGGGCAGATCTTCGTCGGCCCGCAGGTCGGAGTGTTTCGCGGCATCGCCGGCGACAACGCTCTCCACGCACACGGTGCGCATCAGCTCTCGGTCGGCCTGGATTCCCTCGTCACGATACACGGGCCGGCTCGGCCGATCTCGGCTCGCGCCGTGTTCATTGCGGCATCGAGCGTCCATCGCGTCGAGGGGCGGCGCGTCCTGTCGGTCTATGCGGACGTGTCGGGCCGTGTCGGAATCGCGAAGCGTGCGAGCGCCGGCTCGCTCGATCCGATCGCTCGCATTCCCGACCGGCTCGCCGCGCGGCTCGCGGCGCTCGGTGGAGGCGAGGGCGAGCTCGATGCGGAAGTCGTCACCGGGATCGCGCAGGAACTCGGCGGAGGCGCGGCGTGCCTCGAGCCGGACCCGGCGCTCGCGCGGGTCGCGCGGGCGCTGTCCCAGCCGACCGCGCCGGACGCAATACCGAGGCGTCGCGAGCTCGCATCGCTCCTGGGGATGTCGGAGAGCCGCTTCTCGCACTGGTTTCGCGAGCGCGCAGGCATGCCGATGCAGACCTATCGGAAGTGGCAACGCCTGACGCGAGCCGTGGAGCGGATTCTCGACGGCGAGCCGATGGCCGCGGCCGCAGCCCAGGCCGGCTTTGCCGACCAGGCGCACTTCGTCCGGACCTTCCGTGCGATGTTCGGCATCAACCCGGTGCGCGCTCTCGGGCGTGCTCGCAAGCAGTAGCACAAGCGTTCAAGACGAAGCGCCCCGGGTCCGTCAGGATCGGCCGCATGCCCACTTTGCGTCCGGTGGTTCGCTACGGGGCCTATCCGCTCGTGTTCGGAACGAGCGCCGGGCTCCTTCTCTGGATCGTGACCGCGGGCCATCCCTACTGGCCCTGGGCGTTGCTCGTCTCCGCGGCCGCCATCCTGATCGTCGCGCTACTCGAACGCGTCCAGCCGTACGAGGCCGCGTGGCTCCAGGACCATGGCGACACTGCGGTCGACGTCCTCCACGGTGCGGTGAGCTTGGGGCTCATCTTCTCGAGCATCGAGATCGCCGCGGCGGCCCGGAGCATCCTTCCGATCTGGCATCTCTGGCCCTCCGGCTGGCCTGCCTGGTGGAGCGTGCTGGTCGCGGGAGCGATCATCGACCTCGGGCTCTGGGCGATGCACCGGGCGAGCCACCGGTTCGGGTTCCTCTGGCGGCTGCACGCGTTGCACCACAGTGCGGAGCGGCTCTATTGGCTGAACGGGGAGCGCCGGCATCCGCTGTCGGCGCTCGTCCTGGCGGCACCGGGGATCACGCTCGCGGTTCTCCTCGGCGCGCCGCCGCTCGCGATCGGCACATGGATGGCGATCGTGTCCGTTCACCTCGCGTTCCAGCACGCGAACCTCGATTTCACTCTCGGACCATTTCGCTACGTCCTGTGCGTGGCGGAGATCCATCGCTGGCATCACAAGCGAGAGTACGAGGACGCGCAGGTGAACTTCGGCGAGCTCTGGACGTTCTGGGATCTTCTCGCGGGGACGTTCCACCACGAGCAGAACGGGGTTCGCTCGGGTGAGGTCGGGCTGCGAGAGCAGAGGATGCCCACCCGCTACTTCGCGCAGCTCGCTTGGCCGTGGTCGAGGTCAGCCGGAGATCTCTCCGGCTGAGGCTTCGCTCCCTCGCGTATGCCCGCGGCGGACAGGTGCTGGCGACCGGAGCGGTCGTCGCCGCCTGCGAGCGGATCGGGGTCGTCGCTCGCTCGATCGGACCGACGTCGCTGCGCAATCTGATCGAGCCGATCGAGCTTTTCGAGATCGATCTTGGCCCTCCGGCCGAGAGCTCCGCGTCCGAAGCCATCGACCCGGTGTGCCGCATGCGCGTCCGCCCGGATTCCGCCCCTGGGCATCTTCGCCACTCGAATCGAGACTTCTGGTTCTGCTCGCTGGAGTGCGTGGCGCGCTTTGCCGCAGCGCCCGGGCTCTACCTGACATGATGGCGATCGCGTCGCGGTGTCGGGCCAGGCGTTGCTACCGCGGTGCCGGGTCCCTCTCCGTCAGCGAAAGATCGCCTTCATGTACTCGCGGCGGAGTGTCGCGATGTTCTCGATCGAGATCGCCTTCGGGCAGGCGGCTTCGCACTCTCCGTGGTTCGAGCAGTCACCGAAGCCTTCCCGGTCCATTCGCTCGACCATCGCGAGCGCGCGGTGCTTCCTCTCGACCGCGCCCTGCGGGAGGAGGACCATCTGGCGCATCTTCGCGCCGACGAAGAGCGAAGCGGAAGCGTTCGGACACGAAGCGACGCACGCTCCGCAGCCGATGCAGACGGCCGAGTCCATCGCCGACTCGGCGATGTCCTTCCCGATCGGGATCATGTTCGCCTCGGGCGCCGAGCCCGCGTTCACCGAGACGTAGCCGCCGGCCTCGATGATCCGGTCGAAAGCGGACCGATCGACGACGAGATCCTTCACGACGGGGAACGACTTCGCGCGGAAGGGCTCGACCACGATCGTCGAGCGATCCGCGAAGTCGCGCATGCGAAGCGCACACGTCGTGACGTGCGGGATGGGGCCGTGCGGGCGGCCGTCGATGCAGACACCGCACGTGCCGCAGATGCCCTCGCGGCAATCGCTGTCGAATGCGATCGGCTCCTCGTTCTTCTTGACGAGATTCTCGTTCAGGTGGTCGAGCATCTCGAGGAACGAGGAATCCGGGTCGATGTCCGACACCGCGTACTCGACGAGCTTTCCCTCCGTCGTCGAGCTCGGCTGCCGCCATACCCGGAGCGTGTAGGAGCGTGGCTGCCGCGCGTTGCTCATTTGTAGGTCCGTACGGTGAGGTGGACGTTCTCGAACTCGAGCTTCTCGCGGTGCAGCCGCGGCTTCGAGACGTCCCCGGTGTGCTCCCAGGCGGCGACGTAGGCGTAGTTCTCGTCGTCGCGGATCGGCTCGCCCTCCGGCGTCTGGTGATCGACGCGCAGGTGGCAGCCGCAGCTCTCGTTGCGCTGCTGGGCGTCGATCGCGATCAGCTCGCCGAGCTCGAAGTAGTCCGCGACGCGTCCGGCGTACTCGAGATGCTGGTTCAGCTCCTGGCCCGATCCCGCGACGTGCACGTTCTCCCAGAACTCGGCGCGAAGCGCGCGAATCTTGTCGATCGTCTGCGTCAAGCCTTCCGGGCTTCGCGACATGCCGCACTCGTCCCACAGCAGGCGACCGAGCTCCCAGTGGAACTCGCGGGGAGTCTTCTTGCCGCGGCAGCCGAGCAGGTGATCGATCACGCCGCGGACCTTCTGCTCGGCCTCGCCGAACTCGGGTGCGTCGCTGCGGACGGTGCCCGGCCTCGTGCCGGCAAGGTAGTTGCCGAGCGTGTACGGGATCACGAAGTAGCCGTCGGCGAGCCCCTGCATCAGGGCGCTCGCGCCGAGCCGGTTCGCGCCGTGGTCGGAGAAGTTCGCCTCGCCGAGGACGTGCAGGCCCGGGATCGTGCTCTGCAGGTTGTAGTCGACCCAGAGGCCGCCCATCGTGTAGTGCGGCGCCGGGTAGATCCGCATCGGGAGCTTGTACGGGTCCTCGTCGGTGATCTCGCGATACATGTCGAAGAGGTTGCCGTATCGCTCGGCGATCACGTTCTGGCCGAGGCGCTGGATCGCGTCCGCGAAGTCGAGATAGACCGCCTGCCCGGTGCCGACGCCGTAGCCCTCGTCGCAAGCGTGCTTCGCGGCACGCGAGGCGACGTCGCGCGGCACGAGGTTGCCGAACGACGGGTAGCGCCGCTCGAGGAAGTAGTCGCGCTCGGCCTCCGGGATCTGGTCGGGCGGTCGCGGGTCGCCCTTCTTCGCCGGCACCCAGATGCGCCCGTCGTTGCGCAGGCTCTCGCTCATCAGCGTGAGCTTCGACTGCGCGGAGCCCTGGAGAGGGATGCACGTCGGGTGGATCTGCATGAAGCAGGGGTTCGCGAAGTACGCGCCGCGCTTGTGGCAGCGCCAAACCGCCGTCGCATTCGAGTTCACCGCGTTCGTCGAGAGGAAGTACGCGGTCGAGTAGCCGCCGGTCGCGAGCACGACCGCGTCCGCGGCGTGGCGCTCGAGCTCACCCGTCACGAGGTTTCGGCAGATGATTCCCTTCGCGTGACCGTCGACCACGACGAGATCGAGCATCTCGCGGCGCGCGAACATCTTGACGCGGCCGGTTTCGAGCTGGCGCATCAGCGAGCCGTACGCGCCGAGGAGGAGCTGCTGCCCCGTCTGACCGCGCGCGTAGAACGTGCGTGAGACCTGCGTTCCGCCGAACGAGCGCGTCGCGAGGAGGCCGCCGTACTCGCGCGCGAACGGCACGCCCTGCGCGACGCACTGATCGATGATGTTCACCGAGAGCTGTGCGAGGCGGTAGACGTTCGACTCGCGGGCGCGGAAGTCGCCGCCCTTCACGGTGTCGTAGAAGAGCCGCCAGACGCTGTCGCCGTCGTTCGGATAGTTCTTCGCGGCGTTGATGCCGCCCTGCGCGGCGACGCTGTGGGCGCGGCGCGGGCTGTCCTGGATGCAGAAGTTCAGGACGTTGTAGCCGAGCTCGCCGAGTGTCGCGGCCGCGGCGCCGCCGGCGAGGCCCGTGCCGACGACGATCACGGTGTACTTCCGCTTGTTCGCCGGGTTCACGAGCTTCATCTCGAAGCGGTGACGATCCCAGCGGGTCTCGATCGGGCCTCCCGGCGCCCCGGAATGCAAGCCGTCGCCGTTCGGAATCGTCTGCGGCATCGAAGCCATCAGTGCCCCGCCATCGCGACCGCGCCGGACGGAACCGACGCGAAGAGGAAGAGGTAGAGCGGCAGGATCAGGAATCCGACCGCCATCGCCACCGCGAACACCACCGCCACCGAGTACGCGAGCGGGCGAAGCTTCGGTCCGAGTGCTCCGATCGACTGGAAGGCGCTCCAGAACCCGTGCCGCAGGTGGAAGCCGAGCAGGAGCATCACGGCGACGTAGATGCCGGTCCAGACCGGATTCTTGAACGTCTCGACGACGAGCCGATGGAGGTCGCGTGCCGGCGCACCGTCGACGACCGCGACGTAGCCCTGCTCGATGCTCGGACCGAAGCGGAACTGGATCACGTGCACCACGACGAACACGAGCAGCACGGCGCCCGTCACGATCATCGAGCGCGAAGCGATGGTCTGCTTGCTCGGCGCTCCCTTGGTCCGCATCAAGCTGTTGTGCTGCTTGCGCGCCTTTCCCTTGTCGAGCCAGACCTGCACCGCCGAGATGGCGTGCAAGCCGAAGAGGGCAATGAGGCCGAGCTCGGCGACGATCACGAGCCAGCCGAGCTCGTGCAGCGACTCGGTATACCCATTGAACGCGTCGGCACCGACGAGGAGCGTCAAGTTGCCCAGCAGGTGCATGACGATGAACGCCATGAGCGCAATGCCGGTCAGGCCGGTGAGGATCTTCTTCCCGACCGAGGACCAGAGGCGGAAGCGTGGCGTGTTCATGAGGGCACCTATTTCTTAACGCTCTGCTTCATGATTGCAATTCATGGGACGCGAAAGTGGGGCCATCTCGGTTCATCTTCTGCAGAAGCGCCGCTGAAGACGGAGCACTCCCGGGCTCATTCGGAAAGACAAGCGTAGACGGCCTCCACGAGCGACCGCGCCCGAGCATCGGTCGCGTCGACGAGGACCATCTGGTTCATCACGTAGCCGAGGGCGAAGCCGGCCTTCGGATCCGCGATGCCGAGGGATCCGCCCGCACCCGGATGTCCGAAGGCCCCCGATGCCGCGGCGAGGCACAGGGTCGGCGGGAGCATGAAGCCGAGCCCGAAGGTCGTCGGCAGGAGGAGGACCTTGTCGCTGCCGCTCACCTGCTCGGTGCACGCGGCGGCGAGGGTCGCGGGCCCGAGAAGGCGGGTCCCGTCCACCGCGCCGATCGTCGCGGCGTAGAGCCGGGCGATCGCGCGCGCGGTACCGATCCCGTTCGACGACGGCATCTCCGCCTCGTGCAGCTCGCGGCGGTTCCAGCGCTCGTCGTAGGCGAAGAGGTTCGCCGGTCCGCTCATCACCCTTCCGAGGAGGGTGTCGGGGCCGGTGAACTGCTCCATCAGCTCGCGTACGCGCGGATCGGCCGGCGGCTCCGCCGGGACGATCGCGGCGACGCGCGGCTCCTCGCTCTCGGGGAGGCCGATCCAGAAGTCGAGCCCGAGCGGCGCCGCGATCTCGTCCGCGAAGAAGCGGCCGAGCGAGCGCCCCGTCGCGCGTCGCACGACCTCGCCGAGGATCCACCCGTACGCGCGCGCGTGATAGCCGTGCGCCGTCCCGGGCTCCCAGATCGGCGCCTGGCGCGCGATCGCGTCCACGACGGGATCCCACGCGACGACGTCGGCGAGCGTCAAGTGATCGCCGTCGACGAGAGCGAGCCCGGCCTGGTGCGTCAGAGCGTGCCGCAGCGTGATCGACTCCTTGCCGCGCGCCGCGAACTCGGGCCACCAGCGCGCGATCGGTGCGTCGAGCTCGAGCACGCCGCGCTCGAGGAGGAGGTGTACGCAGATCGCCGTGACGCCCTTGGTCGTCGAGAAGACGAGCGCCGTCGTGTCCTCGCGCCAGGGCGCGCCGGAAGCGCGGTCGGCGATGCCGCCGTAGAGGTCGACGACGGGCGCGCCGCGGTAGTACACGCAGCACGCGGCGCCGACCTCGCCGCGCGCGAAGTTCGCCTCGAACGCCTCGCGAACGCGTGCGAAGCGCGGCTCGACGTATCCCGCCGCCTGCATGGCTGGCCTGGATGGCAGCATGGGCTCCCGCTGTCCAGATGCCGGGACGCGCTTCTCGCGGCTCTCCCATGCTAGGACGGCCGGCAGCGCCGCATGAGCTACCGCGATCTCACGTTCTCCCTGCAGGACGGCGTCGCCGTCCTGACCCTCGACCGGCCGGAGCACCGGAACGCGTTCTCCGGAGCGATGGGAGACTCGCTCGGCCGTGCCTACCGCGCTTGCGACGAGGACGACGAGGTACGCGCGGTCGTGCTGACCGGAGCGGGGGACGCGTTCTGCGCCGGAGCGGATTTCGCGACGGGCGGCGACACCTTCGAGGCGCGCGAGGAGAAGGAGTTCAGCTCCTCACCAGTCGATCCGCCCGCCTTCCGCGTCCGGAAGCCCGTGATCGCGGCCGTGAACGGCCACGCCGTCGGCATCGGGCTCACGCTCCCGATGCAGTGCGACATCCGAGTCTTCGCGCGCGAGGGGAAGTACGGCTTTCTGCACGTGCGCCGCGGCGTTCTCCCGGACGCGTACGCACACTGGACGGTCCCACGCGCGATCGGCTTCGCGCGCACCGCCGAGCTCTTCCTGACGGGCCGGCGCTTCGGTGGGGACGAAGCCGTCCAGCTCGGCCTCGCGAGCCGGGCCCTCCCGGCGGCGGAGGTGCTGCCGGCGGCGCTCGAGATGGCGCGCGACATCGCTACGAACGTCGCACCGCTCTCGGCCGCGGTGTGCAAGCGCCTCCTCTGGGAGTCGCGCTCGCTCCCCGCCGACGAGATCGAGCACCTCGAGACGGAGCTGCATCGTGTGGTGATGGGCCGCCCCGATGCGGTCGAAGGCGTTCTCGCGTTCCTCGAGAAGCGGGCACCGCAGTGGCAGCTCCGCGTTCCTCGGGACTTTCCGAAGCCTTGGCCGGGACGCTGAGCGTCCGCCGGCCTACTCCTCGAAATCGGCGGACCCGTCGAGCGTCCGCGGCTTGCGGCCGAGCTCCTTCAAGAGCGCCCGCGTGAACGCGACCCGGCCGGTGAGCGACCGTGCCGGACACGTGCACAGGGCGACCGCGGCTTCGGCGATCATCTCGACCGGCTCGATCAGCGACGGATCGTCCGGGATCATGTGCAGGGCTTCGGTTCCCGGCGTGCGCACGGCCGCGACCGGGGAGAGGGAGTTGACGCAGATTCCCTCGTCGTAGACCTCGGCCGCGAGCCCGGTGCTGAAGCGGTCGAGCGCGGCCTTGGTCATCGCGTAGAGGATCCCGCCCGCGCTGGCCGTGAACGCGTCGTACGGCGGGCCCGGCGGGTGGCGCGACGTCGAGGCGGAGATGTTCAGGATCCAGCCGCGCCGCACCTTCCGCATGCGGGGGAGGAACGCCTGCGCGAGGTCGAACGGCGCCCGGACGTTCAGCTCGAAGGCGATCCGGTAACGCTTCTCGGAGTACTCCTCGAACGGCATGTAGTACGCGGCCGAAGCGTTGTTCACGAGGATGTCGACTCGGCCGAGCCGGCCGAGCACGTCGTCGACGATCCGCCGGCGGGCGAGGGGATCGGAGAGGTCGCCCTGGATCATCACGGCGCGGCCACCGAGATCGCGGATCGCATTGGCCGTCTGCCGGAGCGTCCCCGGAAGGTGCGGGTGCGCCTCGAGGGTGCGTGCGACGAGTCCGACCTCGGCTCCGGCGGCGGCGAGGCGCTGTGCGATCGCCGCGCCGATGCCCCGGCTGGCTCCGGTCACCAGAGCCACGAGCCCTTTCGCCGGCGGATCGTGCGTCATTCCCGGTACCCGAACGCTCTGCTTATCAGCGAACTCGGCGAGCGCCTAGCAGGCCGGTTGCTTCACAACAGCGTTTGCAAAGCCGGAGAGCAAACCGTATCAACTGCGCGGCGGGCCCGCCCCGGGGCAGAGAGGAGCGCGTTGCTCCGTGAGGCGGTACCGGGCGGCTCGCGCCAATCGTCGTCACGTCAGGTCGAGGAAGCTCGGATGTCCGGAGAGCCGCTCCGCATAGCTCTGCTCACGTATCGGGGGAACCCTCGATCCGGCGGGCAGGGCATTTACGTGCGGCTCCTCAGTCGAGAGCTCGTCGAGCTCGGCCACCACGTCGACGTGTGGAGCGGCCAGCCGTACCCGGAGCTCTGCGACGGCGTCGGCATGGTGAAGGTCCCGAGCCTGGACCTGTGGAACGATCAGGCGTTCTTCCGCTTCCCGACGGCCCGCGAGCTGCGCGACCCGATCAACGTGTCCGAGTACGCGCGCACGGTGACGGGAGGATTCCCCGAGCCGTTCACGTTCTCGCAGCGCGTCGTGCGGACGCTCTCGCGCGCGAACGGGAGCGGTCCCAAGTACGACATCCTGCACGACAACCAGACGCTCGCTCCGGAGCTGCTGCGGCTTCGCTCCAAGATCCCCCTCGTCGCGACGATCCACCACCCGATGACCCGGGACCGGCGGATCGCCCTCGAATCGTCGCACACTCTCCGCGAGCGCTACGGGCTCGTCCGCTGGTACAGCTTCCTGCCGAAGCAGCTCCGCATGTCGCGCCGGCTCGATCGCGTGATGACGGTCTCCGAGGCCTCCGCAGACGACATCGCGGGCGAGTACGGGATCGCGCGCGAGCGGATCCGCGTCGTCGGCATCGGCATCGACACGACGGTGTTCCACCCGAAGCCCGACATCCAGCGGGAGCCGGATCTCCTCGTCGCGACGCTCTCGGCGGACTCGGCGATCAAGGGATTTCGCTACCTCCTGGAGGCGCTGGCGATCCTGCGGCGCGAGCGGCCGGCGCTGCGCCTCGTCGTCGTCGGCTCGCCGGGGCGAAAGACGCACACCGCGAAGCTGATCCAGAAGCTCGGCCTCCAGGACGCCGTCCAGTTCCTCGGCAAGGTCGAGGCGGACGAGATCGCGCGGCTCTACGCGCGCGCGACCCTGGCCGTCGTCGCTTCTCTCTACGAAGGATTCGGGCTTCCCGCGGGGGAGGCGATGGCCTGTGAGGTGCCGCTCGTCGCCACGACCGGCGGTGCGTTGCCGGAGGTGGTCGGCCGGGACGGGACCACCGGCGTGCTCGTCGAGCCCGGGTCGGGCGAGGCGCTGGCGCGCGGAATCCGCGATCTCCTCGACGCTCCGGAGAAGCGGCGCGGCATGGGCCTCGCCGCGAAGAAGCGCGTCGAGTCGATGTTCACCTGGCGACGGGCCGCCGAGCGGCGCGTCGAAGTCTATCGCGAGGCCATCGCGGAGCGGGTGAGCGTCGCGTGCTGACCGTCGAGTTCGAACGGCTCGGGCTCGAGCCCGGGGCGCGCGTGCTCGACCTGGGGTGCGGTGCGGGCCGTCACCTGCGCGAGACCCGTCGCCGGCCGGGCATCCTCGCCGTCGGCGTCGATCTCGGAGCGGAGGAAGTCGCGGGAGCGAAGGCCGCGCTCCGCGAGATGGACGAGCTCTCCCCCGAGCTCGGCGGGACGATCCCGAACGCGGGGCCCTGGGCGGCTCTCCGCGGCAGCGGGTACGCGCTCCCGTTTCGCGATGCTTCGTTCGATTGTCTGATCGTCTCCGAGGTCCTCGAGCATCTCGAGCGAGACGAGGAAGCGCTGCGTGAAGCGTCGCGCGTGCTGAAGCCCGGAGGCGTGCTCGCGGTCTCGGTTCCACGCGCGGTGCCCGAGTCGATCTGCTGGGCGCTCTCGTCGGAGTATCCGGCTCCGGTCGCGGTCGGCGGACACGTCCGCATCTACCGCGGGAATCGTCTCGCCGGGATGCTGAAGTGCTTCGGCTACGAGATCGTCGGGCGGCACTACGCCCACGCGCTGCATTCTCCCTACTGGTGGCTCAAGTGCTTGTTCGGGCTCAAGAACGAACGAGTATGGCCGGTCAAACTCTATCATCGGTTCCTGGTCTGGGATCTGATGCAGCGGCCTCGGCTCACCCGAGCACTCGAGTCGCTGCTGAACCCCCTGATCGGCAAGAGCGTCGTGCTGTACGCGGTCAAAGGATACGCATGATGAGAAGCAGGCGTCGTCCACTCGCCTTGAAGCATCTCGAGGCCACGGGCGATTGGATCGCGTCCCGGCAGGAGAGCGACGGCGCCCTGCCGTGGGTGCCGAACGGGAAGTTCGATCCGTGGGATCACGTCCACGCGGCGATGGGGCTGACGCTCGCGGGACGCTTCGACGCCGCGCGCGCCGCGTTCCGCTACCTCGTGCGCGCCCAGGGAGCGGACGGCGCTTGGGCCGCGGAGTCGTGCGGCGGGCAGGTCGTCGATGCGACAAGGCAGTCGAACCACGCCGCCTACCTCGCGGTGGGGCTCTGGCATCACCACACGGCGAAGCCCGACGTCGATTTCCTCGCGGAGATGTGGCCGTCGCTGCAGCGCGCGATCGACTTCGTCGTCGACCTGCGGATGCCGTGCGGCTCGATCGCCTGGGCGGTGAACCCGGCCGGCAGGCCGTGGAAGGCGCCGCTCCTCACGGGGAGCTCCTCGATCCACGGGAGCCTCGTCTGCGCGATCCGCATCGCGGAGCGCCTCGACCGCGACGCTTCGGAGTGGCGCGCCGCGCGCGAGCGTCTCGCGCACGTGCTCCGTCACGATCTCCGGCGCTTCGACGACGTCGATCTCCCGAACGGCGGGCCGGGCCGCCACTCGATGGACTGGTACTACCCGATCCTCGGCGGAGCGGTGCGCGGTGCGGCCGCGCGCCTTCGCCTGCTCGACCGCGCGCAGGCGGACGTCTTCCTCGAGGAGGGCGTCGGCTGCCGCTGCGTCATCGAGCGTCCCTGGTACACCGTCGCCGAGACCTGCGAGATGGTGCTCGCCCTCGACGCCTGCGGCCTCACGAACCGCGCCGAGCAGATGCTCTCGTGGGTGAAGCCGCTGCGCACGGAGGAGGGCGGCTACTGGACCGGCGTCACGCACCCGGACCGCATCCTCTATCCGGAGGGCGAGCAGACGCCGTGGACGGCGGCGACGGTGCTCCTCGCGGCCGACGCGCTCGCGCGCGAGTCGGCGACGAGCAGCTTCTTCCGAGATCTCGCGGGCGAGGACCTGGGCGAAGCGCTCGCCGAGAACGTCGCGAAGCCGGTCGCGCGTGCCGAGCGCGAGGATCGCACCGAGCTCGAGCGCGAGGAGATCTCCGCTTCCGCCGAAGCGACGCCCTGAGACGGGGTCGCTCTAGCTTCTAGTTCTAGCGGCGGCGGAGGATGCCGAGCGTGCGGATCGTCGGGAGCTCGTCGAAGAGCCCCGACGCGACGGCGTGCCGGTAGATCGTGATCGGCGCCTGGCCGCCCTCGTTCGGGTCGGGAAACAGGTCGTGGATCGCGAGGATCCCGCCGCGCGCGATCTTCCCGACCCAGCCGCGGTAGTCGCCCTCGGCCGCCTCGAAGGTGTGGCCGCCGTCGATGAAGAGAAGCCCGAGCGGCGTGCTCCAGATCCGCGAGGCGACCGCACTTCGCGTGACGAGCAGCACCGCGGTGTCCTCGAGGCCGGCGGCGCGCAGCGTGCGTCGCAAGAGAGGCAGGCTGTCCATCGCGCCGGCTTCCGCGTCGAAGAGATCGGAGTCGTGGTAGAGCTGCCCCGGCTGCTGCTCCTCCGAGCCGCGGTGGTGGTCGACGCAGACGAGCGTTCCGCCCGCGGCGCGCGCGCCGGCGCCGAGATACACGGAGGACTTTCCGCAGTAGCTGCCGATCTCGACGAGCGGGCCGAGCGGCGCGCACTCGCGCGCGAGCTCGTGGAGCCGGAGACCTTCCTCGTCGTGGAGGAACCCCTTCGCGGCGAGGGCGACCCCGTGCGCTCGAGGATCCATCGCGGCGCGCGATCCGCGTCTCGTCTGGGCGGGCGCGCACTCGGCGACGGCGCCTCCCGAGCGCGGTCGCACCGCCGCGCGCGCTCGCTTCGTGCGCGACGCGCTCGCCTGCTTGCGGAAGCTCCTACGGGGAGGACGGGCCGGCATCGGCTCGCATCCAAACGGTCCGAGCGCCGTGAATCAACCGCGGCGGCTCCGCCCGGCTCGCGTCACGTGCCCGAGTCACATGTCGCGCGTCGGAGCGAACATCGCGCGGAACCAGTCGAGAAGCGTGTTCTCGGAGAGGTAGCGGTAGGACATCTCGTCCTCGAACGAGCCCCATGGCTTCGCGCCGAGGAACATCTCGCGGCGCGTGACGAAGCGTGCGCCCTCGTCGAGCGTTCGGATCGGTCGCGCGGGATTCCCCGCGACGACGGTGTTCGGCGGTACGTCGGTCGTGACGATCGACCCGGTTCCGACGACGCTGTTCTTGCCGATCGTGACGCCCTTGCAGATCGTCGCGCCGTCACCGATCCAGACGTTCTCCTCGAGCCGCACCGGCGCCATCGGCCCGGGGGGGTAGATCCGATCGTAGTAGTCGTGCCAGTCCGCGTCGGTGATGAAGACGCGCTCGGCGATCAAGCAGCTGTCGCCGACCTCGATCGACGTGGCGCTCTTGATCCGCACGCCTGGCGAGAGGGCGACGTAGCTCCCGATGCGGATCTTCCCGCCCGTCTCCGGGTAGACGACGAGGCTGATCGGCGCGTCGCGCGCCGCGAGCGCGTGCAGGTGGTCTCCGGCGCGGATGTCCGGCCCGATGATCTCGAAGTGGCGTGGGTTCCGGAAGACCGGATCGATGCCGAGCTCGTCGAACTGCGGGCGCAGGAAGCGCTCGCAGTACGCCGTGTTCAGGCGATCCATCGCCTTCTTGACCCAGTAGGGCCGGGTATCGCGCCGCATCAATCCGCGGGGCGC
This sequence comes from Deltaproteobacteria bacterium, assembly GCA_016874795.1. GTDB lineage: Bacteria > Desulfobacterota > Binatia > UBA12015 > UBA12015 > VGTG01. Next base: position 8,483 of record VGTG01000027.1, on the reverse strand, counting down.
GTGGGTGTCGGTACGACGGTCGTCGGCATCGAGGCGGGCGCCTGGCCGAGCGCGACCGCGATCTTCGAGAAGCCGAGGAAGAGCGAGAGTCCCGCGGTGAGCTCGACGATCTCCGCCGGCGAGAACTCCGCGAGCATCTCCTCGCGCACCTCGTCGTCGAGCCCGGCCGGATCGTCGAGGAACGCGTCGACGTAGCGGATTACGAGCTTCTGCCGCTCGTCGAGGAGCTCCGACCTCTCGAAATTGTCATTGATGGTCGCGACGCGCTCCTCGGTGAGCCCTTCTTCGAGCGCGTCGGCGAAGCGGACGTTCTTGCAGTAGCCGCAGCCGGTCGTCCGCGCGTTGCGCAGGCGCGCGACCTCCTTCGTCGCGTGATCGACGACGCCGTGGCTCCAGAGCGTGCCGTAGAGACGCTGGAAGGCGTGCAGGAGCTTCGGCTGGTGCGCGAGGACGCTCGCCGAGACGGCGTCGTCGCCTTTCGCCTCCGGAAGCGGAACGCGCCCCACCTCAGCGCTCCTCCGGCGCTTCGTCCGCGTCGTCTTCGTCTTCCTCGTCTTCGTACGCGAGCGGCGGGACGTCGACTTCGAGGATCATGCGGAAGCGCGTGAAGCCCTCGAAGATCGCGAGCGCCTCGACGAACGCGATGAGCCCCGGAGCGCCGAGGTGCGCGATCACGTCGGCCACCTGCTCGTCCGTCACGCCGTGCGGATCGAGGAGGAACTGCTCGGCGAAGGCGAGACAGGCGCGCTCCGGAACGCGGAAGCCCGCGTGATTCGGCCAGCCGGGGAGGGCGGCGAGCTTTCGCTCGTCGAGCCCCGCGGCGACGGCGGCGGGCGTCCGGCGCTTCATCTCGCTGACGCAGCCGAGGAGCTCCGCGATCCGGACCCGGCAGAGCTCGAGCAGGAGCGGATCGACGGACTTCCAGAGGAGGTCGTGGAAGCGCGTGAAGTCCTCGCGGAACTCGGGCCGAAGGCCGAGAACGCGGTCGAAGTCCGCGCCGTTCGCACCCTCCGCGAGGGACGCGTCGATCCAGCTCATGGGCAGGTAGCTATCGTCCGGATGCTCGGCTGTCCATGCGTGGGAAGGCCTGAGAGCCTCAGGAGGAGGAGGAGGAGCCCGCGAGCTTCTCGTCGATGTGGTCCGCGAGCTCGCCGTTCCCGGTCGCGCGCGCGTCCTTCGAGATCCGCTTCAGGCGGACCCAGCCGTTGCCCCAGCCGTCGAAGGTCGGATCCTCCGCGATCGCATCGACGAGCTCGACGATGAAGTCCCGCCACTCCTGCGGCGGGCCGTTGCGCAGCGCGCCTCGCACGTCGAGGATCTGCGCGTACTCCTGCGCGACGAGCACGAGGACCTCGGCGCGCGCGTGTCCCTTGGCCGCGGTGCGGAGCTCGTCGACGCGCTTGCGCGCCTTTTTCGACTGCTCGCCCGCTCCCTTCAGGTCGCCGAGGTCGATCATCGCTTCGCCGACGAGCGCGCTGCCGATGGCGCGCTTGACGGGGGAATCGCTCTCCTCGAGCTCTTTCGCGACGGCGAGCGCTTCTTGCGGGCGTCCCTGCACGAGCAGGAACTCGGGCCAGGTGGAGTGCCAGCTCTGCGCGAGCGGATCGGGGATCGGCGTCTCGTACGCCTCGCGCAGCGTCCGCTCGGCGTCCGCGGTGCGACCCCGGTGCAGGTACGCGAGACCGAGCAGGTTCAGGTTGTGCACGCGGTGCCAGTCCTCGGCGCGCGGGATTCCGTCCTCGCGCTCGGCGTTCTCCTCGAGGACGTCGGCCGCTTCGAGCTCGGCGACGGCGTCCTTCCAGCGACCGACGCGCGGCAGCGTGTGCGCGAACATGTGACGGGCGTGCGGCACGTCGGGGCAGGCGCGCGAGAAGATCTCCGCGTGCTTCACGGCGTCGTCCGCGCGACCGACGTTCTCGTAGGTGTGCGCGACGTAGTGGTGCGCTCCGAAGTGGTCCGGGCTCGCACGGAGCGCCGCCTCGTAGAACCGAAGCGTGGTCTCGTCGCCGTTCTGGCCGCGTCCCGCGGCGCTCTCCTCGGCGTTGCCGCGCAGGAGCCAGGCCTCGGCGTCCGAAGCGTCCTCCGCCGTGAGCTCGTCGAGGATCTTCTTGTATGCCGCGAGCGTCGCTTCGCGATCGGCCTCGGCGGCGGCCACGGCGCGGCGTTTCGCCGCGTAGGCGGCGACGTACTTCTGCTCGCGCGCGCTCGCCTTCGGCGCGAGCTCCTGCGCGCGAGCGAGCTCGCGATCGGCTGCCGCCTCGTCCTTCATCCCCTCGTAGGCGCGCGCGAGCCCGATCCGTGCGAGGGCGAGGTTCGAGTCGCGACGGAGTGCCTCGTGGAACGACCGCGCGGCGCGGATCCACTGATACGCGTGCAGGTTCGCGAGCCCTTGATCATGGTACGTCTGCGCCTCGCTCGACTCGGTCCCGACCTTCTGGTGGACCTTGCCGAGCCCCTTCTCGATCCCGATCGGCTTCTCGAGGAGGGCGGCGTCGACGTGCCGCGCGAACGCCGCATGATCGTGCGCCGCGTGCGTACCGTGAGCCGCCTGCGCGGCCTGCGCCGTCTGCGCCGCCGCGGCGGCCTTCGTCGCGTCGGGCGAGGGCGCCGGTGTTTCGGCCGCGGCGAAGCCGGAAGCGAGGAGACAAGCGACCGCGAGCGAAACCTGGGGGGAGTGGGTCATCCCGCGATGGTAGATGGTACGGGAAGCGAGCGCGAGATCAGAGCTCCTCGACCGCCTTCTTCGCGGCGGCGGGAAGCTCGCCGAAGCCTTCCGCGCCGGCGCCCGGCCGGACGACCTCGATCGGATCGCGCAGGTCGTCGACGTAGCCGAGCGCGTACGCCCCACGCGCATAGCCCATCAGGCGAAGAAGCGGCACCGGTAGATCTCGCGCGATCTCGCGCGGCACCGACAAGTACTGATTCTCCTCCTGCCGGAGCCACGCGACCGCGTAGGTGATGTTCAACCCGAAGCGGACTGCGTCGGAGCGGTTCGCGCCGCCGCCGTGGTAGAGCGAGCCCGTGTAGAAGAGGACGGAGCCCGCCTCCATCTCGGCCGGCTCGGTGTCGTCGTTCCCGAACTGCTTCCGGTCCTCGAAGCGGTTGCTGCCGGGGATCACGCGCGTCGCGCCGTTCTCCTCGGTGAAGTCGGTCATCGCCCACATCGTGTTGCACTGCACTTCGTAGCCCGCAGGGAAGGGGAAGAAGTCGAACGCCCATTGGTCGCGATGGATCGCCTGCGCGGCTTCGCCGGGGCCGATCGCGATCACCTGCGTCAGGTGGAGCTGGAAGTTCGTCGCGTGGCCGAGGAGGGAGCCGACGGTGTCGAGGGCGAACGGATGCGCGACGACGTCTCGGGCGCTCGGCGAGCGCGCGATCAGAGCGCCCGTGCGTCGCGTGTGATGACCGCTGAAGCGGTCGGGTCCGATCGGCGTCGCCTCGAGATACGGGGCGAGCTCGCTTCGCACGCGATCGAGCTGGCTGCGGGGGACCAGCCGGTCGACGACCACGCAGCCGTCCCGGGCGAGGATCTCGGCGGCTCGTTTCGGGCTCTCTTCGGCGCTCAGATGCTCGATGGGCATGCCGGAGACTCGCTCGATTTCCGACGCTGGGCAATCCCCGGTCCGTCGTGGTTCAATCCCGCCCATGATCCGAGTCCATCCGATCGGCGCGGCGCTCGGCGCCGAGATCGAAGGCATCGACCTGCGCGAGCCGCTCTCCGACGAGCAGCTCCACTCGCTCGAGAGCGCTCTCGTCCAGCACCAGGTCATTTTCTTCCGTGACCAGGAGATCACGCCGGCCCAGCAGAGCGCCTTCGCGCGGCGCTTCGGTGCCCCGCAGTGCCATCCGGCGTACCCGCACGTCGACGGCTACCCGGAGCTCTCGATCCTCGAGTCCGACCGCGAGAACCCGTCGAAGATCGAGAAGTGGCACACGGACATGACGTTCCGGCCGAATCCGCCGCTCGGCTCGATCCTGCGCGCGCGCATCGTGCCGCCGAAGGGCGGCGACACGCTCTGGCTGAGCCTCGCCGCGGCGTACGAGGCGCTCTCGGAGCCGATGCGGAAATTCCTCGACGGCCTCCGCGCGGAGCACTCCTTCGAGCACGGCTTCCAGGAGAGCCTGGCGGAGCCCGGCGGGCGCGAGCGTCTCGCGCAAGCGCTCGCCGACAACCCGCCCGTCGAGCATCCGGTCGTGCGCACGCATCCGGTCAGCGGCCGGCGCTGCCTCTTCGTCAACTGCCTGTTCACGACGCGGATCGTCGGGCTCCATCCCGCGGAGAGCGACGCCCTGCTCGAGTTTCTCTACGCGCACGTGCAGCGCAAGGAGTTCACGTGCCGGTTCCACTGGCGCGAGAACTCGATCGCATTCTGGGACAACCGCTCGACGCAGCATCGTCCGGAGAACGACTACTGGCCGGAGCGCCGCCGCATGGAGCGCGTCACCATCGAGGGCGATGAACCGTTTTGAGCCCTCGTGGAGCGGTCGCTCTCGCGCCTAGCCTCGGTCGCGGAGGAAGGTGGTGATCCAGCGGGCGACCTCCAGGCGGTCGGTCGCCTCGACGAGGGACGCGTCGGCGCGTGCGTACTCCGCTTCGCCGAGCGCCTCGCGGCGCGCCCGGTAGAGAGCGCGCGCGTACGCGTGGCTGAACTCGGGATGTCCCTGGCAGCTCATCACATGCCGGTCGATCCGATAGAACGCGTTCGGGCAGGCTTCGTTGCCGCCGACGCGCTCGGCGCCCGACGGAAGCTCGAGCACCTGATCCTTGTGGCTGTGGATCAAGCGAACTTCGCTCGCCGTCGAATCGGCCCACGGGAATGGCGTGTCGATGCGACAGCGCTGTACGCCCGTCGTCCAGCCGCGCTCTGCCGGCGCGGTGCGTCCGCCGAGCGCGTGCGCGACGAGCTGGTGTCCGAAGCAGACGGCGATGAGCTTCGTTCGCGACTCGACGAGGCGAACCGTGAGCTCCTCGAGCGCGCGAATCCACGGCAGGTCGTCGTACACGCTCTGACGGCTCCCGGTGATCACGTAGCCGTCGCACGCGTCGATCCGCTCCGGAAGCTCGCCGTGCTCGACGTCGTACGAGACGAATCGGAGATCGGGATCGGCGCGACGCAGCACCGCCGGGAACATGTCGGTGTACTCGCCGAAGGTCGGGCTCAGCGAGGGGAGGACGGAATCGGCCTTCAGGATCCCGATGCGCATGCCACCCGAGAGTAGCGTGCGGGTCGGCCGCCGACACGCGAGAGCGGCCGGCGACGCGGCGGCGAAGCGCGCCGACTCGACGAGGCGAGACGACGCGCTGCCCGCGTGCTCGGTGCGCAGCCGGGGGAGGGCTGACCGGGCCGTGCGCTGAGCCCGGAGATCCGCACCGAGCGCTTCTGCGCCTCAGGCTGCAGCCGGCGAAGGCGTCGCGGTTGCCGGTCGCGGAGAGCGCCGGTAGCGCCGACCCGCGACGAGACCGAATGCGAGCCCGAGAGCGATCACGATCGGCAAGCCGATCGCGGCGAAGCCCTCGAACGGCAACGTCAGAGCAGCCGTCGGAATTCCGCCCGCCAGGTCGATCAGGGGAGCGTTCAATGCAAATAGAGCAGCCATCGTAGGTTCCTTCCCGGCCCGGTCGTGCGATCGAGCCTGTCGGGAGGTTCAGCAATGCCGGTGCCACGAGGACGATCGTCCGTCGCCGCGCAAAGGGCGCCGAATTTCCTCGGTCGAGCCGTTCGACCGCTGCCGGCGCTGCCGCATCCGTTCGACAGGTGCGGCGCCGATTGGGCACCGGATCCGGAGGCGCCTGCTGCCCGGCGTAGGCCGCCGCCGCCATCTTTTCTTTCCACGACGCACGACGGGGCCTGCACTCTGCGGCGCTTCCGTGGAAGAATCCGGTTGCCCCGCGGGGATCTGCGGCTGGCATTTGGCTTGCGTCGCAGAGGCCCCGATGGGGTGAGCGAACCCGTGAGCACCTCGAGCAGATTCTTAGCGCGACACGCCGGCCAACCGTTGCGCTGGCTGGCGGCCGTGTTCGTGCTCGAAGCGTCGGCCGGAATCGCGACCGGGACGGAGCCGGAGCCGGCCGAGCGCGCCACGACGATCCGCGTCGATCGCGCGAGCTTTTGGTACGAGCGCCTCCCGCGCTGGGACCGGCGCGAGCCGTGGGAGGTGCAGGCGGCGCCGCCCGGTTCGAGCTTGCGTCTCGAGCGCGCGGTGCGCGAGGTGCTCGCGGTCCATGCAGAGGACTTCCCGCTCCCGCCACCGCTCTCGATCGTCGTGCAGGCGCCGCCGCGCGAGGACCTCGAGACGCTTCTCGGCTACATGGCCAATCGCACCTCCTACGGCGGCGCGCGTCTCGTCGGCGACGTCGTATACATCGACGTCAATCAGTCCGTGTTCACCGGCCCGGACGCGCTGAACGAGGCCGAGATCCGAGCGTTCCTCGGTCACGAGCTCGTGCACGCGTACCAGTACGGCGCCGGGCACGTGAAGCTCGGGCATCGCCAGATCTGGCGGCGCGAGATCGAGGCGTACCAGTGGGAGCTCGCGAACCTCGAGCCCGGCGTGCGCGCCGCGTATCGGGGCGACATCCACGTGAACCTGTTCATGTACGCGGAGATGCTCGGCGATTGATATACGAGCCGGGTGGGAGCGCGCTTCCTCTCGGCCGTCCTCGTGGCGGCGCTCGCTTCCCCGTTCACGGCGACGGCGGCACGCGCGGCGAAGCTTCGCTTCGAGATCGTCGACGACGAGAGCGGCCGCGCGACGCCGGCGCGCATCACGCTCGTCGACGAGGAGGGGCGCTCGCACGTTCCGCCCGCGTCGCTTCCGGTCGCCGGCGAATGCGAGAAGCCCGCGCCCGCGTGGTGGACGGACGGCGAGGCGGAGAAGGGTCGCGGGACGAGCCTCCTCGACACCACGGCGGGCGCGCGCGCGTTCTACGTCGACGGACCGGTCGAGATCGACGTCCCCCCGGGACGCTACCGGCTCGTCGCGAGCAAGGGCTTCGAGTACCGCGTCGCCTCGCTGCCGATCGAGGTCGGCGAGGACGGCGCGACCGCGGCGGTCCGTCTCGAGCGCTGGATCGACATGCCGTCGCGCGGCTGGTTCTCGGCGGACGGACACCTGCACGTGTCTCGCCCGCATCGCGACCTCGATCCCCTCGTCGGGCGCTGGATGGCAGCGGAGGACCTGCACGTCGCGAACCTCCTCGCGATGGGACGGGTCGGCGGCGTCGCCGCCGCGCGACAGTACGCCTTCGGCGCGAGCGGCGGGTACCGCGAGGGCGACACCGTCGTCGCCCCGGGGCAGGAGAACCCGCGCACGTGGGTCCTCGGCCACGGCGTCGTCCTCGGCGCGCGCGAGTATCTCGATCCCGGCGAGAGCTACCTCGTGTACCAGCCCGTGTGGGAGAAGGCGCGCGCGCAGGGCGCGCTTTCCGGCTACGCGCACTGGTTCGCTCCGGGCGTCATGATCGACGCGCCGACGGGCCTGATCGACTTCCTCGAGGTCTTGCAGGTCGACGTCCCGAACGACTCGATGCTGTACCGCACGTGGGACCTCGGCCTGCGGATCGCTCCCACCGCGGGGACGGACTTCCCGTGCCTCGAGGACCTGCCGGGATCGGTGCGCTTCTACACGCGCGTCGAGGGCGAGCTCTCGTACGCGAGTTGGCTCGCGGGTCTTCGTGCGGGCCGGACGTTCGTCACGAACGGACCGCTCCTCGAGCTGCGTGTGGGCGCGGGGGAAGCGAGCGCCGACGTCGGCGGCGAGATCGCGCTCGCGAAGCCGGGAACGGTGCGCGCCCTGGCGGTCGTCCGCTTCGATCCGACGCGCGACGACGTCGAGGCGCTCGAGCTCGTCCGCGACGGCGAGGTCGCGGCGCGCGCGACCTCACGTCGCGCCGCGGGCGAGATCGCCCTCGAGAGCGACGTCGAGATCCGCGCCTCGGGCTGGCTCGCGCTTCGCACGCGCGGGACGAAGCTCGACCGCCGGCCGCAGGGAGCGCGGAAGCGCTTCTCCGCCTCGCAAACCGCGCCCGTCTGGATCGACGTCGCGGGGACGCCGCCGCTCGGCACCGGTCCGCGCGCCCGGGCGGAGGCGCGTGCCGCTCTCGCGGAGATCGCGACGCTGCGCGCGCTCTTCGAGCCCTCCGGCGAAGGGGCGTTCCTCGAGATCCCCGACTGGCGGCGGAACGTCGGCGTCGAGCAGCTCCGCAAGAGCCGCACCGGCGTGCTCGCCGAGCTCGACCGCGCTGCGAAGTGGTACCAGGAGCGTGCCGCGGCAACGGAGCCGACCGCGACGCCTCCGGCGCCTGCAGAGAAGAGGCACTAGTGCACCGCCGTCGAGATAGCGTCAACATCTTACCGCCCCTCGACGCCCCTCGCGGCGTCACGCCTCCTCGAAATATGCCAGATATTCCTTCGTCGGCGTTCCTTGCGAGGGACGCCGATGAACGGCAATCTGCTTGACGCTATCTCGACGGCGGTGCACTA
>VGTG01000026.1 GCA_016874795.1 Deltaproteobacteria bacterium | reverse complement strand
CCTCCTCGCGGCCTACAGCCAGCAAGGAGATATCCTCACCGAATCCAAGACCAAGAAAAAAGCAGCTTGAACGAGCGGACATCTTAAACTGCTTATGACCCGGACTTGACTAACTGCTCCTGACAGCGCGCAATCGATCCTTCGCGCGACCTTCTCGCACTTCGGGTGTTGGGTCTCCCCGGGAGCCGAGATACGCTCCCGATGGGAGATCATCACGAACACGCAGCGCAGATGGTCGCACGGGGAGCCTTCGCAGGCGTCCCGATTCGTCCTCTGGGTCCTGGTCGCCGCCGTGGCATCCGCCTGGGCATCCGGGGTGCGCGCGGAAGGCGGGCCCCCGAAGGACGCGGAAGGGGATCCGCCAGGCGTCGCCCGGGTGAGCCTGATCGAGGGCGAAGCTTCCTACTATCGCCGCGACGGCGACGATTGGACCGGGGTCGCGGTCAACGCCCCGCTCGTCACGGGCGATCGTTTCTACTCCGGTGACGCCTCGCGGGCCGAGATCCAGCTCGCTCCGGAGACCTACGTCCGGCTCGGAGCCGAGACCGAGATCGACCTCGTCGAGCTCGCTCCCGACGCGACGCAGGTCCGCGTGCCCGTCGGCCGCGTGACGATGCGCCTTCGCGGCGAGCCGCGCGGCCACGTCGAGCTCGATACGCCGACCGTGGCGCTCGTCCTGGAAGGACCAGGCGCCTACCGCGTCGACGTCGATTCCGGCGGCCGGACGACCGTCCGCGTCGAGGGCGGCGACGCCGTCGCCCACGTCGGATCCGAGAAGTACGACCTGACCGGCAACACCAGCGCGATCATCGACGACATCGGTGGTGGCCTCGGCTTCCGCACGGTCGCCTACGCTCCCGAAGACGATTTCGACGGCTGGGAGGCGAGCCGCGACGCCCGCATCGAGACCGCCGTCAGCTACCAGCACGTCGACGAGGCGATCTACGGCGCCGAGGATCTCGATCAGTACGGCACCTGGGAGTACGACGACGAGTACGGCCAGCTCTGGAGGCCGACCGACGTCTCCGCCGACTGGTCGCCCTACACGGACGGCCGCTGGAGCTACGTCCAGCCGTGGGGCTGGAGCTGGATCGACTACGCGCCCTGGGGCTGGGCACCGTTCCACTACGGTCGCTGGCTCTACCGCAACTCGTACTGGTACTGGGCGCCGGGTCCGCTCGGACCGCCGCCGATCTACGCTCCCGCTCTCGTCGGCTTCTACGGCGGCTGGGGCGGGTTCGGCGTGTCGCTCGGGTTCGGCGGCGGCTGGGGCGGCTACATCGGCTGGACGCCGCTCGGCTGGGGCGAGCCCTGCTATCCCTGGTGGGGCGGCTGGGGTGGCGCCAGCATCGGCTATCCGTGGTGGGGCGGCTGGGGCGGCCCGTGGGTCGTCAACAACAACGTCATCATCAACAAGAACATCACGAACATCAACGTGAACGACGTCCGGTACACGAACCGGGAGAACCCGGGCGGCTTCTCGACGGTGCCGCGCGAGGACTTCGGGCGCGGCGGGCGACCGATCGCGGCGCGTGGCGCCGACCTGGACGCCTTCCAGCCGACCGGCGGCCGGCTCGACATCACGCCGGATCGTGATGCGTTCCAGACGGCGAGCGCTTCGCGGGTGAGCGCCGGACGCGGCGCGCGTCCCTCGGAGGCACGCGGTCGCGAAGCGATCACACGGACGGCCGCGGCGCGGCGCGGCGGACGCGACGACCTCGCTTCGCGCGCGGCGAACGACGAAGGTGGACGGCGGTCGATCGGCGGAAGCGATGCCGCTCCAGACGAGGGTGGCAGGCGCGGTCTCGCTTCGGCGCGCGACCCGGCCTCGGATTCGGAGCGAGCTTCCGCTCCCAGCGGGCGCGAGAGCCTTGGGTCCCGGGGTGCGACTCGTTCTTCGGCACGCGAAGGCCTCGCGTCTCGCGGCGGGCTTTCGGAGACCTCGGGGCGCGAGAGCCTCGGCGCTTCGCGCGGGACCGCCGAGAGCGGTACGGCTTCGCGCGGCGCGCGGGACGGCTTCGCTTCCTCGCGCGACGCGACCTCGTCCGACGGTCGCCGGAGCCTCGCCTCCGGCTCGGCTCGTGGACGGTCCGGCGTTCCTCGCCCGCCCGCCGAGATGTCGACGCGCACGGTCACGGCGCCTCGCACCGCGAGCTCCGCCCGTCGGAGCTCGCCCTACGTCGCGGAGCGACCGACGACGTCCGGCTCGCGCACCGGGTGGTCGAGCGCGGGACGAACGCGGAGCGCCGCGGGTCCGACGACCGCTTCCCGGTCGATGACGACTTCGCGCGGCGCGAGCGGCGAGCGCGCGAGCAGCGGCTTCTCGCGGCCTCCGACCTGGTCGCGCTCCGAGTCCGGCGGCTCGGCTTCGCGCTCGGGGATCGTGCGCACGCCGAGCACTCCGCGCGGCAGCTTCGCGCAGGTCGGGCGCGCCGGCGGGACCGCGACGTCGCGCGGAGGGGATGGCCGCTCCGCGTTCAACGTTCCGCGCGCATCGACCAATTCGGGTTCACGTCCCACGCGGCAATCGGCAACCTTGTCGCGCCCGGGCTCGGGCGGCTACGCGAGCGCGGCGCCCAGTCGCGGATACGCGAATCCGCCGTCCACCGGCTCGCGCGCACCCTTCGGCGGGAGCGGCGGAAGCCGGCAGTCGTACTCTCCGCCGACGCAGAGCCGGCCTCCGGCCTCGTACGGCGCGAGCCGGCCCTCGTACTCGGCGCCGTCGCAGAGCCAGCCACGGACTTCGTACGGCGGCAGCCGTCCGAGCGCCCCGCCGAGCCATTCGTACTCGGCTCCGAGCCAGCCACGCTCCGGCTTCGGCTCGAGCGGCGGCATGCGTTCGAACATGGGCGGGTTCGGTTCGGGCGGCGGCTTCTCGGGAAGCCGCGGCTTCTCCTCCGGTTCGGGCTCTTTCGGGCGAGGCGGCGGAGTCGGCGGAGGTGGTGGAGGCAGCGGAGGCAGCGGTTGGTCCAGCGGCGGCGGTGGAGGCCGGGCGGGCTTCGGTCGCTGATTCGCCCAGCCTTGCGGGCGGGGACGGGTTTCGGGAACCGGCGCCGCGGCGCCTATACTCGGGCCCGTGCTTCGTGCCCGGCTCCCGTCGCTGCTCGTGCTCGCGGTCGCTCTCGGTTGTGCGGCGCGGGCCTCGGCTCCGGTCGACCCGGAGCTTTCGCACCAGCTCGAGAAGATGAAGGAGGCCGCCGCGGCGCCGGCGATGCCGGAGCCTGCTCCTGCGGAAGCCGAGAAGAAGCCGCAACCCGTCACGCCGCCGCGCAGCCCCGCGACGCGCATCGCTCGGGCGCGCACGGCCCTGCCGCCGGGCGGCGGCGACTCTCCCCTGAAGGCGGTCTCCGACGATTCACCCTACGTCGTCGGACTGCTCGCGGGCGGCGCTTCGCCCGAGACCAGGAGCAGGGCGACCGCGCTTCTGATCGACGTCGGCCACGAGCCGGCCGTGCTCGTCGGCCGTCACGACTTCGACGCGCGCGTCACGAAGCTCGAGGGCGCGCTCGATCTTCGCACCGAGGCGGGCGAGCCCCTCGTCCTCGCCGTGATGACGGGACCGGGTGCAACGACCGCGTGCGGCTGGCTTCTCGCCGAGAAGCGGCCTCGCTTCCTTTGCGCGCCGAAGCTCTCGGCGCCGTCGCGCTACGACGTGATTGCGGGCGAGCTCGTCGAGTCGTGGGAAGCGACGTTCCCTCCTCCGGATCTCGTGCCGGGCGCGCGCACCGGGCGCGTGATGCGGTTCGCGACGACGGGCTGGGACGAGGTCGACGGCTTCCGCTGTCTCGCCCGTCCTCTCGACGAGAGCGTGCTCGCGTCGGGTCCGGGCGAGCTCCGACGCTGGCAGCGCGACACGGTCGCGCGGCTCGCGAAGGCGGCGCGCCGCGCCAACGACGCACTCCACAAGGAGGAGGCGGAGAGGTTCCTGCACGATGCGATCGCTGCGGATGCGTGCGACGAGAAGCCCTGGCGGCTTCTCGGGCGTCTCGAGTTCGAGAGCGGACAGGCGGCGAAGGGCGCGCCTTCGCTCGCGGTCGCCGTGGCGCTCGAGTCGTACGAAGCGGCGCCGCTCGTCGATCTCGCCGACGCGCTCGCGGATCTCGAGACGTCGAACGCGGACGACCAGGCCGCCTTCGAGAGCACCCGGAAGATCCTCGAGCGTCCCGCTTCGATCCGCCCGCTCGCCGAGCGCGCGAAGGATCCGCACGCTCTCGCGCGCTCGCTGTACCAGCTCTATCTCGAGCGGACGTCCGAAGCGGCGGCGATGCACGAGCCAAGGCGGCGCCGCGTCGAGTCGCAGCTCCGCACCTTGCGGTAGGAGTGACGCGAGACCTCCGCGCGCGTAGCGCGCGGCCGAGCGCGAGCGAGCGCAGGAGTGGGGCCCCGCGCGGCTTTGCCGCGTGGGGCGAGGGGCGCGTGCCCCTCGTATACATCAGAGGATCTCGAGCACCTTCTCCGAAGGGCGCGCGATCACGGCGCGATTGCCGTTCAGAACGACCGGCCGCTCCATCAGCTCGGGGTGCGCGAGCAGCACCTCGATCACCTGCTTGCGCGTCTGGTAGTCCTTCGCGTCGAGCCCGAGCTCGGCGAAGCGCTTGTCCTTGCGAACGAGCGCCGACGGCTCGCCGGGGAGGAGGTCGAGGAAGTGCTCCAGCGTCGCTCGGTCGAGCGGCATCTTCAGGTACTCGACGACGTCGTGCGCGACGCCGCGCTCGGTGAGGATCTCGACGGCGCCGCGCGACTTCGAGCACACCGGGTTGTGATAGATCATGACCTTGGCCATGTGCCGACGTTAGTCCTGCACGCGGCGCCGGCGCAACTTCGTGCTCGGCGGCGGCTCGGCAGGCGCGGCGGGGCCGTCGCGCAGCTCCCAGATCCGGATGCGCGGCCCCGGTCGTTTCATGCTCGAGGTGTGCCGGATCGGGATGTAGAACGCGTCCGCTTCGTCGAACACGGGCTTCGGCGTTCCCGGCTTGACGGGATCGAGATCGAAGCGCAGGTCCGCGGACGACTCGAGCTCGCGGAGCTGCGCATCCGTCGGCGCCGGCGAGTAGAAGGGCAGGACGTCCGAGTCGGAGAGAACCCAGCGGATCTGGCCCCGTCGCAGCGTCGCGACGTCCTGGAACGGCTCGATGCGGTACCCGCCTGCGGTGAGCTGCGGCTTCCCGTAGGGCGTCGCGTGGTTCGTCATCGCAATCGCGGAGCCCGGCGGGACGTGCTCCTGGATCCACTCGCGCGCGATCGTGCGCGTGTCGCGGCGCGCGAAGATGCGGCCGAGCTTGTAGTCGCGGATCGCGGAAGGGACGAGCAGTACGAGAAGCGCCGCCGAGAGGACGACCGCCGGCCACGGATCCGGAACGCGCCGCGCGAGCCAGCGCTTCACGTCGCTCGCGAGGATCCCGACGAAGAGGACGAGCGCCGGAAGAGGAATGACGACGTAGCGATAGAACGCGTAGCGGCTCGAGGTCATGCCGAGCGTCGCCACCGCGACGAACGCGAGAAGCGACCACGTGCCGATCCGCGGCCGGATCACGCACCAGGCGACGGCCACGAGCACGACCGTCGCGAGCTCCGGACCGAGCCCGTCCGGCAACGCCTTCTCGAGAAGCCAGGACCAGCCCCAACCCGCCCGGGTGTTGCCGACGCCCTGCTCGAGGAATCCGCGCTGATACGCGAAGTCGTTCAGCGTCTGCGCCCAGTCGAGAAGGAAGTAGGGCGTGCAGCAGACGAACACGACGATCGTCGTGACCAGAGTGATCCACGGCCGGATGTCGCGGAACGAGCGCCAGAGGCTCCGCCCCTCGCGCCAGCGCGCGCCGAGGTGCGCGAGCGCTTGACCCGCGAGCACGGCGCCCGTCGGATACTTCGTCGCCATCGCGATCCCGGTGAAGACGCCGGCGAGGAGCGAGGGCCCGAGGCCGCCGCGCAGGATCACGCGCAGCATCATCCCGATCGCGAGCGTGAGCCAGAAGACCGCCGCGGTGTCCGTCGTCGAGTACTTCGACTCGCGCACGTGGATGGTCGCGAACGTCATCACGGTGGCGCTGGCGAGCGCGGCGGTCGAGCCGTACGCGGGGAGTGCAGCCCAATAGATCGCGGGAATCGTCGCCGTCCCGAACGCCGCGGCGAGCTGACGTCCGACGAGATGGGCCCGCGCGAACCCACCCGGAAGGAACGCGCCGCGGAAGTCGCCCTTTTGCCCCTCGAGAGCGGCGATCAAGCGCAGCGTCGCATGGTGCACGTACATCTGTGCCGCCGGGTACACGGTGAAGTGGGGATTCAGGTCCTCCGAGAACCCGACCGCCCGCGAGACCATGTACTCCTCGTCGGGCCGGAACTTGTCGGGGAGCCCGAAGTCGAGCGACGTGAAGCGCAGCCACCCCGCGATCACCGTCAAGACCAAGACGGTGGCGAGCCTCATCCGCTCCTCATTCGGGAATGTGCGTCGAGGGTGGCAGGACGTAGCGCCAGATCAGGAGCGCGATGCCGACCACGACGAGCACCGCGATCGCCTGCACGCCGAAGGCGCCGCTCGACGCTTGCGGGTCCGCGGTGTTGCCGTAGACGAAGCGGTCCGGAGCCGGCGTGCCCGCGGCGACGACGGAGATCCCCGTGCACCAGCCCTTCCCCGTGTTGAGCGAGCTGTAGCCGCCCAGTCGACACGCGATCTGGAGCTTCGTCGTGAGCCCGTCCGTCTTCACCCAGAACCCGACGGGCTGCCAGCCGAGCGTTCCGCGCAGGTCGCGCGAGTTGTGGAAGGTGCCCATCACCGAGAGGTGGACGCCCATCTGCGTCGCCCCGACGTTCTCCGTGCGGATCCAGCCGGTGACGCGGTACCAGGTGTCGGGCGAGACCGGAACGGTCTGCACCCAGCGCGCATCGTTCCCGCCCGGGCTGTCGATCTCGAGGACGCCGATGCCCTTCGTGTCGACACTCCACCCGAAGCGAGTGACCTCGGTCTCCATCTTGAAGCCTTCGGCTTTCCAGTGGAGCGGCTGACCGTTCTGGCCGTTGCCGAGAAGCGGGTTCTGCACGAGCTCGCGCGAAGCGTGCGCTACTCCGGCGAAAACGAGGAGCAGCAGGAGGCAGGCGCCGAGGCCCGCCGTCATCCGTCGAGCGTCCCTCATATCCAGTTTAGGAACTTGTAGTTCAGATCGGAGAACCACATGCGTGCCTGCCAGTCGTTCTTGGGCATCGGCAGTCCGAGCCAGATCGGCAGGAAGTACCAGGAAATGGCGAGGATGGCGACGCAGTAGCCGGCGACGACGACGCGCCCGAGCCGCTTCGGCTCGACGTAGGGCGAGTACGTGCAGCCCTCGTAGATGATCAGGATCGCGATGAACGGGATCGACCACTCGCGGAGCGTGTACCAGACGACCGGGAACAGGCTTCCCAGCACCGCTGCGCCCATCAGGCCTCGCTCGACCTTCGTTCCCTCGCCGTTCCAAAGGCGGTCGAGAAGCCATGCGAGGGCGAGGAACGCGAACAGCAGCGAGGGAAGGTAGTGGTAGAGGAACAGCGTCCGGCCGATTCCGACCCACGGCATCAGGTGGATCAGCCAGCCCGCGGCGACGAACGCGAGAGCCATCCGTCGCTCGCGGATCGCGTGCCAGGCGACGAACGCAAGCGCGGCGAGCGCGGCCCACCAGATCGCCAGGTTTCCCGAGCCCCAGATACCGACGACCATGCCGGGCGTCGGTCCGGGGTCCTTCCAGTAGTACCAGACGGGCCGCAGCAGAAGCGGCCACGTCCACCACTTCGACGAGTACGGGTGCTGCGCGTCGGCGACCGCCGCCTGATAGTTCGGAACCTCGACGAAGATGTAATTGACGAGGTCGATCGGCGAGTGCCACCAGCCCCAGAGGAAGTGCGGCGCGTAGGTGAGGACGTACACGCCGAACGCCGTCCAGCCCACGACGAGGATCGGCTTCGCGAGAAAGCGCACGACCGGCTGCTTCATTCTGCGCGCCTGGTTCCAGCCCGTCACGGCGAGCGCACCGAGGACGAGAATGAAGCTGAAGAATGGAATGTAGAGCTTCGATCCGACGGAGACGCCGAGCACGGCGCCGATCCCGAGAAGGAGCGGCACGTTCTGGTAGTCCCGTTTTCGGATCAACCGGATCGTGAGGGTGTACGCGCCGATCGCCCACGTCACGTAGTGGATGTCGATCACGGCGATGCGCGAGTCGACGAGACAGAGCCCGTCGATCGCGACGAAGAGTGCCGCGAGCCCGGCGGCGAGACGGCGCTGGAAGAGCTCGCGCCCGAGCACGTACATCAGGCCGACCAGGATCGTGCCGACGATCGCGTTCATGATGCGCCAGCCGAACGGCGTGTCGCCGACCGCGCCGATGCCGAGTCCGATCATCAGCTTCGCGAACGGCGGGTGGGGATCGAGGAAGTCGGTGCCCGTGAGGTAGTTCCGGCCCTGCTCGACGAAGTAGACCTCGTCGAAGACGAGGTCCGTCGGCTTGTCGATCGCGTAGAGCCGCAGGCCGAGCGAGAGGAGCAGGAGCGCGAGGAGGTAGACGGCCTCGTGCCTCGTCCATGAGGTGAGCGGCGCGCCCGAGGCATCCGCGGTCGCCCCCTCCGGAGTCGGCGGAGCGAGGCTCGGGCCCGATCGGTCGAGAGCGAGCCAGCGGAGCCACGCCGAGTCGTCGCGCTCGAGCGCGCGCGCTCCCGGCACCTCGACCTTGCCCTGGACGATTCTCCAGGTGAGCGCGAGCCAGGCGAAGAGGCACGCGGTCGTGAGGACCGCGACGGTCATCCAGAGCCACGTCGGGCCCGAGGTCGCGCTCTCCTGATAGAGGTAGACGACGAGCTGGTTCGCGAGGAACAGCGCCGAGAGCGTCCAGTAGATCGCGCCGAGCGGCCCCGTGATCGCGAGCAGCCCCGCGAACACGAAGAAAGGGTAGAGATAGCGCTCGTGCATGCGCGTCAAGCATGTGAACGAGGTGAGCGTCGCCGCTGCGAAGAGGTTCGTGTAGAGCACGCGATCTCGTCGCCGCAGGTAGGCGACGAAGAAGGCGAGCCCGATCGCGAGACCGATCAGGAAGCCCCAGTTGTTCGCGGAGAGCCCGAGCGTGATCTCGGAGTCGTTGTGCCGCATCCCGAAGAGGAGCGCGGCGAGGTTCATCGCGTTGACCGACGTCTCGGCGTAGTAGCCCGTCGTCCCGAAGTAGAGGTCGACGAGCCAGCGCCACGGACGCTCGCCCCGGAACGGATCGGCGACGACGAAGACCGTCGCCAAAGCGGCGAGGAGGCTCGAGATGGGACGGCCGGTCTTCCACCAGCCGCGCGGCCAGAAGGCGAGCAGCGGGACGAGGAGGAGCGCTTGCGGCTTCGTCAGGACTGCGAGCGCCGCGAACACCCACGCGAGCTCGAAGCGTCGCTCGCCTTGCGCGAGGAACGCGAGGAGGACGAGAAGCCCGAGGACGGAATCGGTCTGTCCCCAGACCGCCGAATTCAATACGAGCGCGGGGTTGAGCGCGAAGGCGAGCGCCGCCGTCCACGCAAGACGCTTGTCGTCGCTGCGGAGGCGCGCGAACGTCAGCCACGCGACGGCCGCGTCCGCGAGCAGTGCGGGTAGCTTCAAGAGGATCAGGAACCCCGACGAGCCGAACGGGATCCCGACGGCGTTGCTCAGGACGCCGATTCCCCAGAGCACGTACATGTAGCCGGGCGGATAGTCGGCGAAGTAACCCGGAGCGTAGAAGCGAGCGGGACCTTCGCCCGCGAGCTTGATCGCCCAGGCGGAGTACGTCCCGACGTCGACGCGGTACTGGAACCAGGGGGCCGCCGCGATCTTTGCGGCGAGCACCACGATCAGGATTCCGGCGAGCGCGAGCTTCTCTCTCCTCGGGACGCTCGCGCCGACGCTGCCGTAATGGCCGAGCCCGAAGACGAGCAGGAAGATCAGCCCGAGAACGGTCGGAAGCCCGACCGTCGCCGTCGACTCCTCGATCGGTCCGTAGACGAAGTTGGCATTGACGGGCGGCGCCGCCTGCGCTTCGAGGCGAATGCCCGCGCACCACACCTCGCCCGACGACGTCTCCGCGTAGCCCCCGAGACGGCAGGCGACGGTGACCTTCGTCTCGTCCGGGTTCGCCTTGAACCACATCGAGACGGGAGTCCACTCGGTGTCGCCATGGAACGCTTCCGTCCGATCGAAGCCACGCAGGATCGACAGGTTCGCGCCGGCGCCCCCGTCGGAAACTCCGACCGCGCGCACGAAGCCCGAGAGCCGATACCACTGTCCGGGCTGCACCGGGACTTCCTGGATCCAGCGCGCGTCGTTCGGGTTCGGGTTCCGAACGATCACGACGCCCGGGGCGACGTCGTCCTTCTTCCACTCGAAGGTGGTGCCGGCCGCGGCGCTCCAGAGGTCGGGCCGCCAGCCGTTCGGCTGACTCTCCGCTCCCGCGGTGAAGCTGCCGTTGATGACGAGGTCACGCGCGCTCGCGGGAGCTCCGAGTGCGAGCACGAGCGAGCACGCGAGGAATGCGAATGAGAAGACGCGCTTCCACGTCGAACGAGCGCGAGGGCTGCGTTGAATTGCAAACCTCGCGTGGCTAGGATCCCCGCCAATCATGCCAAGCGCCCGTCGCAGCTCGATTTCTTCGCCCGCGGCGCCTCGAATCGGATCCCTCCCGGTCCTGCTCCTCGTCCTCTCCATGGTGGGCCTGATCCTCGGCTCGGTGGTGCTCTTTATCCATGATCGACTGGCTGCAAGCCAGGGCGACTACACTAGTTTTTGCGACGTGTCCGAGGGGCTGTCCTGCGACGTCGTGCTGGGCAGCGCGTACTCGGAGTTCCTCGGCATCCCGGTCGGGGCGTGGGGGATCTTGTCGTATCTCGCGACGGCGGTGCTCGCGGTCCTGGTGATGCGCGCTCCCCCGGCGCGCCGGCTGCCGCTCGCGACCGCGCTCTTCGGTTTGACGCTCGGCATCTTCGGGATCTCGCTGTACTTCTTCTTCGTCTCGGCGTTCGTGATCGGCGTCGCCTGCCCGATCTGCCTCTCGATGGATGCCGTCGGGATCGGCCTCTTCGGCGCGGCGCTCGCGCTTCTCGTCGAGGTGTCGCGAGAGAGCTCGTCGCCCTTTCGTCCCGGACCGCTCGCGGCGGCGGTGGGGGCGACCCTCGCGGTCGTCGTGGTGCTCGGCGTCGTCCAGGCGTCCGACGAGACGACGGGCGGACCGATGTCGGTCGAGGGCATCAAGCAGAAGGATCCGCGCTTCTATGCCTTCTACGTCTCCAGACCGATCGTCGATCCTCCGATCGACGAGAGCCACCCCGCAGGTGGCGCCGCGATCACCGTGGTCGAGTTCTCCGACTTCCAGTGTCCCTACTGTCGCAGGGCGTTTCTCGACCTGACGGAGGTTCTCGCGACCGACGGCGCCGACGTCGAGGTGATCCACCGGAACTTCCCGCTGAACGCGGACTGCAACGCGGCGATCGAGACGCGCAACCACGCGGACGCGTGTACCGCCGCGACCGCTTCCGTGTGCGCCGTGCAGAGCGGCAAGGGATCGGCGTTCAACCTCCTGCTGTTCGAGAACCAGACGGCGCTCTCGCGCGACGACCTGAAGGGCTACGCGTCGCGCGTCGGCCTCGACACGGCGCAGTTCGAGAAGTGCCTCGACTCGCCGGAGGCCGCCGCAGCTGTCGCGAAGGACGTAAAGGCCGGACAGGACGCAGGCGTGCAGTCGACGCCGACGTTCTTCATCAACGGGCGTCGCGTCGACGGCGGCTTCTCGCGCCCCGAGCAGTATCGCTACGCGTTCGCGATCGAGCGCGAGCGGCTCGCGCGCGACTCCGGCCCCGCGACGGCGGCTCGCTGAGCCGCCCTCGTTTGCGCGCGTCTCGCGGCGCCAGCGGAACGCTCTCGCGCTGGCTTCCCGTCGTCGCCTGGGCCGGCCTGATCTGGACCTTCTCGACGGATCTCTTCAGCGGCTCGGGCACGGGCTGGATCCTCGTGCCTTTGCTCGAGGACGTCCTGCCGTGGCTCGGGCAGGGCCAGATCCAGCTCGCGCACGCAGGCATCCGGAAGCTCGCGCACATGACGGAGTACGGGGTGCTCGCGCTGCTCCTCTTCCGCGCGTTGTACGACGGCCGGCGTCCCGCGCGCAAGGCTGCCTCGATCGCGCTGCTTCTCAGCGTCGCGTGGGCGGTGATCGACGAGGTCCATCAGATCTTCGTTCCGTCGCGCTCCGCCGCCGTCGGCGACGTCCTCTTCGACGCCGCGGGAGCAGCACTGGCGCTGGCCGTGCTGCTCTTCGTGTGGCCGCCGAGAGGTCGCTTGCGTGCTTGCGCCGGCCCGCGATAGACGTCCGCACGATTTCAGTTGGGATCGACGATCGCGAGCTTGATCGCGCGGAGCTGCTCGAGCTGGTCCGCGACCGCGGTGAGCGTCGCGATGAGACGATCGACTTCGCCCTTCGCCCAATCGAGCTCACGCTGGCTCAGGCGGTCCAGCGCCTGCCGAAGCTGCACGTAGCGCTCGATCACTCCGGTCACGCCGCCGAGGCCGCTCTCGGCCATGCGGTTCTCGACCTCGCCGGAGAAGCGGAGAAGCGCTTCCGCTTGGCGCAAGACATCGTCCATCTCGATCCCCCTCATGTGCGGCGGGGATGCCGCCAGCGTCGAACGACCGGGTTGCCGCTCTTTCGGCCCCGTCGATTCATTCCCATTCTCGTTGGACCAGTCGAACCACATCCGGAACGGCGCGATCCTGTCTGATGCGCCGCCGGCGCGCAACAGGGGCTGGTTTGACGAGGGGGCACGCGCCCCCTCGCTCCACCCGGCAAAGCCTAAGCTGCGCCTCACTCCCCGCGCTCGCATCGCTCGGAGGGTTCACACCTAGCTTCGTGTGGGCGGTGGCGCGTCCGCGTCGGCTTCGTCTTGCATACCGAGACGCTCGAGCTCGCCGCGAAGCTCGTGCGACGCGAGACCGGCACGCGCGGCGACGCGCTGCAGATCGCCGGATTCCTCTTCGAGGAGAGCGCGATAGTAAACGGCGAGAAGCTCGTCGCGGCGGAGATGCGTCGGAACTTCGACCGACGCGTCGCTCTCGGGCTCTCGCTCGAGAGGCCCGGAGACGGCGGACCGCGCGAGGCCCGCTCGCTCGCCGACACGAGCCGCTCCGGCGCTTCGTCGCCGCGGGTCGGTGATCGCGCGTTGCGCGAGAGCCGCCGCGACGCGGTGGCAGAGACCGCGGAAATTCCCCGCGACCGAAGCGTTCGTGATGCTTGCGACGAACTCGTGATCGAGGACGTTCGCGGCACGCTCGCGTCGCTCCTCCCACAGGACGTAGGAGAGCGCTTCCGAGAAGAAGTCGTAGCTCGGCGGTACGGGGATGCTTGGTCCGTTGCGCCAGGCCGTCGCGAGCGTCTCCGCTTCGTCGCGCAGCGTGGCGAGCTCCTCCGGCGAGATGCGAACGAGGTCGTAGACGATGTCCCCGACGAAGTCCGGAACTTCTTCCGCACCACGCTCGAGCGGCGGCAGGCGGACCTCCGTCTGGCTCACGCGCACGAAGAGGTCGCGGCGCAGCCCGTGGCGCGAAACGAGCTCGCGCGGCTCGGCGCGCGTCGCGGCGAAGAAGAGAAGATCGCGTCGTCGCGCTTCGCCGTTCAGGAACGCGAGAAGATCCTCTTGTGCGTGCGGCTCGAGATTCTCGACGAGGTCGATGTAAACCGAGCCGCGCTCCGGCATGAGCTGGCGCGTCGGCGTCCCGCTGGCGTTGCCGAGCTCGGCCGCGGAAACACGAACGAGCGCGCCGGGACGCCCCGAGAGAACGTGCAGCAGGACCGCGAGCTGCTCTTTGCCGACGCCTTCCTCGCCCGCGATCAGCATCGACCGCGCGGTGCGCACCTGATGCAGCGCGCCGGGAAGGCGCTCGATGACGGTGGGCGGCGCCGGCGGGAACTCGGGGACGACGTTGCGTGCGAGGCGGTGCAGATCCTGCAGCAGGAGCCAGCGCAATTCGCGACCGAGCGCGCGGCTACGCTGCCGCGGAATGCCCGCGATCTCGAAGCGACTTCCCGCGAGAGTCATCTCGCCTTGCCAGAGGTCGTAGAAGCCGCGCAGGCTACGACGCTCGAAGAGCTGGCGCAGGTACGTTCTGCGCTTGCTGACGCAATACTGCAGGAACCTCTCTTCGCTCGGAAACTGCATCTTCGGGGTCGACGTGTTCGTCACCACGTTTGCCCTCGGCGTTCACCGGGACGTACGCGCAGTACTTGGTTTGAGCGAGACGGCTGGACCGGTCTCACGCCGCCAGGGGAGAGGTTGGCCGACACGAGAGCAGCGCGCAAGGCGAGCCGGGGCCGACTCCGCGAGCGTCTGCCAAGGCCTTCTCGACCTTTCGGAGAAGCTCCGGTTTCGGCTAAGCAGAGGGTCATGCTCGGTAGACTCTCGCTTTGCATCGGACTGGTTCTCGGGCTGATTCTCGGCGGTTGTGAGGGATCCACGCCCGCACCGCAAGGGGGTCCCCAGGCCGTGGCGACCGCGGTTGCCGAGCCTGCGGCGGCCGAGGAAGAGGAGGTCGTCGGCGAGGTCGTCGCGCGCTACGAGGGCGGGGCCTTGACCGCCGAGGAGCTCACGGTCGAGCTACAGCGTCTGCCGCGCCGCTCGCGCCAGCTCATGAACGGCGAAGGGCGTGCGCGCTTCGTCGAGAATCACGTGCTGAACGAGCTTCTGTTCGAGGAAGGGAAGCGACGTGGTCTCGCGGACGATCCCGAGATCGCGCGTCAGATCGCGGACATGGAGAAGCGTCTCGTCGTGCAGAAGCTCGTGCGCGAGCTCCAGGATGCTCCGACGCCGACGGACGAGGAAGTCGCCGACTACTACGAGAAGAATCGCGATCGTTACTCGACGACGACGATCCGCGCGCGGCACATTCTCGTCCGCGACGAAAAGACGGCGAAGGAGATCCACGACAAGCTCGTAGCGGATCCGAAGAGCTTCGAGGCGCTCGCGAAGGAGAGCTCCGTCGACACCGCTTCCGCTCGCAAGGGCGGCGATCTCGGGTTCTTCGGTCATGGCCGGATGGTGCCGGAGTTCGAGGAGGCCGCGTTCGTCCTGAAGAAGCCGGGTGATCTCAGCGACGTCGTCAAGACACAATACGGATTCCACGTCATCCGGCTCGAGGAGCGTCGCGAGGGCGAGCAGAAGCCGATCGATCAAGTGCGTGAGCAGATCCGTGCGACGCTCCGGCACCAGACGATCCAGGACCGCACGCAGGACTACTACGAGGACCTGAAGAAGCGGGCGAACCTCCAGATCGACGAGGTGAAGCTGGAGGAGGTGGCGAAGAACGTGCCCGAGCCGAGCCCTGGCGTCGGCGTCGTGCCGGTGCACGGCGGCGCCGGCCACTGAGCGTCGTCGCGAGGAAGCTCAGCCGCCCGTCGAGCGAAGGCGCCGCGCGTCGCCGATCCGCACCGTCACGCCCGTCGCGTCGAAGTGCTCGAGCAGCGCGAGGGCGTACTTCCGACTCGCGGAGAGGAGTGTCCGGTAGTCGGCGACGGTGATCTCCCGATGATCGCGGAAGTGCGCGAGGAGGAGACGACGCGCTTCCTGGTGAGCCGCGGCGTCGTAGAAGAGATCGCTCGACACGCGAACGACGCTCCCGCGTTGCTCGAGGACGCGCAGAAGAGCGGTCAGGCGGTCCGGTGCGAGTCCGACCGTCGTCGCGAGAACCTTCGCGTCGAGCGGCGTCAGCCCGCCCGAAGCGAGCAGGCCGGTGATGCGCGTGATCTCCGTCGACTCGCCGTCGTCGAGGCTGACGCGATGCTGCGGCAGTCGGACACGCGACTCGTCGCGTACGACGGAACCGGCCACCGCGAGGCGATCGATCGCGGGGCGGAACTGCTTGGGAGGCAGGGGGACTCTCAGGCGCGAGCGCAGGGACTCGAGGTCCATTCCCGCTTCGAGCGGGTGGGCGCGATGAAACGCCGCGAGAGCATCGGTCACGGCGCTCTCGAGCTCCGTCCACTTGTCGCACGTCGTCCAGGCGAGAGGCGCGCTCGCGTGCGGCAAGGCCACGACCCGCGGGCTCTGGGCCGCCGCTCCGAGGATCTCCGGCGAGGTTCGCGCGAGCGCCTGTGCGACGAGCTCGGTCGGAGCAGCGAACTCGCGGAGGAGATCGAGGAAGGCGGCGATGCGCTCGGGGAGCGTTCCGTCGCGCAGCGTCTCGAGCTTCTCCTCGAGGTGCTCCTCCCCCGGCCGGTGGCGCGGCGCGAAGGGATGCACCACCTGCCCTCCCCCCGTCGTCCGCGTCGCCGTCTCCGTGCGCAGGATGAAGCGGTCGCCCGCGGCGACGAGGACCGGCTCGTCGAGCGCGATCTGGCACCACGCCGTCGACTTCGGAGCGATCTCGGAGCCTTCCCCGAGCACGATCACTCGTCCCATCACTTCCGCCGTCGAGACGTGGAGGCGCACGCGGTCGAAGCTCGCGAGCGGCCGACGCGCACCGGGGCGGATCTCGACGCGGCAGTCGAAGCGGTCGCTGAGACGCTCGATGCGCGGATCGACGAGCCAGTGTCCGCGCCGGGCCTCGTCTTGCTCGACGCCCGGAAGGTTGACCGCGACGCGCTGTCCGACGAAGGCCTCGCGCACCGTCTCGCCGTGCACCTGTACTTGACGCGCGCGCGTCGTCCGACCGCCGGGACGGAGCGCGAGCTCGTCCCCTTCGCGCACCGAGCCCGCGACGGCGGTTCCCGTGACGACGAGGCCATGCCCGTGCAGGTGGAAGGCCCGGTCGATCGGCAGCCGGAACCAACCGCCAGGACTCCGCGGGGGAAGATCGTCGACGGATTCGCGGATCCACGCGCGGAGCTCTTCGAGGCCTCGACCGGTCGTGCTCGAGACCGCGCACACGGGCCACGTCTCGGCGTTCGTTCCGGCGGCGAGGACCTCGACGTCGGAGCGGACGACATCGATGCGTCCGCCTTCGACGAGATCGATCTTCGTGAGGACGAAGATCCCGTGCTGCACGCCGAGCAGATGCAGGATGTCGAAGTGTTCCTCCGTCTGCGGCATGATTCCGTCGTCCGCCGCGATCACGAAGAGAACGAGATCGATCCCGTGCGCGCCCGCGAGCATCTGGCGGAGGAAGCGCTCGTGCCCCGGGACGTCGACGACGCCGAAGCGCCGGCCGTCGATCTCGTAGTGCGCGAATCCGAGCTCGATCGAGATGCCGCGCTCCTTCTCTGCCGCGAGACGATCCGTCTCCTGCCCGGTGAGCGCGCGCACGAGCTCCGTCTTCCCGTGGTCGACGTGTCCGGCCGTGCCGAGGATCAGATGCTTCCGTTCAGCCATCCCGAGGGTCCCGTGGAACGAGGTCGGCCGCCGCCGCAACGCCGCGCAGGTCGAGGAGGAGTCGCCCTTGCTGGATGCGCCCGACGATCGCGGGGGACGCGCTCCGGAAGAGTCGCGCCGTACGCTCGGCTTCCCAGTCCGCGCGGTGCACCTCGATTGCGCGGCTCGGGAGGGAGAGCGTCGGCTGCGCGCCGCTTCCGACCTGGGCTTCCGACCGAACGATGCGGAGCTCGAACTCCGCCGGCAGCACGCGGCGCAGCTCCTCGAGAGCGTTCTGCCCGAGCCCTTCGAGATCGGCTTCGCTGCGTGCCAGGAGCGCCAGCGCCGGAACGTCGCGCGCGAGGTCCGGCGAGCTCCGGTACGAGACGAGCGTTGCACGAAGTGCCGCGAGGATCAGCTTGTCCACGCGCAGCGCGCGCTTCAGCGGATTCTTCTGCAGCCGCGCGATCAGATCCGCACGCCCGACGACGAGGCCCGCCTGCGGCCCGCCGAGGAGCTTGTCACCGCTGAAGGTGACGAGATCCGCCCCGGCGGCGAGCGCCTCGCGCGGCGTCGGCTCGTGCGGCAGCCCATACGAGGCGAGGTCGACGAGCGCTCCGCTGCCGAGGTCCTCGACGAACGCGATGCCGTGCGCGCGCGCGACCGCGGCGAGCGCGCTCCGCTCGGGTCGCTCCGTGAAGCCTTCGATGCGGTAGTTGCTCGGGTGTGTCCGGAGGACGAGCGCCGCTCGTCGCGAGAGCGCGGCCCCGTAGTCCTCGACGCGCGTTCGGTTGGTCGTTCCGACCTCGCGCAAGATCGCGCCCGCTCGTGCAAGCACCTCGGGCAAGCGGAAGGAGCCGCCGATCTCGATGAGCTCGCCGCGCGAGATGAGGACCTCGCGCCGAGCCGCGAGCGTGTCGATCACGAGGAGCAGTGCGGCGGCGTTGTTGTTGACGACGAGCGCTGCCTCGGCGCCGGTCAGCTCGCAAAGGAGATCGGCGACGTGCGCGTCGCGCTGGCCACGCTCTCCGCTCTCGAGGTCGAGCTCCACCGCGACGGGCGCCCGTGCCGCCTGCTCGAGCGCTGCAACGGCGGCTTCGCCGAGCGGCGCACGGCCGAGGTTCGTGTGCAGGATGACTCCCGTCGCGTTGACGACGGTCGGAAGAGAGTGTGCGAGCTTCCGCTCGAGCCGATGGCCCGCCGCGGCGGCGACGTCGTCCGCCGAAGGAGAAGAAGCGGCGGACGACTCGGCGCGACCGGCCCCGCGCGCGAAGACCTCGGCTCGCAGATCGTCGAGCACGGCGCGCACTTCGTCGAGCAGCACGCTCCGCGATCGAAGCTCGAGCAGGCCCGCCGCCGTGGCCGACGACAGTACGGCATCGACGCTCGGAAGCACGCTTCGCGCGCGGACGGTCGAGCTCTGCGGCGTCAGGCGCGCCACTGGCCTCGGGCGCTCAGGCGGCTGCGCACGCTCCCGAGGTCTCCGGACTCGATCGGAACACCGCCTGCGTAGGCGATCACCTGGCCGCTCTGGGGAACGATCCGCGCTCCCGGCGTGAGGATGCCGACGAGGTTCAAAGGATCGGCGGAAGAAACGAGGACGACCTCTTCGCTCGGCGTCTTGCGAATCGCCCGCAGAGCCTCGACCGCCTCGGGAGTCGCGAACTGCTCTCCGATCAGCCCGGCGACGAACCTCCCTCCGCGGATCTCGCCGCGCGCCTCGAGACGGCGCAGCGCGCCGAGGAGAGCGCGCCACGGCGGCAGCAGCGTTTCACGCGCGAGGATCTCGCGGAAGACGACGCCCCACCGCCGCAGGAGGAGCCGCGCGGAGGCTTCGATGCGCTCGTCGCTCATGTCCGGGCTCTGTGCTGCCTCGGCCGTCGCGGCTCGTCTCGGCAGCAGGGCCCAGCGGCCGACGACGAGAGAGCGCGCGCGGGCACGTCCGCCCGCGATGGCACGCAGACGCCGCTCGCCGCGGCGGCGCTCGTCCGGCTTGAGAAGCGAGCGAAGACCCGCGAAGCCGTCGCCCGTGACGAGGCCTCGCGCGACGAGCTCCCAGAGCGCTTCCTCGGCGACGCCCGGCAGCATGCCGGCGGCACGCGAGACGTCACCGACGAACGAAGCGCCGTCCCGCTCGAGCACTGCGAGGGCCTCTTTCGCCGTGCGCGAAAGCCCCGTGGTCGTCGGCGCTTCGCGATCCGCGAGAAGGTTCCCGAGGTCCTCGCGCAAGGCGAGCCCGATCGGCGCGTTCCGCGTCGGAGCGCTGCCGCGCCGCCCGGGTCTCCGGCTCGGGTTCGGCGTCGGCGGCGAGAACCGTCCCCAAGCGACCTCGCCCGTCAAGCAGAGGTCGTCCAGCAAGAGGGAGGTGTACGAGTGGATGCGCGCCGGGAGAACGGATTGCTCCCACGCGGGAGCGGGCAGCTCGAGACCGTGGAGCTGCTCGATCACCCTCACGAGGCCGTCGCGGCCGTGCAGGTGCGTGCCGTTCTCGAGATGCTGCCAGCGAATCAGGAATCGGATCAGATCGGACACGGAGACCGGCTCGATCTCGCGACGGAGACGTCCAAGCGTCAGCCGATGGATGCGCGCGAGCAGACGGCGCTCGCACCATTCCTCGTCGCTCGCGTCCGTCGTGTAGCGGCCGCGCAGCGCGAAGCCCTCCGTCTCGAGACGGGCGAGCCCCGCGTCGACGGCGGTCGCGGACAGGCCGAGACGGAGCCCGAGGCTCGCGACGTCGGTCGGCCCGATCGCTTCGAGCCAGCCGCGGAGAGCGATGTCGATCGCGGCTTCGGGCTCCGGAACGCTCGGCGAACCTGCAGGAGCCTGCAGCGCGGGCTCGAAGCGGGCGCCCGGCAAAGCAAGGCGTACGGCTTCGATCCGTTCCGCAGCGACGAGCGCACGGCGCTCCGTCGTCGTGCCCGCGGGTGTCCAGTCGACGAGCGTCGCGCGCCGCTGCTCGAGCAGCTTGCCCATCCAGCCGTCCCAGCCTTCGCCGCGCGCGAGCTCCTCGAGCGGGATCCAGAGGAAGCCGTGCAGAGCGTCGTGGAGCTCGTCGGCGTCGCGGACGTCCGGCCACGCTTGCGCTCTCACCTCCTCGATCGCCGCGGGATCGAGCGCGCCGATGCCGCTCGCGAGCCGCGTGTCCGTACGACGCAGATTGACGGCGCGCGCGCGGCGCTCCTCGAGGGGCGCGTCGTCGAGGAACGCATACGGGTAGGCGTTCAGGAGCTCGTGCGCCATCGGCGACGGCGCGGGCGTCTCGACGGCGACGGTCTCGATCGCGCCGTTCGCCATCCGGTCGAGGACGCTCCGGAGGCCGTCCATGTCCATCGCTTCGTGCAGGCAGTTCGCGAGCGTCTCGTCGACGAGGGGGTGCTCGGGAACCTCGATCGGGCCCGTGCGGTTGTCGCCGCAGGCGACCTGCGCCGGGAAGACTGCCGCGAGGAGGTCCTCCGCGCGCATGCGCTGGATGTTCATCGGAACGCGCTTCCCGCCCTGATGGCGCGCGAGGACGAGGGAGCGCGTCACGTTCCAGCGCCAGCGGTTCCCGAACATCGGGGCCGCGAGGGCGGCCTGCACGAGATCGGCCTCGAGCGTCGCGGGGCGGATCATCGAGAACACGCTCGCGAGCGGGAAGCTGTGCTGCTCGCCGAGCGAGATCACGACCCCGTCGTCCGTCGCCGCGGCCTGCAGCTCGAGGTCGAAGCTGACACAGAAGCGCTTTCGCAGGGCGAGCCCGAGCGCGCGGTTGATCGCGCCGCCGAAGGGCGCGTGCAGGACGAGCTGCATCCCGCCGCTCTCGTCGAAGAAGCGCTCGGCGATCATGCGGTCGCAGGTCGGAACCGTCCCGAGGATCGCGACGGTCGAGGCGACGTACTCGAGGAGCTGCTCGGCGCCGCCGCGATCGATGGCGCACTCGCTCATGAGCCACACGACGGCGGCTTCGCGATCGCCGAGACGGACCGCGGTGTCCTCGCGGAGCGCTGCGACCGCCTGCGAGAGCTCCCGCGTCCGCGCCGGCGCCTCGCCGAGCCAGAAGGGGATCGTCGGCGGCGTCTGTCCTGCGTCGCTGACGCGGACCTTTCCCGCTTCGACGCGGCGGATCTGCCACGAGCGGTTGCCGAGGAGGAAGATGTCCCCGGCCATGCTCTCGATCGCGAAGTCCTCGTTGACGCTCCCGACGCGCGCGCCGGTCGGCTCCTCGATCACGTCGTAGTCGGCGGTGTCCGGGATCGCGCCTCCGCCCGTGATCGCCGCGAGACGCGCGCCGCGGCGGCCACGCAGGCGTCCGTGCACGCGGTCGAGATGGAGGTGCGCGGCGCGGCGCCCACGTGCCGTCGCGACGCCCTCGATGGACATCTCGAGGATCTCGTCGAACTCCTCGCGCTCGAGGTCGCGATACGGGTGGGCGCGGCGGACGAGAGCGAAGAGCTCGTCCACGCCGATCTCATCCGCGGCGACGGTCGCGACCATCTGCTGCGCGAGGATGTCGAGCGACTTCGAGGGGATCTTGATCCGGTCGAGCTCGCCCGCGCGGATCGCGCGCACGGCGGCCGACGTCTGCACCAGCTCGTCCCGGGTGAGTGGGAAGAAGATGCCCCGCGGCACGCTGCCGAGCCAGTGGCCCGAGCGACCGACGCGTTGGAGCAGGGTCGCGAGAGCGCGCGGCGCGCCGAGGTGGCAGACGAGGTCGACGTGCCCGACGTCGATGCCGAGCTCGAGCGAGGCCGTCGCGACGACGACCGGGACCTCGCCGGACTTGAGCTTCTCTTCCGCCGCGAGTCGAATTCGCCGCGAGAGGCTGCCGTGGTGCGCGACGACGCGCTCCGGGCCGAGGCGCTCTCCCAGATCGTGCGCGACGCGCTCGACGAGGCGGCGCGTGTTGACGAAGACGATCGTCGTGCGGTGCTCGCCGACGAGCGCGGCGATACGGTCGCAGATCGCCGCGCGCAGCTCGTGCGTCGCCATCGCGCCGAGCTCGATGTCCGGCGTCTCGATGCGGAGCTCCATGGCGCGGCGATGGCCGGTGTCGACGATCACGCAGTCGGGGGATCCGTCCGGACGGGCGCGGCCGGTGCCGACGAGGAGGCGCGCGACGTCGTCGATCGGCTTCTGTGTCGCCGAGAGGCCGATCCGCTGCAGCGGTCTTCCGACGAGCGCGTCGAGCCGCTCCAGCGTCAGCGCGAGGTGCGCGCCGCGCTTGTCGCCGGCGATCGCGTGGATCTCGTCGACGATCACCGTGCGCGCCGAAGCGAGCATCTCGCGGCTCCGCGCCGCGGTGAGGAGGATGTAGAGCGACTCCGGCGTCGTGATCAGGATGTGCGGAGGGCGACGCACCATGCTCTGTCGCGCCGCGGGCGGCGTGTCGCCGCTTCGCACGGCGACGCGGATCTCCTGCAGAGGAACGCCGGCTTCCGCGGCGCGCTCACGGACCGCTCCGAGCGGCATCTGGAGGTTCTTCTCGATGTCGTTTCCGAGCGCCTTCAACGGCGACACGTAGACGATCGTGGAAGCGTCCTCGAGCGCTTCCGTGCGCGCCGCGCGGACGAGCCCGTCGATCGCCCACAGAAACGCGGCGAGCGTCTTTCCCGATCCCGTCGGCGCGGCGATCAGCGTGTCCTTGCCGGCGGCGATCGCACCCCAGCCGAGCGCCTGCGGTGGCGTCGGCTCGCCGAAGCGCTCGAGGAACCAGCCTTCGACGAGGGGATCGAATCCGAGTCCACGCATCCCGCTCTGCTTGTACCGCTGGCCTGTCGGGAAGCCAATGTCGCCAAATTGCGCGGCCTGCGGGAGCGTGCGAGCATTTCGCGTGGCACGAGAGGCGTACGAGAAGAGGCGGCTCGTCGCCGAGCAGATCGCCGCGAAGCTGCGGCGTGCCGGTTACGAGGCGCTGTTCGCGGGCGGCTACGTGCGCGATCGGCTGCTCGGCGTCGAGGGAACGGGCGACATCGACGTCGCGACGTCGGCGCCTCCCGCGGTGGTGCAGAAGCTCTTCCGCCGCACCGTCGACGTCGGCATCCAGTTCGGCGTCGTCCGCGTGCTGGAGGACGGCCTCGACACGGAGGTCGCGACCTTCCGCAGCGACGGCGCGTACCCCGATCATCGCCATCCCGCGGAAGTCCACTTCACCGACCCGCGCGGAGACGCTTCGCGGCGCGACTTCACGATCAACGGGATGTTCCTCGATCCCGAGACGGACGAGGTGCTCGACTTCGTGGGCGGGAGAGCCGATCTCGAAACCGGGGTGATCCGCGCGATCGGCGATCCGGAAGCGCGCTTCGACGAGGACCGCCTGCGGCTCCTTCGCGCCGTGCGCTTCGCGGCGCGCTTCGGATTCTCGATCGAGCCGCGCACGTGGGAGAG
The DNA here is from genome assembly GCA_016874795.1 of Deltaproteobacteria bacterium. Lineage (GTDB taxonomy): Bacteria > Desulfobacterota > Binatia > UBA12015 > UBA12015 > VGTG01. Next base: position 24,249 of record VGTG01000026.1, on the reverse strand, counting down.
CCTGGTCGGGCACGCAGGGAGCATCCGGCAGATCGCGTGGGAGCGGATCGGCGACGAGATCGTCAAGATCCTGCGCGAAGGGCGAGCGCGCCGCGGCTTCGAGCTCCTCGCGGAGTCCGGTCTCCTCGACGCCGTCTTGCCCGAGGTGAGCGCCATGCGCGGCGTCGCGCAGTCGCCGGAGCATCATCCCGAGGGCGACGTGCTCGTGCACACGCTCCTCTGCCTCGAGAAGATCGAATCGGAGCGACACGACGAGGCACTGGCCCTCGCGGTGCTGCTGCACGACGTCGCGAAGCCCATGACGGCTTCACGCGGCGACGACGGTCGCATCCGCTTCTACGGACATTGCGAGCAGGGCGGCGCGATGGCGCGCGAGATCGTGCGGCGACTACGCCGGAGCCGCGAGACGGGCGAGCGCGTCGCGTGGCTGATCGAGAACCACCTGCGTCACATCGAAGCGCCGCGGATGCGTGTCGCCACCCTGAAGCGGTTCCTCGGCGAGCCCGACATCGAATCGCTGCTCGAGCTCGTGCGGATCGACGCCTCGTCCGCCTCCGGCGATCTCGCGCCGTGGCGGTTCTGCGTCGATCGCCGGGCGGAGCTCTCGTGCGAGGAGATTCGCCCCGCTCCACTCCTTCGTGGCCGCGACTTGCTCGAGCTCGGCTACTCCCCTGGACCGAGCTTTCGCGCGCTGCTCGACGAAGCCCTGGACGCCCAGCTCGAGGGCGTCTTCGCTTCGCGCGAGGACGCGCGGGCGTGGGTCGTCCGCAATCATCCGCCGACGTGAGCGCGCCGCTTCTCGAAGCCACCGGTCTCCGCAAGCGCTTCGGGCCCGTCACGGCTCTCGAAGGTGTCGACTTCGCGTGCGCGGCCGGCGAGGTGCACGCTCTCCTCGGCGAGAACGGCGCCGGCAAGTCGACGCTCGCGAGCCTGATCACCGGGCTCGTCCGTCCGGACGGCGGCGAGATGCGCTGGCGCGGCGAGAGCGCCGTCTGGCGCTCGGCAGGCCAGGCGCGCGGCGAAGGCATCTCGATGGTGCACCAGCACTTCATGCTGGTCCCGACCCTCTCGATCGCGGAGAACGTCGCGCTCGCGCGGCGCGACCTCGGCTTGCTCGATCGCGAGCGTCTGCACGCGGAGGTGAGGACGCTCGCGGCGGAGCGAAGGGTCGACATCGGCGACCCGAGCCGGCGCATCGAGGACCTGGCCGTCGGCGAGCAGCAGCGCGTCGAGATCCTGAAGGCGCTCGTCGTTCCGCCGGCGTTGCTCGTGCTCGACGAGCCGACGGCCGTGCTCGTTCCTTCGGAGGTGCGGGATCTCTTCTCGCTCCTGCGCTCGCTCGTCGACGGCGGTACGGCCATCGTGATCGTCACGCACAAGCTCGCCGAGGTCGAGGCACTCGCCGATCGCGTCACGGTGCTGCGACGGGGACGCCTCGTCGGGACCGGACCGGCTTCGGACTTCGATGCGAGCGCGCTCGCGCGCTTGATGGTGGGCGAGCGCACCCGGACGTCCGTTGCAGGAGGCGACGCGGCGGCGCGAGCCGGTGCAGTCGTGCTCGAGGCCCGCGGCCTGTCGTGGACGGATCGAAGCGGAGGGCGGCGGCTCGACGACGTCTCTCTCGCGGTGCGCGAAGGAGAGATCCTCGTCGTCGCCGGAGTCGAGGGAAACGGTCAATCCGAGCTCGCCGCGGCGCTCGCGGGAGAGCGCGCCGAAGGACTCGAAGGCGAGGTGAAGCTCTGCGGCCGCTCCATCGCTTCGCCGGCCGAAGCGCGCGCGGCGGGTCTCGCGGTCGTTCCTGCCGACCGGCGTCGCGACGGTCTCGTTTCGGAGCTCGCGCTCTGGGAGAACCTGCTCCTTGCGCGCGATCGGATCGAGAGCGCGGCGCCGCGTGGTTGGCTCCGTCCGTCGGAGCAGAGAGCGTCGGCGCGCGCCTCGCTGGAGGAGTTCCACGTCCGTCCGGCCGATCCGGATCTGCCGGCGGCGGCGCTCTCGGGAGGCAACCAGCAGCGCCTCGTTCTCGCGCGCGAGCTCTCGCGCGAAGGCCTCCGCGCCGTGGTCGCGGCGACCCCGACGCGCGGGCTCGACCTCGTCGCGACCGAGGGCGTACACGACCGCATCCGCGGGCTCGCGCGCGGCGGAGCCGCAGTTCTCGTGTTCTCGACGGACCTCGACGAGGTCGAGGCGCTCGCCGACCGCATCCTGGTGCTCTTCCGCGGACGGATCGTGGTGCCGGAGGCGGCTCGTCCCGAGCGCGCCGTGGTCGGTCGTCTGATGGCCGGAGTCGCTGCTTGAGCACCGCCGGCGACGCGACGCGAGCGGAGATCCGAAACGGCGCGAGCTTCGCATCGCGCCTCGGCTTCGCCGCCCCGGCGCTCGTCGCGGGCGGGCTCGCGATCGGCTTGACGGCGCTCTTCGCCGCGGCGGCCGGCGCGGATCCGGCGCGTGCGATCGGGTCGCTGCTCTCGGGCAGCGTCGGCTCGGGAGCGAGCCTCGCGACGACTCTCCTTCGTGCAGGTCCGCTGCTGCTGACGGGAATCGGCGTGATGCTCGCGTTCCGGAGCGGTGTGTTCAACGTCGGTGCGGAGGGGCAGCTCCTGATCGGCGCGCTCGCGGCGACCGCGGTCGGCACGCGGCTCGGCGCGTGGCCGGGGCAAGTCGTGCTCGTTCTCCTCGCTGGCGCGGTCGGCGGAGCGCTCTGGGCTGCGATCGCGGCGTGGCTGCGCGCGCGTCGTCAAGTGAACGAGGTCATCACGACGATCCTCCTGAACTTCGTCGCGCTCTATCTCGTGTCGTGGGCGGTCGCCGGACCGCTCCAGGAGAGCGGGCGAACGTATCCGCAGTCGGACCCGTTCCCCGACCCGGCGATGCTCTGGCGCGTACCGCCGGGAACGCGTCTCCACTTCGGTCTCGTGCTGGCACTGCTCGCCGCGATCGGTGCCGGAGTCCTCCTTTCGCGGACCGCGACTGGTCTCCGTCTGCGGGCCGCAGGGCTCAATCCAGCCGCGGCGCGCCTCGCGGGATTTCCGGTCGGGAGAGATCTCCTGCTCGCGTTCACGCTCTCCGGTGCGCTCGCCGGCGTCGCGGGAGCGATCGAGGTCGCCGGCGTCACCGGCCGGCTGTACGAGCGGATCTCGACGGGGACGGGGTACACGGCGATCGCGGTCGCACTTCTCGGCGGCCTCCGCTCCGGCGGCGTGCTCCTCGCGGCGCTGTTCTTCGCGGCGCTCGCGACGGGCGCTTCCGCGATGGAGCGCTCGGCCGGCGTCTCCGCGGTGCTGGCGCTCGCGGTGCAAGGCGCGACGATCCTGATCGTCGCCATCACGAACCGCATGTCGTGGACGGGTCTCGCGGCTTCCTCCGGAGATCGCGATGGTACTTGAGAGCTTCCTCGCAGCCGGGCTTCTCCTCGCGACGCCGATCCTCCTCGCGGCGCTCGGTGAGCTTCTCGTCGAGCGCACGGGCGTACTCAACATCGGCGTCGAGGGAACGATGCTCGCGGGCGCGTTCGCCGCGGCGCTCGCGGCGAGTGCGAGCGGCGACGCGGGTCTCGGCGCCCTTGCTGCCGTGGGAATGGGCGTCGCCGTCGCCGCACTGTTCGCCGGCGCGACGCTCTTTCTCGGCGCAGACCAGATCATCGCGGGAGCCGCGATCAACCTCCTCGCGCTCGGCGCGACCGGCACGCTGTACCGCGCGTTGCTCGGCGGGACCGGCGCGCCGCTGCTCCTCCCTTCCCTTCCACCGCTACCCGTGCCGCTTCTGGCGGACCTGCCGTTCGTCGGGAGGATCTTCTTCTCGCAGAACGCGGTCGTGTACCTCGCGATCGTCGTCGTGCCGATTCTCGCCGCTCTCCTGTCGCGCACGGGTCTCGGGCTTCGCCTGCGCGCGATCGGCGATCATCCGGCCGCGGCGTCGAGCCTCGGCTACTCGGTCCGCGCGCACCGCTTCTGGGCGACGCTCGTCGGCGGAGCCCTCGGCGGGCTCGGCGGAGCGACGCTGACGCTCGCGGCGACGAACACCTTCGTCGAGGGGATCACCGCCGGGCGCGGCTTCGTCGCGCTCGCCGTCGTCGTGTTCGGACGCTGGTCGCCGTGGGGCGCGCTCGCGGGAGCGCTGCTCTTCGGGCTCGCGAGCGCGCTCCAGTTCCAGCTCCAGGCCGCGGCTCTTTCGATCCCCTACCAGGCGTTCCTGATGCTGCCGTACGTGCTCACGCTCCTCGTGCTCGTCGTGTCGCGCGGCTCCGCGTCGGCGCCGCGCGCGCTCGGTACGCGCGAGTCCTGAGCGACGCGGCTCAGCTCTCCTCGCCGAACGTTCCCTTCGCGAGATACCAGACGAACGCGCCGCCGGCGGCGTACATCAAGATCCCCTCGATCACGCCGAGCCCGCCGCCGACGACGAGGACGGTGATCACGAGAACGGTCGACACGACGGCAACGACCTTCTCGATCCGGGTCTCCCGCTCGCGCTCGTGCGCGACGAAGGCGGCGACGTCCGCGCCGCAGCTCGGGCAGCGTCCGCCCGGCTTGCGGACGAGCTTCTCGCCGCAGCCCGGGCACGGGGGATGGTTGTGGACCGGCATCCGCGCTTCCAGCGGAAGCTTACGGAGCGAGCCGCAGGAGCCGCAACCGCGGGCCGGTCCTGGTCCTCGATCCTACCCGACCGCCGCGACCGTCTGGATCCGCCGGGGCGGATCGGCGAGGAAGCGCGCCCCGATGCTGACGGGCCGCTTGCGGTTCTGCTCGAGCCAACGCAGCAGCCCGCCACGCAGGTAGTCGGGATCGAGCCCCAGGATCTCGCATACGGTCGTGAAGGCGAACAGCGAATGGTCCTCGCGGTTCGTCACCCAGCCGTACACCTCGTCGAAGAGCTCGCGCTTCTCGGGAGACGTGGCGAAGGCATGCTTCTGAAAGGTCTCGACGGCGTCCTGGAGGACCGCAGCGACCAGCCGGTGCTCCCCGTCACGCCAGGAGTGGCGCCGGAGAAGCCCCGCGAACTGCTCCGGAGTCATGTGATCCGGCTCCAGGCTGTCGATTCCACGCTCGTGGCCGCGCTCGTCGCGCACCCAGACCGAAGTTTCCATGAGCCGATAGACGGCTCGCGGATTCGGGTATTCGATCGAAACCGCAGGTCGCGCCGGGTTGCGCGTCAGCCCGCGGTGACGGGCTCGGTCGGCTGCTCGGTCGCGGCCGGGTGCAGTCCGAATCCTGCGGAGGGGCCGATCAGCTCGGAAAGCTTGGTCGCGGCGAAGAGCTCCATCAGGCGGCGCTGACCTTCTGCCCAGACGTGATGCATGCCGCAGGTCCCGCTGACGGAGCATGCATTCATGTCACCCACGCAGATGTTGAGGGCGATCGGGCCCTCGACCGCCTCGACCACGTCCTTGAACGAGATCGAGCTCGGGTCGCGCGCCAGGCGATAGCCGCCGTGCGCGCCGCGCTGCGAGAGGACGAGGCCGGCGTGGATCAGGTCCTGGATGATCTTCTCGAGGAACTTCTTCGGAACCGCCTCGGCCGCGGCGATCTCGGCGACGGAGGCGGCGCGTCCCGGCTCTTGGCGGGCGAGGTGGATGGTCGCGCGAAGCGCATAGTCGACGCGACGGCTGACCTGCATCAAAGCCATCTCGTGGCACTCCCGCGGCGTCGCCGGCCGTCCAGCTTCCGATCCATCGCCTGCGAACCTCGGCTCATACTAGCAGAACCTCGAATGTCACGGTCAAGCTGGCCGAATCCTACCCGCACGGTCCGCACGCTCAGATCTCCGGGATCTCGACCGTGACGTCGCCCCGGACGACGCTCTGGCAGCCCAGGCGGGAGTAGGGCGTCAGGCCCGGGGCCTGATCCAGCTTGTCCTCCTCGTCCTCCTGCATCTCGGAGAGGTTCCCCTCGCCGCTGCGGACGACGACGTGGCAGGTCGTGCACGCGCAGTTTCCGCCGCAGTTGTGCTCGAGCGAGATGCCGTTCTCGAGCGCGATGTCGAGAATCGAGCCCGGCTTGCCGTGGTCCCCGTAGGGATACTCGGCTTCGTCGACCTCGACCGTCACGTTCTGCGGGAGGAAGGTGACCTTGTGCTTCATTCGGAAAGCTCGCCCACCGACTTGGATTCGAGAGCCTGCTTGATCGATGCGTTCATGATCCGCTCTGCGAGTGGACGCCCCGCATCGTTCAGGACTTCGATCAGGTCGCGAATACGATTGTGGTCCTTCTCGGCGCACGCGGCGCGGAGGTCGTTCGCGTAGCGGTCGATCGCCGCGCGCTCGTCGGCGTCGAGAAGGCCCGCATGGCCCTGCACCGCGCGCTCGGTCGCGTGAAGCAGCGTCTCCGCTTCGGTCCGGGCCTCGATCAGAAGACGCGCGGTAAAATCTTCCTCGGCAAGATCGAAGGACTCCTCGAGCATGCGCTCGATCACCTCGTCGGTGAGACCGTAGCTCGGCTTCACCTCGATCGAGTGCTCCGCATTCGTGCGAAGGTCGCGTGCGGAGACCGAGAGAATGCCGTTCGCGTCGATCAGGAAAGTGACCTCGACGCGCGGCAGACCGGCGATCTGGCGCGGGATCGGGATGCGGAAGCGCGCGAGGCTCCGGCAGTCCTTCGCGAGCTCGCGCTCGCCCTGCAGCACGTGCACCTCGACGTGCGTCTGGTTGTCGACCGCGGTCGTGAACTGCTCTCGCGCGGCCGCAGGGATCGTCGTGTTGCGATCGATCAGCCGCGTCAGCACGCCGCCCATCGTCTCGATGCCGAGCGAGAGCGGGACGACGTCGAGGAGGAGCATGTCCTTGGTGCCGCCGGAGAGGATGCCGGCCTGCACGCTCGCGCCGAGGGCGACGACCACGTCCGGATCGATCCGCGCATATGGCTCGCGGCCGAAGAGCTTCTTCACCGCCTCGCGGATCATCGGCATGCGCGTCGCGCCGCCGACGAGGATGACGTGGTCGACGTCGCCGGCGCTCTTTCCGGCGTCGCCGAGCGCGCGGCGGCAGTGGTCGAGCGTGCGCTCGACGAGGTCCGCGGTCCTGCTCGTGAACTCGCCGCGCGAGAGTGTGGCGATGCGCGTGCCGCCCGAGAGCGGGATCTCGACGCGCGCCTCCGGCGACTCCGTGAGCACGCGCTTCGCCCGCTCGGCCGCCGCGACGAGGAGAGCGAACGTCTCGGTGTCGTCGCCTTCGATGCTGAGCTTCTCGCGAAAGTGATCGACGATGCGGCGGTCGAAGTCGTCGCCGCCGAGGCGCGTGTCGCCGCCCGTCGCGAGCACCTCGGAGAGACCCTCGCGAAGCTGCAGTAGCGACACGTCGAACGTGCCGCCGCCGAGATCGAAGACCGCGACGAGGGCTTCCTCCTGCTTGTCGAGGCCGTAGGCCAGCGCTGCCGCCGTCGGCTCGTTCACGAGGCGCAGCACCTCGATCCCCGCGAGGCGGCCTGCGTCGCGCGTCGCCTGGCGCTGGCTGTCGTTGAAGTACGCCGGCACCGTGATCACGGCGCGCAGCACCTCCTCGCCGAAGGCCTGCTCCGCGCGGCGCTTCAGCTCGCGCAGGATCAGCGAGGAAACCTCGGGCGGCGTCAGCGCGAAGGTCGTTCCGGGAGCTTCCTCCGCGTCGAGCAGGATGCGGAGCGGTCCCGCATCTTCGGCGAAGCGGTACTGCGCCCGGTCGACGGAGTCGACGTGCTCGATCCCGAGCCCCATGAAGCGCTTGACGGAGAGGATCGAGCTTCGCGGATGCAGCACGGCGCGACGTCGCGCGGTCTCGCCGACGAGGAACGAGCCGTCGGGAAGGCGCGACACCGCCGAAGGCAGGAGCGGGCTTTCGGTGCTCGGATCGGGGACGATCTGCGGGCGCCCGTCCTCGTCGAGGAAGCCGACGAGGCTGTTCGTCGTGCCGAGATCGATTCCGACGACGCGGGGCATCCTACGACTCCTCGAGAGCGCGCCGGACGTCGCGCTCCAGCGTGCGGAGGTAGGAGATCTCGGAGAGGAGCTGCTTCAGCCGGCTGCGCGCTTCGCCGAGCGGCTCCTCCTCCGCGCTCGCATCGGGCCACTCCTCGAGCGTGCTCTGCACCGCCGCGCGCTCGTCCCCCAGGCGCGACGAGAGCGCTTCGAGGATGCCGCGCGTCTCCGATTGCAGAGCTTCGCGCTCGGAGCCGCTCGCGGCGCGAAGCTCGGCGAGTTTCTCCTGCACCTCGAAGACCTCGGCGGCGAGACGCGGCGGGACCTGGTTGTTCTCGCGCCCGAGCGAGTCGCCCGCGCGCTCGAGCCACCAGCGGCCGCGACTCTCGACGTCCTTCAGCGTGCGGAACGCGTCGTTCAGTAGCGCGGACGCGCGCACGCTCGCGCGCTGCTCCTCGGCCGAGCCGGTCTGGAAGCGATCGGGGTGCAGCCGGCGGCTCAGATCGTAGTAGCGGCGCTGCAGCTCGTCCGTCTCGATGCCCGGACGACCCGCGAAGCCGAGCAGGGCGAGGTAATCGGCGTTGCTGGGCAAGAGCTGGATCGCCTCGCAGTTCGGACAGAAGAAGGCGGGCGGATTCGGTTGCCGACAGCGCCAGCAGGGGATCCGGCGCTCAGACTCCGAAGGAAGCGCCGCAGCCACAGGTCCTCTTGACGTTCGGGTTCCTCAGGTTGAACCCCGAATGCATGAGGTCATCGGCGTAATCGAGCTCGGTGCCGTTCAGATAGAGATAGCTCTTCCGGTCGACGATGATGCGCGCGCCGCCGCGCTCGAAGACGCGATCGCCGTCGCGCTTCTGATCGAGGTCCATCTTGTAGGAGAGACCCGAGCAGCCGCCGCCGACGACCTTCACGCGGAGCCCGCGCTCCTCCGGCGTCTCCTCCGGGAGGAGGGAGCGGATCTTCGCGACGGCGGAGTCGCTGAGAGTGATTCCTCGTGTCGTCGACAAGGCTCGAGTTCCGTTCCGGAGGAGCGGTGCGGCGTGCCGTCAGGCAGCCGCGCTGCCGTCCTTCTTCTTCTCGTGGTGCTCGCGCCAGTCCTTGACGGCAGCCTTGATGGCGTCCTCGGCCAGCACGGAGCAGTGGATCTTCACCGGAGGCAGCGAGAGCTCCTCGACGATGATCGAGTTCTTGATCTGCTCGACCTCGTCGACCGTCTTGCCCTTCACGAGCTCCGTCACATAGCTCGAGCTCGCGATCGCGCTGCCGCAGCCGAACGTCTTGAAGCGCGCGTCCTGGACGACGCCCTCGTCGCTGATCTTCAGCTGGAGCTTCATGACGTCGCCACACTCCGGCGCACCGACGATGCCCGTGCCGACGTTCTCCTCGCCCTTCTCGAACGAGCCGACGTTCCGCGGGTTCGCGTAGTGGTCGATGACCTTGTCGCTGTAGCTTGCCATGGTCGTTCCTCTATCCCTTCAGCGCCGTTCAGTGCTGCGCGCCCGCGAAGTAGTTCTTCAGGTCGATCCCTTCCTTCGCCATTTCGTACAGCGGTGACAAGTCGCGCAGGCGCTTGACCTCGTCGATCACGCGGCCGGCGACGTAGTCGACCTCCTCCTCGGTGTTGAAGCGGCCGAGGCCGAAGCGGATCGAGGTGTGCGCGAGCTCGTCGCCGACGCCGAGTGCCTTCAGGACGTACGACGGCTCGAGCGTCGCGGACGTGCAGGCGGAGCCGGAGGAGACGGCGATCGCCGGCAGGTTCGGATGCGCGGAGCCGTTCAGGCCCATCAGCATCGACTCGCCCTCGATGTAGGCGAAGCTGAGATTCAGGTTGCCGGGAAGCCGCTCGGTCGGATGGCCGTTCAGGTAGACGTCGTCGAGCTCGGCGACGATCTTCTCGTGCAGGCGGTCGCGGAGACCCCGCGTTCGCACGGCCTCCTCGGCCATCTCGCCGCGGGCGATCTCGACCGCGGCGGCCAAGCCGACGATGCCGGGGACGTTGAGCGTCCCGGAGCGCATGCCGCGCTCGTGTCCACCGCCGTCCATCTGCGCCGTCAAGCGAACGCGCGGTCCGCGCGAGCGGACCCACAGAAAGCCGACGCCCTTCGGACCGTAGATCTTGTGACCGGAGGCGGAGAGCAGGTCGACGCCGAGCTCGTCGACGTGGACCGAGATCTTCGCGAAGCCCTGTGTCGCGTCGCAATGGAAGAAGATGCCCTTCTCCTTTGCGACGCGTCCGATCTCGGCGATCGGCTGGATCGTGCCGATCTCGTTGTTGGCGAGCATGACCGAGATCAGGATCGTTTCGTCGGTGATCGCCTCGCGTACCTGCTCCGCCGAAACGCGGCCCTGCTGATCGACGGGCAGATACGTGACGCGCGCGAGCTTCTTCCGCTCGAGCGCCTTGCAGGTGTCGAGCACTGCCTTGTGCTCGGTGGCGGTCGTGATGACGTGGTTGCCCTTGTCCTTGTAGAACTCGACGACGCCCTTGATCGCGAGGTTGTCGGACTCGGTGGCGCCGGAGAGCCAGATGATCTCCTTGCCCTTGCCGCCGAGGAAGCTTCCGACGGTCTCGCGTGCGCGATCGACGGCTTCCTCCGCTTCCCAGCCGAAGGAGTGGTTGCGGCTCGCCGCGTTCCCGAGGTGGTCTCTGAGGTAGGGCAGCATCGCCTCGAGCACCCGCGGATCGAGCGGGGTCGTGGCGTGATTGTCCATGTAGATTCGGCTCTGCATCCTTCTTCGCCTGCCTCCGGCTCGCGGCGAGCCTCTGGGTGGCTTGGAGACTATTCAGACCTGTTTAGGATGATTTACGGCGGCGCCGATGTCAAGGGCGACGGGGCCCTTTCGCGGTCCGCTTTGCACGATCCCGCGGGCGCCGATAATCGGGAACCATGGTCCGGGCGCACATCGAGGAGGTCTCCCGCCACGTCGGGGAGACGGTGACCCTCCGGGGATGGCTGAAGGGGCGGCGGTCCAGCGGGAAGCTCCTCTTCCTGCAGGTGCGGGACGGGACCGGGACGATCCAGTGCACCGCGTTCCGGCCCGACATCGCCCCCGGAGTCTTCGAGGAGGCCTCCCGGCTTCCCCAGGAGTCCTCCCTCACGGTGGTCGGGACGGTCCGGGAGGACCCTCGGGCCCCGGGCGGTTTCGAGCTCCAGGTCCAGGATCTCTCGGTCGAGGCCGTCGCCGACGAGTTCCCGATCACCCCGAAGGAGCACGGGACGGCCTTTCTCCTCGACCGGCGCCACCTCTGGCTCCGCTCGAGCCGCCAGCACGCGATCCTGCGGATCCGCGCCAGCGTCGTCCGTGCCTGTCGAAGCTATTTCGACGAGCGCGGCTACACCCTTCTCGACGGACCGATCTTCACGCCGGCGGCGTGCGAGGGTACGACGACGCTCTTTCCCGTGGACTACTTCGGCGAGCGCGTCTACTTGACGCAGAGCGGGCAGCTCTACATGGAAGCCGGGGCGATGGCCTTCGGAAAGGTCTACTGCCTCGGACCGACGTTTCGCGCGGAGAAGTCGAAGACGCGGCGGCACCTGACCGAGTTCTGGATGATCGAGCCCGAGGTCGCCTACATGGACCTCGACGGCGACATGGACCTCGCCGAGGACTTCATCGTCTCGGTCCTGCAGCGCGTCCTCGCGGAGCGACGCCTGGAGCTCGAGCTGCTCGAGCGGGACGTGACCTCGCTCGAGAAGGCGCAGAAGCCGTTCCCGCGGATCTCCTACACCGAAGCCGTCGATCTCCTGCGCGAAGCCGGCCACGAGCACCCATGGGGCGACGATTTCGGCGGCGACGAGGAGACCGTGCTCGCGAGCCGCTTCGACCGGCCGGTGATGATCCATCGCTATCCGGCCGCGTGCAAAGCCTTCTACATGAAGAACGATCCCGCCGATCCGCGGCTCGCGCTCTGCGTCGACGTGCTCGCACCCGAGGGATACGGCGAGATCATCGGCGGCGGCCAGCGCGAGGACGATCTCGCGACGCTCGAGCAGAAGATCGCCGCGCACGAGCTGCCGCGTGAGCCGTTCGAGTGGTATCTCGACCTGCGCCGTTACGGCAGCGTGCCGCACGCGGGCTTCGGCATGGGGATCGAACGCATGGTCGCGTGGATTTGCGGGATCCACCACGTTCGCGAGACGATCCCGTTCCCCCGCATGCTGGAGCGCACGACCCCATAGAGCCCGGCTTGCGGGCCTCGGGACGGGTTGCGAGGAATCGACTCGTGCGTGTGATCGGACTCGCCGGCGGGATCGGCTCGGGCAAGAGTGCCGTCTCCGCCATGCTCGCGCGGCTCGGCGCGGAGGTGATCGACGCGGACAAGCTCGGACATGCGGCGTATCTCCCGGGAACCGCGGGCTTCGACGCGGTCGTCGCGGAGTTCGGGCGGGAGGTCGTCGCGGCCGACGGCACGATCGACCGTAAGAAGCTCGGCGCGCGCGTCTTCTCGGATCCCGCGGCGCTCGCGCGACTGAATCAGATCGTGCACCCGCTGATCCGGACCGCGATCGAAGAGCGCATCGAGGCGGTGCGGCGACGGGGGGACGTGCCGGCCGTGATCGTCGAAGCCGCCATCATGCTGGAGGCGGGTTGGCGCGGCTCGATGGACGAGATCTGGGTGCTCTCGGCGCCGGCGGGCCGTATTCGCGAGCGGCTCGCCGCGCAGCGCGGCCTCGACGCGAGTGAAGTCGACGCGCGCGCCGCTCGTCAGATGTCCGATGAGGAAAGGCGCGCGAAGGCCGATCTCGTCATCGAGAACGACGGCTCGCTCGCCGATCTCGAGGCGCGAATCGGCGAAGTCTGGCGCGCCCGGATCGCGCGTTGACACGGGCGTGCGTGCCCTTAAGTTGAACCTGATGCGAGCGACCCCGCACGGCAAGGACCCTCGGAATCGCAGGGAAATCGCAGCGTGAAGAAGATCCGCTTCTCCATCTGGTATCTGCCCGCCGCGCTCCTCGTGCTGTTGCTCGTGCAGAGCATCTTCGTCACTCCGCGTCCGATCTCCGTCAGCTACAGCGACCTGCAGGGGCTCGCGGACGACAACGCCGTCCAGAAGGCGCTGATCACCTCGGACGAGGTACGGTTCCAGCTCCGACCGGACTACGAAGTCAACGGAAAGCTGAAGGAGAAGGTCGAGAAGTCGAAGGATTTCGTCGGTTCGATCGGAGAGGCGACGCCGACCTTCGTCGCGACGCGGCCGCCCGGCCTCGACGTCGCGCCACTCGTCAAGACTCTCACCGATCACAAGGTCGAGTTCTCGGGCGAAATCGCAGACGACTTCTGGCGGACGCTGCTCCTCGGCTGGCTCCTTCCGTTCGGACTGATCCTCCTGATGTGGAATCTGATCGCGCGGAGGATGGGCCCCGGTGGCGCCGCGGGCGCGCTCTCGTTCGGCCGCAACAAGGCGAAGATCTACGGCGAGAACGACGTCCAGGCGCGCTTCTCGGACGTCGCCGGGATCGACGAGGCGAAGGCCGAGCTCGAAGCGGTCGTGTCCTTCCTTCGCGACCCGGCGCATTTCCAGCGGCTCGGCGGACGGATTCCCAAGGGCGTTCTTCTCGTCGGTCCTCCCGGCACCGGCAAGACGCTCCTGGCGCGCGCGATCGCGGGCGAAGCCGGCGTTCCGTTCTTCTCGATCAGCGGCTCCGAGTTCATCGAGATGTTCGTCGGCCTCGGTGCGGCTCGGGTTCGCGACCTGTTCGAGCAGGCGAAGAGCAAGGCTCCGTGCATCGTCTTCATCGACGAGCTCGACGCCGTCGGAAAGTCTCGCGCAGGCGCGGGCCTCCAGATGGGCCGGCACGACGAGCAGGAGCAGACGCTGAACCAGCTCCTCGTCGAGATGGACGGGTTCGACGCTTCGAAGGGAGTCGTGCTGCTCGCCGCGACGAACCGTCCCGAAGTCCTCGATCCGGCGCTGCTGCGCGCCGGCCGGTTCGACCGCCGGATCGTCGTCGAGCTCCCCGATCGCACGGGCCGCGCGAAGATCCTGCAAGTGCATCTGAAGAGCGTGAAGGCCTCGCCGGAGGTCAACGTCGACGACCTCGCGGCGCGCACTCCGGGATTCTCCGGCGCGGACCTCGCGAACCTCGTCAACGAGGGAGCGCTCCTCGCCGCGCAGCGCGGAGCGAACGTCGTCGAGCAGAAGCACTTCCTCGAGGCGGCCGATCGCTTGATGACCGGCCTCGAGCGACGGAGCCGCGTGCTTCGTCCGGAGGATCGTACGCTCGTCGCGCACCACGAGGCCGGACACGCGCTCGTCGCCTCGCTGCTCGAACACACGGATCCGGTGACGAAGATCACGATCATTCCGCGGTCGATCGGCGCGCTCGGCTTCACGATGCAGCTTCCGACCGAGGACCGGGTTCTCGCGCGACGGTCGGAGCTGCTCGATCGACTCGCGGTGATGCTCGGCGGACGCGTCGCCGAGGAGATCGTCTTCGGCGACGTCAGCACCGGCGCGCAGGACGACCTCGAGCGCGCGACGCAGCTCGCGCGACAGATGGTCTGCCTCTTCGGGATGAGCGAGAAGCTCGGTCCCCTGAGCTACGGCCGGCGCGAGGCCTCGTTCCTCGGCGACATGCTCGGGCGTCCGCAAGCGGCGAGCGAAGCGACGGCGGAGGCGATCGACGCCGAGGTGGCGGGCTTCGTCCGCCAGGCGCACGCGCGCGCGCGTCAGCTCCTGTCGGAGCGGAATCGCGGTTTGGCGAGCCTGGCGCGCGCACTCGAGGCCCAGGAGACGCTCGAGGGCGAGGCGCTCGCAAGAGCGCTCGAGGACGCGAAGCAGCGCGACTCCGAGCGTCCCGCTCGCGTCGCCTGATCGGACTCGTCCTCCGCACCGACGACGACGGCTTCCCCTTCGGTTCCGGGCAGCACCGGCTGCCAGATCGAGTAGAATCCGCAGTCGACGATCTTCGCCAGGCGATCCGTCACGTAGCGATCGAGGCGCTCGTCGTGCGCCGGGCTCAGAACGAACAGGTCGCCGTGCGCCGGAGCGAGATATCCCTCGTAGTGCGCATTGCCGGCGTCCCACGGGAGGTGAAACACGTCTCTCCCCCCGTAGAACCGCGCCGAGAACGGGATCTTCTCGATGAAGATGATCTGTCCCGTGGCGTGCCGTTGCTGCTGGATCGCGCGCGCCTCGTCGAGCACGGATTTCGCGGACCAGCGTCCTTCGATCAGCGGCATCCCCACGGTGAGCACCAGGGAGTAGACGGTGACGAGCGCCGCGGAGGCGACCGCAACGTGCACGGTTCGAAATCCCGCGGTCGCGAGTAGCGCGGCGAGAAGAAGGGCCGCGACGGGGAGGACGGGAAGAACGTACGTCCCGAGGATGTGTCGCGAGAAGCACAGAAAGAACACGTCCGCGGCGATGACTAGCAGGAAGAACTGGAGAGCGGGCGCGCGGAACTGCGTCAGCGCTGCGCTTCTCTCCTCGGGGCGTCGTATCTTCCAGCCGAGCAGCAGCAGCCACGGCAGCACGGCCAGGAGGAAGAAGAAGATCGCGGCTCCGTAAGGATAGCGGTGACCTCCTCCGTAACGGTCGCCGTAGCTCGACGAGGCGTAGCGGAGGAAGTTCTCGTTGACGAAGAAGTATTCGAGGAATCCCGGATTGCTCCGCTCGGCGAGCAGGAACCACGGAGCCCAGGGCAGCAGGAACAGCAGCATCCCGAGCCCCCACGGCAGCCCGCGCAGGACGAGCGGCGGCCGCTTCCAGAGCGCCCAGAGAGCTGCAGGCAACCCGAAGAGAACGAGCGAGACGGGACCCTTGATGATCATCCCGACGCCAAGGCACGCGAACGCCACGAGCCCGAAGCGTCGCTTTCGTCGAAGATCTTCCTCGAGCGTCGAGCAGAAGAAGGCGAGGAGCGCGAGGTTGACGACGAGGGTGAGAACGACGTCGGTCAGCCCGAATCCCGCCGCGAAGAAGAAGAGGGGACACGAGAGCAGCACGAGAAGCGCGCTTCGCACGACGTCGGACCCCAGGTGCCGCCGCATCACGAGCCAGGTCGACCCGAGTACGGCGATCGCGGCGAGAAACGACGGAAACCGACTCGCGAACTCGTCCGGACCGAAGAAGCGCATCGAGAAGGAGCTGAGCCAGTAGTAGAGCGGCGGCTTGCTCAGGAAGGGGATGTAGTCGTTGTTCGACCAGACCATGGGCGTGAGCAGGTTCCCGGTCTGCAGCATGTCGCGGGCGACCGTCGCGTAGCGGGCCTCGCTCGGATCGACGAGCGGAAGGACGGACAGCGTCGCGAGACGCAGGCCGAGAAGGGAGACGAGGAGGAGGAGGAAGATCGACGCGCGCACGCGGAGCTCCCGCGATCCGTCGCTGCGGGTCTACCGCGCCATCGCGCCGACCAGCGTCTCGATCGCGATCGCGCGGAAGTTGCCCCAGTGCCTCCAGGTCCCCGGACACGCGCGCAGGCGCCTCGCGGCGTCGTCGAGCCCGGCGCGGTCGGCTTCGATCCAGCCGGTGATGCCTTCCTCCGGATCCTGCTCCTGCAGCACGCCGCCGCGCTCCTCGAGGAGGAAGAGGTAGCTCCGGAAGATCGAGCGACCCGAGAGGGTCCGGTACTGCAGCACCGCGAGGAAGCGCGCAACGTCGACCTCGAGCGCGGTCTCCTCCTCGGTTTCGCGCAGGAGCGCGTGCTCGATCGTCTCGCCGCGTTTCAAGCCGCCGGTCGGAAGGCGGAACACCTGGTCCGGGTAGCTGCCCTTCGTCTGCAGCAAGATGCCGCCGCTCGGGCGGCGGATCGCCATCGCGACCTCGGCCTCGCGAGCGCCGTTCAGCGGACCGAAGGAGGTCTTCTGCAGCGCATGCGCGAAGGTCTTCGGCTTCCCGTACCGGCGCGAGAGGCTCGCGACCTCGGCTTCGATCGACGAAGCCGTCACTTCGAAGGCTCCCCCGTGAGCTTCCGGGCGGCGGCCTCGACCTGATCGCCGACGAGCTCTCCGAGCGCAGCCGGCAGGCTCGGGAGGCTCGCTCCCGACGCGGCGGGATGGCCGCCTCCGCCGCACGCCTCGGCGAGCTTCGAGAGATCGAAGTCGATGTCGGGAGAGCGGCGGAACGACAGCGCCCGGCTTCGCACGTCGAAGAGGACGAAGACCGTCCGTGGGCTCGCCTTTCCCCATTCGTCCGCGATTTCGCCCGAGTATCCGTCGCAGAGGGCGGAGGTCAGCGTGAGCGAGCCGATGGAGCGATCGAATCGCGTCGCGACCGAAAGCGCGCGGTTTCGCTCGAGCTCCTCCTTCACGCGCTTCCGGGCCTCGGCCATTGCCGGAGTGTCCGCGAGGTCCGGTCCCATCTCGAGGAACGCTTCGTAGGCCGCGCCCGTCGGCAAGGCGCGGACGACGAGACCGAGCTCGCGCGAGCCCGGGATCCGGTGCAGCCAGCGATCGTTGTCGTCCGCCATCGCCGCGACCGGAGCGAACTGCTCGAAGCGCGCCGGCGCGCCGGGCTCGCCGCGGCGCTTCGCCTCCGCGGCGCTCTCGGCGAGATGATCGTAGACGAGCTTCGCCGCGGAGAACTCGTCGCGGACGACCTGGGTGGCGAACGGAAGAGCGTACGCGCCCGCGGCGAGGCGCTCGATCGCGGTGCGATGGTGATCGAACCAGCGGAGGACGACCCCGCGTTCGGCGAGACGTGCGAGGTGCGCTTCCGTGTCGGGGTCGTTCCACGAGATGTCGGTGATCCAGAGCTCCTCGCCGGGAGCGGGCTCGATCGAGCGGATCAGCGCGCCGACTTCCTGGTTCGACGCAAACTGCACGCGGACGTCGTCGTCCTCGAAGAAGCGCGCGACGGCGGCCGCGGCGACGGCACCGTCGAGACAGTGCGGACCGTGGCTGACGAGGTGGAGTACGCGACCGGCCATGCGAAGAAGAGGGCGAGAGCGACGCGCGCTCAGGACCCGCCGGGACGCCGCTCGGCGCGGATCGCGAACGAGGCCGCCCAGATGCCCATGGCGAGCGTGACGGCACGGGTGAGGACGTCGGTGTGCGCGGTCAAGGAGGAGTCGTCGAAGCTGCCCCCGATCGCGGCGCGCGCGATGCCTTCCAGGGCGAGGACGATCAGGGCTCCGGCGACGACGGCGACGATCATGCTCGAGTGTGGATCACCACGGAGGAGCGAGCGCGCGGCGATCGCGGAGGTCGTGACGAGGAACAGGTGTGGGAGCGAGTGCGAGACGGTCCAGCGCCACGTCTCGTCGCTCGTCGCTTGCCCGACCCCTGCCGCGAGAGTGGTCCAGTAGACGAGAACGAAGCCCGCGAGCACGAGAAGCGATCGGCCGAGCCAGATCGCTTCCACAGCGAGATCGGACGGAGGCGGCGTCGGCGGGCGACGATCGACTCGTGAAGCGCGCGGCCGAGGGCGTAGCGTGTGGTCGCGGAGGTAGACGAGCTTCTGTGAGGACTGCCCTCGTTCGGTCGCCATAACGCTTCGCCCGACGGCGAGCAGACGTGCTCGCCCGACATCGATCGGGGAACCGCGCGCGCGCCGCGGCGCTGAGTCTACTCGCCCCGCATGCCGGTGACAAGACAGGAGCCATAGCGGGAGAGCCATCGACGGGGTAAGGGTCGGGCGTGGGTTCGGGCACGGCCTGGAGCCGACGAATCGCGGACGAGCTCTGGTCCGGAGTCGTGACCCCCCTCACCTTCTCGCTGCTCGCCGAGGAGATGACCGAGCACATGGTTCGGCGTCGCCTGGAGCAGGCGGGTCTGCACGGGCCGAGTCGACGTCCGGTATTTCAGCTCGTGCGCGGCCATGTCTACGTCAACGCTTCGTTGATGGCCGAGGTGATGGCCGAGCTGCCGGGCCTCGTCCTGAGCGACGGTGTGCGGGCGCTCCTTCCCGACGAGCTTCGCTCGACCCTCGAGCAGCAGCGGCGCGGGATCCTCGACCCGCGGACCCTCGCGACGGTTGCGCGCCTCACCTGGAACGAGCGCGACTGGGCCCCATGGTCGCGCGCGGCTTCGTTCCGTACCGAGGCGGCCCGCGTCGCGCGCGAGCTCGCGGGATTTCACGTGGATTCGCGGGCGAGCGGCTCGGAGATCGCAGCGGAGATGGAAGCGCTGCGTCGGCGGCTCGGACGGTTCCTCGAAGTCGTCAGCTGGGGGATGATCTACGCCTACGTCTTCTTCCACCTCCTCGCGCACCTGCAGCGCGAGTGGCTTCCCGCGGAGCGCGAGTCGGTCGCCGGTCTCCTCGCTGGAATTCCCGGAATTCGCACGTTCGAGGTGCATGAGGAGCTATTCCTCCTGGCGGCTCGCGTTCGAGAGGACCCGCAGCTTCGAGCCGCGGTGCTCGACGGGCCGGCGAGCACCGTCGCGCAGCGTATCGCGCGGGGCGATTTCGGCGATTTCGGGCGGGACTTCCGAGGCGTGCTCGAGCGACACGGCCACCGGCTCGTCGCGCGCGATCTCGCGTTTCCGACGTGGCGGGAGCGGCCTTCGGTCCTGATCGAGATGGTCCGCCGGCTCGCCGCTTCGGGCGGAGAAGATGCGGCGTGCCGCCAGGCGCGTCGCAACGAGCGGCTCCGCCGGATCGACGCGGAGCTGGCGCGAGGACTCGGCGGGTTTGCACGGCGGACGGCCTTTCGCACCGTCTTGCGGCTCTGCGAGCAGTACTACGCCGTGCGCGAGAACATGCGCTACCACGCCGACTACTTCCTCGCGGCCCTACGCGGGCTCGCTCTCGTGGCGGGGGATCGGCTCGTCGCCGCGGGTGCGCTCGCCGATCGCGACGACGTGTTCTACCTGCGCATGGACGAGCTCGCGAGGGCCCTCGAGGGAAGCGGAGCCTCGAGCGTTTCGGTGGTCGCGGCGGCTAGACGAAGCGAGTACGAAGCCGATCGGGGCGTGGCTCCGCCGGAGGTGCTCTGGGCGGACGAAGCCGCCCTACCCGAGCTCGAAGCTGCGGCCCGCGTGGCGAGTGCGCCCACGGACGCAGCGGTGCTGCACGGCGTCGCCGCCGCTCCCGGCTCGATCGACGGATCCGTCCGGGTCGTCCGTACCGTCGAGGAGCTGGAGGCGGTTCTCCCGGGAGAGGTCATCGTCGCCACGGCGACCGACCCCACGTGGACGTCGTTCCTCGCGCTCGCGTCCGGGCTCGTCCTCGAGGTCGGCGGCCTGCTCTCGCACGGCGCGATCATCGCGCGCGAGCTCGGAATCCCTGCCGTGGTCGACGTGAGCGGCGCCACCTCGGTGCTGACGACGGGCGAGCGCGTCCGGATCGACGGCGGAGACGGCCTCGTGCACCGCCTGGGGAGTTGAAGGAGGTCTACGGCGCGCTCGGCCGGAGGTTCGAGGCCGACAGCTCCTCGACGCTGATTGCCTGACCGGCGCCGCTTCGCACGCGAGTTTCGCGCTTCACGAGACCGACGCCGCGCACGTACCACTCGACGAGCTCCTGCCGCGCGGACAGTGTCCCATCGGTGCCCTTCGTCTCGAGCGTCTCGAGCGCCGCGATCCGGAGCGCGTCGGAGAACCGTCCCGCGGGAACCGAAACCACCTCGGTGCCTTCGACACGGCTCTTCCGCACGCCGCGTGTCACGATGCGGCGGTCGCCTTCGACCGCCTCGATCTGACTTTCGGCGCTCCACTCGTATCCGGGGACGAGGTCCTTCGCGGGCGCGAGCCCCGGAAGGCGCGCGATCACGGCCCCGGTGGCCCTCTTGCCGCCGTCCTGCCCGCGCGCCCGTCCCTTGACGATCATGCTGATCCGTCCGCCGTCGCACTGGACGCTCGTTCGCGCGCGTCCGGCAGCGACGCCCGGAGCTTCCGGCGTCCGCACGGTCTGCTCGATCGTCGCGGTCTCCCGCGCGCCTTCGCGTGACAGGGACTTCACGACGCTCGTCTTTTCGATCAGCGTCGGCTTGCCGAGCGGACCTTCGCGATACGTCCACGACGCTCCCGTCGCGAGCGGGTAATACGGGTTGCACGGCGCGGGGTCGGCTCCGTGTGTCGAAGCGACGAGGACCATTCCCGCGCCGAGCCCGAAGAGGGCCGTCGCAGCGACGAGCCAGCGGGCCATCGAGGTCGATCTCAGAGGTGCGCGGGATCGCGGTACTCGCCGAAGACCGCGCGGTAGACGTCGGAGATCTCCCCGACGGAGCAGCCGTCGCGAACGGCGCGAATCAACGGTGGCAGAAGGTTCTCGCCCGACTGCGCCGCTGCGCGAACCGCCGCGAGGCTCTCGCGCGCCTGCGCCGCGTTCCGCGAGCGCTTGAAGCGACGCACGCGATCCGACTGCCGATCCTCGATCTCGAGCGGGATGCGCAGGATCTCGAGCGGCCGCTCCTCCTGAGCCTGGTACCGGTTCACGCCGACGATCACCTTCTCGCCCGCGTCGAACCTCTGCTGCTCGCGATACGCCGCCTCCGCGATCTCGAGCTGCGGATAGCCCTGATCGATCGCTGCGATCATTCCGCCGCGGCGGTCGATCTCGTCGATATACGCCTGCGCCTTCGCTTCGATCTCGTCCGTCAGAGTCTCGATCGCGTAGCTTCCGCCGAGGGGGTCGACGAGGTTCGCGACGCCGCTTTCCTCGGCGAGGATCTGCTGCGTGCGAAGCGCGACCATCGCGGATTGCTCGGTCGGCAGCGCAAGCGTCTCGTCGAACGAGTTCGTGTGCAACGACTGCACGCCCCCGAGCACGCCCGCGAGAGCCTGGAGGGCGACGCGCACGACGTTGTTGAGCGGCTGCTGCGCGGTCAACGTGACGCCCGCCGTCTGCGCGTGCATGCGGAGACGACAGGCCTCGTCGCGCTTCGCGCCGAAGCGCTCGCGCATGATGCGCGCCCACAAACGTCGCGCGGCGCGGAGCTTCGCGATCTCCTCGAAGAAGTCGTTGTGCACGTCGAAGAAGAACGAAAGCCGATGCCCGAAGTCGTCGGCCGCGAGGCGACCGCGCCGGACCACCTCCTCGACGTAGGCGATGCCGTCCGCGAGCGTGAACGCGACCTCTTGAACCGCCGTCGAGCCCGCTTCGCGGATGTGGTAGCCGCTGATCGAGACGGCGTGCCATCGCGGCGCTTCGCGCGCGCAGAACTCGATCATGTCCGCGACGATGCGCACCGAAGGCTCGGGCGGACAGATCCACTCCTTCTGCGCGATGAACTCCTTCAGCATGTCGTTCTGGATCGTTCCGCCGAGACGGTCCCATGGAATGCCGCGTCGCTCCGCGATGGCGAGGTACATCGCGAGAAGGATCGATGCGGTACAGTTCACCGTCATCGACGTGGTCACGCGATCGAGGGGGATCTCGGCGAAGAGGACCTCCATGTCCTCGATCGTCGACACGGACACGCCTTCGCGTCCAACCTCGCCGCGCGCGCGCGGGTGGTCGGCGTCGTAGCCCATCAGCGTGGGCATGTCGAAAGCGGTCGACAGTCCTTGCTGACCTTGATCGAGGAGGAAGCGGAAGCGCTGATTCGTCTCCTCCGGCCCGCCGAAGCCGGCGAACTGGCGCATCGTCCAGCGCCGCTCGAGGTACATCGTCTCGTACGGCCCGCGGAGGAACGGATACTCGCCGGGGCTTCCACCGTCGCCCGAGACGTCGCTCGGGCCGTAGACCGGACGGAGCTCCAGGCCGGACGCGGTCCGTGCGGGCTCGGGTGCCTTGCGAGCCGTCACGCTAGAAGCCCGCGAGTGGCGGAGCCGCGCTCGCGCTCGCCGGCCGCTGGATGTCGCCCGGACCGGGACGCAACGCCTGGATCTCGACTTCTGGATTGACCTGGCGCTGGCGAATCTTGCCGATCGCATCGTTCGCGAGCAGAGCGAGCCGCTCGTTCGAGCTGCCCTGCGCGACGACCTCGAGCGCGGGGACCGAGTCCTCGGTGCCGATCTCGCCAAGGGAGAAGATCGCGGTCCCGATCAGCTCGGCCTCGGTATCCTGTCCGAGGAAGTCCGCGACCGGCTTCGCCGCACGCGGGTCGCCGATCTTGCCGAGCGCGACGAGTACGCGCTTCTTCAGCCACGGCTCGCTGTCCCGTAGGTACAGTGTCTGCACCAGCACGGGCGTTGCCGTGCTCGCTCGCGCCTGTCCGAGGCAGTCGATCGCCTTGAGACGGACCCGCGTGTCCTGATCGGACATCGCGTCGATCAGGTGCTGGACCGCCTCTTCGTCCTTCGCCGCTTCCGCGAGCGACTTGACGGCCTCGAGACGGACGGCGGGATCCGGATCGGCGAGGTCTCCCGCGAGCGCCTCGACGTCGGGCCCGGAGCTTCCCGGCCGCAACGTCGATTGGCCTTGTCCCGGAACCCCCGCGTCGGCATCGGATCCGCTGCCGCCTCCACCCGACGGGGCTCCGCCGCCGAGCCCGAACTGGGCGTAGGACGGCGTACTACAGAGGACGAGGAGCGCGAGCGACACGGCCGGGCGAAAAGGCATTCGGGCGCGCATCCGGAAACTAACGACAGAAACCCGCGGGACGCGCAAGGTTGCTTCGCCGAAACGAAGAAGGGCGCCCGGGTTGCCCCGGGCGCCCTTCCCGTCGACGAGATCCGCTCGAGATCTCGAAGAAGGACTAGAACAGGCCCTGCGCGGTGCCGTCGACGAAGGCCGGCGACGGCGAACCCTCGACCTGCTCGACCTTCACGCTGGCGCTCGCACCGAAGCGCTCGATCGCCTGGCCGACGATGCCGTAGAGGTAGTCGTCGCCGTTGACGAGGCCGCCGGCGGGGAAGAGGCGAACGATGCCCGACGTGTCGATGGTGGTCGTCGGCGGGATGATCGGTTTGTTGCCACCGCTGAGCGTGAAGAACTTGGTGCAGCTCACGGTCACGTCAGGCAGCGAAACCGGGATCTCCGTCGTGTCGACGAACTCGGTGTGGAAGCGCAGCGAGCCCGAGGACGGCACGACGATGCCGCTGCTGTGCTCCTCGAGGTGCGTGAGCACCGCGACGCTGGTCTCGACCGCGATCGGGTTGAAGATCTGCAGGGCGAACTCGAAGTCGTTGCCGATCGAGGGCTCCGGAACCTCGACCTCGCCGAGCGAGTCGGTGCCGAGCGCGAACGCGTCGTTACCGAACGAGTAGCCGACGTCCGTATCGGCGAAGGTGAAGGCGCCGACGATCGAATCGTCCGCGATGATCTGGCTCTCCAGGTCGTTGAACGGCGAGCAGTCCTCATCCGTCTCGTACGCGATCACGGTCACGACGCCGCGGACGCCCGACAGGCTGATCTCCGGGCCGACCTTCTCGTTGTCCACGCCGAGGGCCGACATGTTGGTCGGATCGACGACGACTGTGTCGTTCTCCGTCAAGCAGATCGAGAAGTTGACTTCCTCGTCACAGGAATCGTTCCAGAAGATCCAGTGAGTCGTGACGTCGCGGTCGCTGATGTTGCTGGCCGTCAGGAAGGAGACCCGCGCC
>VGTG01000025.1 GCA_016874795.1 Deltaproteobacteria bacterium | reverse complement strand
GTGCGCGACATCGAGAGCTGGGCGCGAAAGGTCGTGCGTGACCATCTCCCCGAACAGCATCGTGCGTTCCATGCCGCGCTCCCCTTCTTGGTCGTGGGCGCCCGGGACGCGTACGGACGCCCCTGGGCGACGCTGCTCGTCGGACCCGCGGGCTTCGTCACTTCCCCCGACCCCCGACATCTGACGATCGACGCGCGGCCGGTGACCGGCGATGCGTTGGAGGGTGCCCTCGTCGAGGGCGCGGATCTCGGGATACTCGGCATCGAGTTCTCCACACGGCGTCGCAACCGTCTGAACGGTCGCGTTGCACGCACTGCCGCGGGCTCGGGCGCGCTCGTCTGCGCGGTGGATCAAACCTTCGGCAACTGCCCCCAGTACATCCACGAGCGCGCCTGGCGGCGGGTGGCGGGAGAGCCTGCGGGAACTCCGGCGCGCGGCTCGCGCCTGACGCCCGGGCAACAGGCTTGGATCAGTTCGGCGGACACGTTCTTCGTGGCCAGCGGCTACCGAGGCGAGGGCGCGAGCCCGACGTTCGGGATGGACGCCTCGCATCGCGGCGGCGATCCGGGCTTCGTATCCGTCGAGAGCGACACGCGGCTCGTGTTCCCGGACTACGCCGGCAACAATCACTTCAACACCATCGGCAACCTGCTGCTCGACCCGCGGGCTGGGCTGCTCTTCGTGGACTTCGTCGCCGGAAGCCTTCTTCAGCTGACGGGCCGCGCAAGCATCGAGTGGAACCCGGAAGTGGTCGCGCGGGTGCCCGGGGCGCGCCGCCTCGTCGTCTTCGACATGGAGGAAGTCGTCGAGCTTCCCCGAGCGCTCCCGCTGCGTTGGGAAGCCGACGCCGACGCGGTACGTTCGCTTCGGCTGGTCGCGAAGCGGCCTGAGAGCGACGATGTCACCTCGTTCGTCTTCGAGGCGCGCGACGGTGGACCGCTCCCCGGCTTCGAGGCGGGACAGCACCTGCCGATCGAGCTCGACGTCCCGGGTGCCCCGGCGCCGGTCCGGCGCACCTATTCGTTGTCGGGCGCCCTGGGTGACAAACACTACCGCATCAGCGTGAAGCGGGAGCCGCAGGGCGTCGCCTCCATCCACTTGCACGATCGGGTCGAGCCGGGAGCGTTCATCGCGGCGCGCCGGCCGGCGGGAGAATTCCTGATCTCCTGTGCGAAGTGTCCGATCGCGCTCGTGAGTGCGGGAATCGGGGTGACGCCGCTCCTCAGCATGCTCCACATGCTGGCGGAGGAACAGGGCGAACGGCCGGTGCTGTTCGTCCATGGGGCACGCGACGGACGCCACCACCCGCTGGCAAGCGAGGCACGCACGGCGGCGTCGCGGCGGCCCGGCATCCGCGTTCACGTCACCTACAGCCGACCCTTCGCCGGTGACAGCGGGTACGACAGCGTGGGGCGCGTCGACGGCGTGTTGCTCGAACGACTGGGGGCACCGGCGGACACGCATTGGTTTCTCTGCGGGCCGACGGGCTTCATGGCCGACGTCCAGACCGCTCTCGAAGGCCGGGGCGTGCCGCCCGAACACGTCCACACCGAGTCCTTTGGCCCGCGGGAGTGAGCCCATGCGGACACTGCACGTCGACGTCGCCATCATCGGGGCAGGTACAGCCGGCTTGAACGCCCGCCGCCAAGTCGAGAAGGCGGGCCGCCGCGCGCTTCTCATCGAATCCGGCCCCTACGGCACCATGTGTGCGCGGGTCGGTTGCATGCCATCGAAACTGCTCATCGCCGCCGCCGATGCCGCCTACGAGGTGCGCGGCGCTGGACGCTTCGGCGTGCGTGTTCCGGACGGCGTGCGGGTCGATGGCCGGGCCGTCACGACGCGGGTCCGCGCCGAGCGCGACCGCTTCGTCGGCTTCGTGGTCGGTGACACGGAGGCGATCCCCGCCGCGCAGCGTCTCCGCGGCCGGGCGCGCTTCGTCGGGCCGAGCAGCCTCGAAGTGCATTCCGAGGATGACCCCGATGAGGTGGTTCGCGTGGAGGCGCGCGCCATCGTCGTGGCCACCGGCAGCGCCCACGTCGTGCCGCCGCCCTTCGCTGCGATTCGCGATCACATCATGGTGAACGACGACGTCTTCAACCTCGAGGATCTGCCGGCGAGTCTGGCGGTGATCGGCACCGGCGTCATCGGACTCGAGCTCGGCCAAGCGCTGGCACGGCTCGGCGTGGCGGTCGACCTCTTCAATGCGAGCCGGTTCCTTGGGCCCTTTACCGATCCCGAAGTCCAGCGCGTGACGCGCGCCGTCCCGATCTTCCTCGCTGGTGACGTGAGCGGACACCGAGCGGTGCTCCACGAGGCCGCCGACGAGGGCCAAATCGCCGGCGCCAACGCCGCCGCGTGGCCCGACGTCGGAGTGCACGAGCGCCGCACGACGCTCGCCATCGCCTTCACCGACCCGCAGATGGCGCTCGTCGGAACGCCGTGGCGCCTCCTCGACCTCGCCACGGTGGAGATCGGGGAAGCGTCGTACGACGATCAGGGCCGCGCTCGGATCGCCGGCCGCAATCGCGGCCTCGTGCGTCTCTACGCCGAGCGCCAGGGGTGTCGTTTGATCGGGGCCGAGATGTTCGGCCCACACATGGAGCACCTGGCGCACCTGCTCGCCTGGGCCGTGCAGGAGGGCATGACCGTCCAGCGCGCGCTGCGGATGCCCTTCTACCACCCGGTGTACGAGGAGGGACTGCGCACGGCCCTGCGCGAGCTCGCGGCCAAGCTGCAGGTCACCGGGGAGTGCGCCTGCGAGGACACGGCGGAAGCGCCGGGGGCGTGACGCCATTCGACGAGGAGAACGATCCGATGGCAGATCCCGTACACCGCCTCGTGACGACGCCAGGGGATCCCCGGCGTCCGCCGCTTCCTCCGTTCACGCTCGAGACGGCACTGGCCAAGGTGCAGGCTGCCGAGGACGCCTGGAACTCACGCGACCCCGTTCGCGTGGCGGCGCCTATACCCCGGACTCCGAGTGGCGCAATCGCGAGCAGTTTTTCCGTGGCCGCGAAGCGATCCTCGCCTTCCTCACCCGGAAGTGGGAGCGCGAGCTCGACTATCGTCTGATGAAGGAGCTCTGGGCGTTTCACCAGAACCGCATCTCGGTGCGCTTCGAGTACGAATGGCACGACGCGAGCGGTCAGTGGTTCCGCACGCACGGCAACGAGCACTGGGAATTCGACGACAACGGATTGATGCGACGTCGCGACATGAGCGCGAACGATGTGCCGATCGATGAGCGCGACCGGCGCTACCGCCCCTAGCCTGCATTTCTCACCAGATCCCTACTGCGGCGGCCGATAGCACCGAATCTTCGCGAGCTTCTCCCTCCGGGCTCCTCGACGTACTGTTCAAGTACGCCTGCGTCGCCCTCCGGTCCGAGGCTCGCGAATCTTCGGCACTCTCGACCGCCTCGCGACGTGATCTGGTGAGAAATGCAGGCTAGCGGCGTTCCGGTCGAACGTCCCTGGCCACCCAAGCGAGAGAAGGAGTCCACCATGCATCCCGAAACCCGAGGCGTCCATCACGTGGGTCTGACCGTTCCCGATCTTGCGGCTGCGCGCCGCTTCTTCGTCGAGCAGCTCGGCCATCGCGAGCTCGGCGGCATGCCGGACTACCCCGCCGTGTTCCTTGGCGACGGCGCCGTCATGATCACGCTCTGGCAGGTGAAAGACCCGGGACAGGCCGTCCCCTTCGACCGGACGCGGAACATCGGGCTCCATCACCTCGCCCTCGCGGTCGAGGGCCAGGCGGCGCTCGACGCCCTGTACGAACGATTGCGCGACGTCGCCGACGTCGAGATGGAGTTCGCGCCCGAGCCGCTCGGCGGCGGGCCGACCCGCCACATGATGGTGCGTATCCCCGGCGGCATCCGCGTCGAGTTCATCGCCAAGGCTGGATAGACCCGGACTTCATCAGACATCCCCGACGACCGGCCGGAGAGCGGTGATAGGCCGCCAAGCTCTGGAAGTAGTCGACGATCGTCTCGATGCCGCCGCTCCCGTGCTCCATGCCCGCCAAGAGGCGGCCTACGACCCGCTCGTCGTAGCAGCGCAGAGCGGCGCGCAGCAGACCGCTCTTGTCGCCGAACGTACCGTACATGCTGAAGCGCTGGACCCCCGTCGCGTGCACCAGCTGGTCCACCGAGCTGGCGGCGAAGCCCTTCTGCCAGAAGAGCTGCATCGCGCTCTCCGTTGCAGCCTGGGGGTCGAATTCTCTCGGTCTCGGCGCCATACGCAGCGTCTCGCGGTCTCTCCCGCTCGTGGAAGGTCCAGCGAGCCGGCGGATCTGCGATTTAAGAATGATCGTTCTCATATCCGGGAGCACGCCGATGCCAAGGCACTCGAGGGTAGCCGGCATAGCGGCACTTCGGGGTCTCCATCTAACCCGAGTTGCCGTTCGATGTGGGCTACCCCAGTGGATCACCCGCGTGCGGGTCGCGCACGATCCGAGGGGGTTCTCCCCCACCCACGTGACCGTCAGGTAGACGGTCACCCTGCCCGACTGACGGCACGTCCTGCGGCGCGCGTGGCTGCGGCAGTGCCGATGCCGCGCGCGCCGCCGTGCCATCTTCGCCGCCCGGGGCCCGGCACCCGACGCGAAGGCGCGACGTGACGCGGGCGCAACGACACAGTACAGACGCCGCATGATCGACTACGAGAAGCAAGGCAACGTCGGCATCATCACCATCAACCGGCCCGATGCGCGCAATGCGGTCAACACGGCGGTCGCGCAGGGCATCGAGAAGGCGCTCGACGCGATCGAGGCCGACGACGAGGTCTGGGTCGGCATCCTGACCGGCGCACGCGCCGAGAAGGGCTACATCTTCTGCGCGGGGGCGGATCTCAAGCAGATGAGCACCGACCCGGGCGGAATGAGCACGAAGCGCGGCGGCTTCGGCGGGCTGGTCACGCGCGAGCGCACCAAGCCGCTGATCGCGGCGGTCGACGGACCGGCGCTCGCGGGAGGCACGGAGCTGGCACTCGCCTGCGACCTCCTGGTCGCGTCGCGCACCGCGGTGTTCGGCATCCCCGAGGTCAAGCGCAATCTCGTCGCGGGAGCGGGCGGGCTGTTCCGCCTGCCGCGCAAGCTGCCGCGCAACATCGCGATGGAGCTGGCGCTCACCGGGCGCCTCGACTTCCCGGCAGAGCGCGCCTACCACTTCGGCTGGGTGAACGTCCTCTGCGAGCAGGGTGAGGCGATCGCCGCGGCGAAGAAGCTCGCCGCCCAGATCTGCGAGAACGCCCCGCTCGCGGTGCGCGAGAGCCGGCGCATCATGCTCGCCGCGACCGACCAGCCCGACGAGGTCGGCTGGAAGCTGTCCGGCGAGGGCATGCTCAAGATGTTCCAGGCCGAGGACTTCAAGGAGGGCCTCGCGGCGTTCGTCGAGAAGCGCGCGCCGCGCTGGAAGGGCCGCTGAGAGCAGCCGCCTCCCGGGCCGGCCACGCGGACGCCGCGCGCACGTCCTGCGCGCGCGGCGCGTGATCGTCACCACCGGCGGACGCTCGCTGCCGCGCACTGGCAGCGACGGCGGCGACTACGCGCTGGTCCGCGCGCTCGGACACACGGTGACGGAGGTCGACTTCCGCACCATGGCGTCGCGTCGCGCGGACGGCCTCTTCCTCGCCGGCGAGATCCTCGACTGCGAGGGCCGCATCGGCGGCTTCAACTTCCAGTGGGCGTGGGCGACGGGGTTTCTCGCCGGACGCGCGGCGGTGCGTTCGCTGTGATGCCGTGACGTCGCAGCGGGTTGCAACAGCATTGCCGCACTCCAGCGCGGCACGTCCCCGACTCGCCCACACGTCGGCTCGGCGAGCCTTTGCCGAAGTGAGTGCTCACGTCCACGCCCGTGGAACAGCCTTGTGCGCAAAGTCCCGACCGATCTATACGGCCGCACCGTGGGGTGGACGGACACCGAGCACGCCTCCCGCAGGCAAGGAGACCGCAGCTCACATGACAGCCGTCGATCCGTTTCCGCGTAGCGCCCGCTACGACCCCGCGTGGGTCGAGCAGTGCCGCATGGGCCCGAACGTCCTGTGGCTCTGCGAGGCGCTCTGCTCGAAGCTCACGCTCCGCCCCGGCATGCGCGTCCTCACTTGGCGAGGATCTCGAACTCGCCCGTACAAGTCTCGTACGTGTCGGAATTGTTCCCGCTGGCGTCGAATTGCGGGACCGCGCAGAAGTCCTTGAAGCGGGATTCGATCCCCGGCGTCGGGACCTGGTAGACGAGCACGCCGACCTTCGGCATCGATGCCGAAGCGTCCTTGCACAGGCAGGGGTTCTTCACCTTCTCCGTGATCGTCGAAGCCCGAAC
This sequence comes from Deltaproteobacteria bacterium, assembly GCA_016874795.1. GTDB lineage: Bacteria > Desulfobacterota > Binatia > UBA12015 > UBA12015 > VGTG01. Next base: position 41,727 of record VGTG01000025.1, on the reverse strand, counting down.
CGCGTAGCGACTCAAGAGCTTGCTGAAGCTGTCGACGGTGGCATAGGGGCTGGCCGCAGCGGCGAGTCGCGGACCGAGTGCGAGCAGCGCGAGTACGAGAAGCGTCTTCATGTGACCTCCACTTGGCTGGGGCGCGCGGTGGCTCGTGCGTGGCGGACGTCGGTCTCGTCGAGCGCCTTGGTCCAGCAGGCGAACTCGAGGGTCGTCCCGTTGGGTTCCCTGAAGTACATCGATCGGATGAACACGTCGCCGTCGTCGGTCGCCGGGTCGTAGTCGGGCTTGTGGCCGCCGTCGAGCGAGCTGGCGTGGTTGATGATCTCGGTATGCTTCGCGGTCGCGACCATGGACGCATCCCCTCGGTCGACTCGCCGAATCTCACCAATCGGTCCGTCGCGGTCAAGTCTCTCCTGATGCCGAAGGAGCTTGCCAACCCCTGGAGATGTCTCGTATTCAGACCGCGATGCCTCGACTCGAGCAGATCCCTCGCGCCGAGGCCGAGGCGCCGATCGTCCGGTCGATGTTCAAGCGCCTCTTCGGCGACCGCGACCCGGTGGCCGAGCCGGGCACCGCGACCGGGACGCGCGGTGACTGGTGGACGGTGTTCGCGAACTTTCCCGACGTGCTCGAGCATGCCTCGTGAGAGTCTCCTCGTCCGATTGACGACGAATCCGGTCAGCTCCTGGCTGATCCGCAACGTCGCGTCGCGCGTCGATCCCGTGCTCTTCCGCGCGACGAACGGCCGGCTCACCTGCTTCGGCCCGCCCGCGATGCCGATGGTCACGATCACGATGCGCGGGCGGCGTTCGGGTCGGCAGCGCTCGGTGCACCTCGCGTGCGTCGAGCACGGCGGCGAATCGCTCGTGGTGGCGAGCGCGATGGGCCAGCAGAGGCACCCGGGCTGGCGCTACAACCTCGAAGCCGATCCGGAGGTCGAGGTGCAGGGGCGCGGCGAGCGCTATCGCGCCCGTGCCGAAGCGCTCTCGAGCGCCGAGAAGCGCGCAGTCTGGGACGAGATCCGGCGCGTGATTCCGCAGATGAACGTGTACGAGCGGCGGGCCCAGCGAGATATCCGCGTGTTTCGCCTGAAGCGCATCGCGGCCTGAGCCATCTACCGGAGGATCGATGACATGAAGAAGTACAGGGCGATCCAGTGGGCCACCGGCGTGGTCGGCAGCTCGGCGCTGCGCGGGATCCTGCGACACCCGCGGCTCGAGCTCGCTGGCGTGAAGGTCTACAGCGAAGCCAAGGAGGGGCGTGACGCCGGAGATGTGATCGGCGCCGCGAAGACGGGCATCGTCGCCACGCGCGACGTCGACGCGATCCTCGCGCTCGATGCCGACTGCGTGATCTACTGCCCGATGCCCTGGAGCACCGAGGAGATCTGCCGGCTGCTCGAGCGCGGCCTGCACGTGATCACGCCGTGCCCGTACTGGTTCCCGTTCGTGCAGAATCCTGACGTCGCGAAGCAGATCGAAAACGCGTGCAAGAAGGGCGGCAGCAACTTTCACGCGTCCGGCTGCAACCCGGGCGGCATCGCCGAGCGCTTCCCGCTCACCTTCACCGGCTGGATGAACCGCATCGACCGGATCCAGATGACGGAGTGCGGAGACTGCACCACCTACAGCTCGGCGGGCGTGATGCGGGAGCTGATGAACCTCGGCAAGACGCCCGATGGAGCGCGCAACAACCCGCTCAAGACGATGCTGGCCAAGAGCTGGTACGAGCCGATCGACATGATCGCGGCCGGCCTCGGCTCGCGCATCGCGCGCTACGAGGCGAAGCACGACTTCATCCTCGCCGCCGAGCCGATCGAGACGGCGGTGGGCACGATCGAAAAGGGCACGATCGGGCTCAATCACTATCAGCACATCGGGGTCACGCACGAGGGCACCGAGATCATCCAGGAGCAGATCTGGTTCGTGGGCGGAAGCGGACAGGAGAAGCTCGAGCGCAAGATGAAGGTGCCCCGCGAATCCGGCTGGCGAATCCACTTCGAAGGCGACGTGAACCTGAACGTCGACGTCGATTTCCCGCCCGAGCTGACGCACGACGAGCGGGTGGCGCAGGGCCTCAGCACGACGGCCTTCCACCTGGTGAACGCCGTGCCGCTCGTCTGCGAGGCGCCGGAGCCGGGCATCAAGACCTATCTCGACCTGCCCATGATCACGGGCTGTCTCGGCGACGAGTCGTCGACGCGCTGACGAAGCTTCGGCGGAAGCGGCGATGCGCATCGGAGTGATGCTGGGTGGCGGCGGGGAGCGGCTCGATCCTGGCGAGCTTGCCGCGCGCGCGATCTCGACGATCGCGTGACGATGTTTCTCTTCCCGTTGTTCGCCGAATCGTCGGAGCCTTGATCTGGGATCGCCGCAGCGACCCGTGTAGAGCTGCCTCATGGGAGCCTCCGACGTGTGGGCACCAGTCGCTCGGGCGCTGCTGGGAGCGGCAGCGTTCACCCCGCTCGATGTCGCGCGCAAGGCCGGGCTCGACCCCGACCAGGCGCGACGTCTGTGGCGCGCGCTCGGCTTTCCACCGGTGGCCGACGACGAGCGTCTGTTCACGCGCTCCGACGTCGAGATTCTGCGCGCAGTGCGGGAGCTCATCGAGACGCAGAGCGCACACCCGGACGACGTCCTGCAGCTCACCCGCGTGATCGGCCAGTCGCTCGCACGCGTCGCGGACGCGCAGGTGACCGTGAGCGCCGATCGCCTCGAGCGGCTACGTGCCGAGGCGGTATCCGACGACGCGGCGCTCGCCGAGCTGGCGGACCGGATCGAGGCTCTCGCTCCGAGCCTCGAGCAGTTCCTCGGCTACGTCTGGCGGCGTCACCTGCTGGCCGCGCTGCTCCGGTCGTCGGCGAAGCCCTCGGAGAGCGATCGCAGCCTCGTGGTGGGCTTCGCCGACCTGGTGGGCTTCACGGCGATGAGCGAGGCTCTGAACGCGCGCGAGCTCGCGGAGACGGTGGAGCGGTTCGAAGCGATCGCGTACGAGCACATCCCGGAGCGCGGCGGCCGGGTCGTCAAGATGATCGGCGACGAGGTCATGTTCGCCTCCGAGGATGTCGCGATGGCGGCCGAGATCGCCTTGGCGCTCGCCGAGGGATATGCGCGCGATGCCGACTTGCCCGGTGTACGCGTCGGGCTCGCGAGCGGACCGACGCTCACGTGGGAAGGGGATCTGTACGGCCCGACCGTCAATCTGGCGAGCCGTCTGGTCAACCTGGCGCGCCCCAACACGGTTCTCGTCTCGGAGGAGCTCGGAAAGCAGCTCCAAGCGGACTCACGCTTCGCGCTGCACCGTCTACGCTCTCTCAGCCTGCGCGGGATCGGGCGCGTACACATGTGGGTGCTGCGCGGCTCACCGACGGAAAAGTGAACCGCTACGGCACGCAGAACCCGCATCGGAGACGTCGTAGTACGACGCGAAGCAGATCTCGTGCTCGCTCGCAGCGGGAAGGAGCCACCCATCATGTTCTCGATCAGCCACCGCGGGTCGTAGGTGGACGATCGAGGAAACGACGGGCGCGACAACCGGGCCCGAAGCTCACCCTCGTTCATCTCGGGTGCCTCTTGCACGCCGCACTCGCACTGGGATCGCACTCATGAGCGGGATGCCGGTGATCGGATCGTAATCGCGGTCGGTGCTCGACAGCCGTCCAGTGTTGCCACCATCACGGAAAGGATCCTCGGGCTCATCCGGGTTGCGTCCCCAGCCATGGCTCACCGAGATGCACCCGGGGCGCACATCGGGGGCGCTCGCCGCCACCACCTGAATCGACGCACGCGCCGATTCGAGGACGATCGCCTCACCCCCGGCGATGCCGAGCGCCCGAAGATCCTCGGGATGCATGAACGCGGGATTGTACGCCCACCGGCGTTGCTGGGCCGTAACGTCGTGCCAGTTGGAGTTGTGCATGTCGTGCAGGCGTCGGCTGATGACACGGAACGGGAAGCCCTCGGGTTCAGCCGTGGGCCGCCCTGACGCGTCGAGCTCGGCGAGCACGTACGGGTTGCCGATGTCGAGTCGACCGCTCCAGCCGTCGGGCTTCGATTGCACGACGACCGGCGGTCGATCGAAGACCCGTCCGCCGCGGTGGCGGCGCACCTCGGCCAGCGGCACGGGTGAGCCGGCGAGAATGATGTCCCACGCCTCACTCGACGTGAGCTGGTCGCCCGGCCGCACGAGGGTTGCCGCGGCCGTGGCCGCGGCCGGGTCGAGGAGCGCGAATGGCTTGACCGCCAGCGTCAGATCGAGCGCGCGTGCCAGGCCGTGAAAGACACTCCATTCCTCGACGACGTCCGCCCCAGGGGGCGGCGGAGCGATCGCGGGCGTGTAGTGGGCGTACGCCACCTCGTACCCCCAGCCGGGGCCGAAATTGCCGAGCAGCTCGTTCAACGCGGTGTTGCCTTCGACCTCGAACGGGAGTGTTGGGGCGATGACGAAGTCGGCGAGTCGGCCGGTGCCCGAGAGCTTGGGATCGAAGCACACCAGCAGGTCGAGCGCCTGCATCGCGGCGAAGGTCTTCAATTGATCCGGCCACGCGGCCATCGGGTTGCCGCCGAGGACCAAGAGCGCACGAACGCGACCCTCGCCCGGGGTGAGGATCTCCTCGGCAAGCGCCGCCGTCGGCAAACCGGAGGGACTCTCGCCGAGATCACGCACCCGCAATCGCTCGCCGTAGCCGAAGGCGGGAAACGGTCCCGGCGACGCGGCGATCGCAGGGCCCGGTGCGATGAGCACGCCCGGATTCGACTTGGTCTCGCCAGCCCGCTGCCAATTGCCCTTGAGCGTCGTCAGGACGCGCACGAAGTACTCGACCAGGTTGCCGTGGCCCGACATGTTGGGTCCGGTTCCGGCGCTCACCGCGCCACGTCGGGCGGTGCCGTAGATTCGTGCCGCGTCGATCAACGCGGCGGCCGAGATGCCAGCGCGCGCTGCAACCACTTCCGGAGTGAACGGCATCACTGCCGCCTGCAACGCGGCGAACCCGGAGGTTTCCGCCTGGATGAACTCCGCGTCGATCAGATGCTCGGTGATCAGGACACGAGCGATGCCGGCGAGAATCGCCGGGTCCTCGCCCGGCCGACCTTGCAGGTGCACGTCGGCGTGCTTGGCGGATTCGGTCCGCCGCGGATCGATCACGACCAGTCCCATTCCACGCGCCTTGGCGTCCTTCAGCGCCTTGGCCGGATTCATGCCCAAGCCGCCATTCATCGAGACGATGGGATTACTGCCAACGAGGAGCAGCGCGTCCCACTCGTGCATCGGTGGCGTGCCGGCGAGCCACGGCCCGTGCAACGCGAGCGCCACACCCTTGCCCGGCTGATCGATGGTCACACTGGTGAACACCATCGGGCTCCCGATCGCCGCCATGAACGCCAGCGCGAACCCTTGCGCAGTGAAGTTGTTGTATCCGAAGGTCCCGATGTAGAGCGCCACGGACCGCGGGCCATGCGCGTCGACGATCGCGCGCAGACGCTGCGCGATCTCCCGTATCGCGGCGTCACTCGCGATGGGCACGTGCCCGCCGCTCGCGGTCTTTCGCATCGACGTCAACAACCGTGTCGGCACGGTGTGGTAGCTCGCCAGCGTCCGCCCCTTGATGCACGAGTACCCATGATAGACGGGATCGTTCGGGTCGCCGTGCGCATCGCCGATCCGTCCATCGGGCCCACGCTGCACGCGGAGGGTGCATTGCGCGTGGCAGGCACGGCAGATCGTCTGGAGGGTCTCGGTCATGGGACGAATTCTCTTGTCGCCCGCCTCCTGGGTATCCTCTCTCCCCATAGGCGCGTCCACCCTGCGGGCGCGGCTTCGTTCAATCCCGGTTTTCTCGTGCCCGCGCGACCGCGTCCGCCGTTCCGCACCCGCCGGCTCGCGTCGCTCGGCCTCGAGAAAACCGCCTACCTCATCTCGGAAGTTGGCAGGGGAAGGCAATACCCGTTTGACGGCTCATCCGACGCCAGTCTCACCTTCGCCGTAGCAGGCGGACGTAGACCTCGCGGCGGTGCGCGACGCCAACCACGTACACGACGATCTCCGTCGCGTGCACCTCGTACAGAACGCGGTAGTCGCGGATGCGGATGCGGTACGCTCCTTTCCGTCCCTTCAGCGGGACAGCGCCGACAGGACGCGGGTCGCTCTGCAGTCCGTCGATGACCTCCCGTACCTGCGCGCGTGTCTTCTTCGGAAGCGCCAGAATTTCTCGATGCGCCTCCCGATGGAGGATGATGCTAAAGGTCGTCGCGGACATCCGACCACGCCACCCACGGACCTCCCCGACGCTCCTCGATGAGCGCCATGTCCTCGGCGTCCTCGAGCCAGGCAGCGATGGCTTCCGAGATCACCGCCTGCTGCTTCAGGCCATGCTCGGCGCAGAACCGATCGAGCTCGGCCTTGAGGGCATCGTCGATCCGATGGGTGATTGCGGCCATGCATCCGAGGGTGCCAGCGTGAGCAAGCATTTGCAAGCATTCCCTTGACGGCGCGGGAACCCCATGTCGGGACGGCGGGCGACCCGGTCTACCTGCAAACGTGCGGCACGGGAGTGGAGAAGAATCAGAACTGTGCGACGGCAGCCACGCGGCGGCGGGCGACGGCGGCTCGCCGACCTGGCTTCAGCATCGTCTACGACGCTCGCAAGCTTGTCCGCGTTCGCCGTGCAGCCGTGGGAGGAACGCAGGCCGGCCGAGGCCGTCGTACTGACCCAACGTTCGCCCTGCCTCGCTCAACGCGGAGCCATCGGGAAGAACCACGTCGTCTCGAGGTCCGACTCGTCGCGATCGCCGAGGTCGTAGCGCTCCGCGATCGCCGCGCCGATCCTTCTCCGCAGGGACTCGTCCTCGACGAGCTCTATGCGGCGCTCGTAGATCTTCCCGTTCGTCCGGACGCGCACGTGCGGATCGGCGAGCGCGACCGAAGTCCAGCGTCGCCGCGCGCCCTGCGCCGACGGCACGTACAGCTGGCCGTCGATCACGGCGTTCCACACGCTGAGCGACCACGGCTTCTCAGGCCGGATCTCGAGCTCGATCACCTCCTCGAGATTCGACCAGTCGGGACCGGGATCCGGATCGACGGGTCCCACGAACGCGCCGCCGGGAATCGGACCGAGCGGTCCGTCGAAGACATAGCCGCCGAACGTGTCGAGAAGGGCGACGAGGACCAGAAGGGCGACGATCGCGCCGAGGACCCAGCGGACGATGCGCATGGTGTCCCTTTGCTCCAGCGCGCCACGCATGTCCAGCGCGGCGCGGCTCGGTCGGCGAGGCCCGTTCCGCGCAGCGTGATGCTCAGTCGCCCGGGCGGAGGTGTCGAGCGTCTCCCGCACACGCGTGTCCACATGTTGACACGCATCGGCGACGCAATCTAAACTAGTCACAATTCAGACCATTCAGGAGATCAGATGAAGACGGTGCCACTCTCGGAGGCCAAGGCCAAGCTCAGCAGCCTCGTCGACAGCGTGGAGGGCCACGACGAGGAGGTCGTGATCACCCGCAATGGGCGAGCCGCGGCGGTGCTGGTGAGCCCGGCGGATTTCGAGAGCTGGAAGGAAACGACAGCGGTCCGAGGAGATGCCGATCTGGTCGCCGAGATTCGCCGCGGTCTCGCCGCTCTCAAACGCGGCAAAGCAAAGCTCTACACGCTTGACGAGCTGTTCGCCGATTGAGCCGTATGCGGCGCAAGACGCGGCGTCTCAGAGTCCCCGATGATGTCGCGAGCTTGATCCGCGGCCTCCATCCGGATCTGAAGCGCAGGCTGCGTCGCTCGCTGGACGACATCGTCGTAGAACCCGAGGTCGGAAAGCCGCTTCGGGACGAGCTGGCGGGCCTCCGAAGCTGCCGCTCCGGGCGCCTTCGGATCATCTACGAGGTTACCGAAGCCGTGATCGTGATCGTGGCGATCGGTCCGCGTCGTACGATCTATCAGGAAACCTGGCGGCGCGTTCGCAGGCAGCGGCGCCCGTAGACCCGCGCCACGTGGATCGCACTACCATCTCGGATGGCTCGCAGTGCGGCTTCATGGTGTACGGCCACGTCAGCGCCCCGCGCGCAGCCGCGCGCCGAGCAAGCCCACCAGATTCCTGAGCGCCGTGAAGTTCCAGCGCGCGACGGCGAACGCGAGCGACGGCGGCGGGCCCCAGTAGTCGCGCATGTCGACGATGTTGCAGTCCGTCGGCACGTGGTCCTCGTTCACGAGGTCCGTGTCCGTCCAGTGCTCGTGGATGACTCCCTGTGGGCTGGCCCAGTAGTCGAAGATCTGGCCGCCGTAGCGGTGGCGTCCGACGCCCCACACGTTCTTTCGACGTCTGGCCCCGAGGTAGGCGTGCCCGGCCATGAGGTCGTCGAAGTTGGCGACCTCGAAGGCGATGTGCTGCACCCGTGAACCCTCGTCCAGCGCATACTGGAACCCGACGACGTGGTGGTCGACGAACTCCGCGCCGCGGTCGAGGCTGGCGAACAGCATCTGGGTCGCGCCGTTCGGGAGGTGGATCTCGTCTGCTTTTCGCAGGCCCAGATGTTCGTGGTACCAGCGGTAGACCGAGACGGGCTCGGCGCTCTCGAGCACGAGATGCCCGATGCGTCGCACGTGCGATGGCCCGGGACGCACGCTGGGGAGGCCTCCTTCGCGGGTTCGCCGCCCGTCCATGTTGAAGTCGTGCGGCGGCGGTGCGGCGGCGGGTTCGAGCGCGGCCTGACCGTGGACGATCTCGACCTGCATCCCCATCGGATCGCGCAGCCGAACGACCTGGCCGCCGGCGGGTTCGTCGAGCTTCTCGATCGCCGAAGCCCCTTCGATCCTCGCGACCTTGTCGAGGTCCGACGCCGCCTCCGCTTCGAACGCGATGGCCTGGACTCCGGGAGCGCCCTCCGTCAGGACGTAGCAGTGGGGATCCGGGTCGCTGCCGCGCAGATAGACAGCGTTGCCCGCGCGCTCGGCGACTCGAAGCCCGAACTCGTGCAGGAACTCCTCGGCCTTCTCGAGGTCGGGCGCTCCCACGCGCACGTACGCCAGGCGCTTCACCTTGATCGTCGGTTCGCTCATGACGGTTCTCCCAGGATGGTCGCGAGTGCCGCCGCCATCGCGATGCGCGGTTGCGCGGGAACGGAAGGGGCGCGCCAGGCTACGTGTTGGTCCGGCCGAACCAGGAGCGCCCCGGACGCCCTCGCGAGCGAGCGACTCCTCGCACGCGCGACCGAGCCCGCGACTCGATGCGCAGACGATCGCCCTTCGTCCCTGGATTCCGAGATCCATCCCTGGGGGTCCCTCCGGATCGAGAAGCCCCGGCCGCCGCCGTGTCCGCCGTTTCTCGAGCCTCGGCAGCCCGAGCTGCCGCCGAGAGGGGGCGTTCCACCAGAAAATGGGAAAGTTGTCAATAATGAGCATCTCATCATTTCTTTGCTAGGGTACGCCCATGGGCAGCGAGGGCGGCGAATCCCGGAGCCGAGGCCACCGGAAGAAGGAGAGGACGCGGCGGCAGCTCCTGGCTGCCGGGATGCGGGTCCTGGCCGCGAAGGGGCAGGGCCTGACCGTGAGCGACGTGGTCGCCGAGGCCGACGTCTCGAACGGCACCTTCTACAACTACTTCGTGGATCGCGACGAGCTCGTCGAAGCGCTCGCCGAGCACTCCGCGCTCTCGCTTGCCGCCGCGGTTGCGCAGGAGCAGATCGAGGACCCCGCTCGCCGCTTCGCCGTCGCCACCACCCGCGTGCTCGAGCACGCCGCCGCCGACCTGACATGGGCGCGCGTGATCCTGCGCCTCGTTGGTCGTTCCGGTTCCGGCGTCGACTTGGCCCGCTACCTCCGCGAGAATCTCGAGGAGGGCGCAGCCCTCGGCCGCTTCGACACCGGGCCCGACGACGCGACACTCGACCAGGTCGCCGGCCTGATCATCATGACGATCCGCCGCTTCACCGAAGGCAACGCCGCGCCCGATGCGTCCGTGCAAGCGGTGCGACGAGGCTTGCGAGCCCTCGGCGTCGCCGACGACGAGGCCACACGGCTCGCGGCGGAGGCGGCAGCGCAGTAGAGCGGTGCGCGCGCTGGCGGCTCGGCTTTCACGGTGTATTCACCAGCCGCGGCGTTCCCCAATCGCGCCTTCGGCCACTTCGGATTCGGCGGCTCGGGCGTCTGGGCAGACCCGGACCGGCCGGCACGGCGACGTCCCCGCCGCGTCCACCAGGGATGCCTCGCCGCGCCCGACGACATCGCCGAAGCCTACTTCGCTCTCCATCGCCAGCCGCGCAGGGCGTGGACCTTCGAGCTCGACCTACGTCCGTGGGTCGAGCCCTGGTGACGCCCCTCCTGCTGGTTCGCCGCTCGTTCGATCCGGCGACGGAGCTCCACTGCTTCTGAGGCCTCGCGCAGCGTGGTAGAACGGGCCTGGCCGACATGAGCAACGTCGCGACACCGCGTGACCGCGACCACTTCGCTGCGATCGCTGCCGCCGAGACGGAAGCCGAAGAGGAGCGCTTCGTACGCGCCGCGACCTCGTCACCCGGGGAGCGAATGATCCTCGGCATCGAGCTCGGTGCCGAGATGCCATGGACCCCGTCGCTGCTCGCCGAGATCGACGCCGACGCCGACGGCCAAGCGGAGCTGGCGCGACGTCGGATCGCCCTGAACCTCGGCATCGGAGCCGGGGGGTGACCCTCGAAGAGCTACTGGCCACGGTTGTCTGCGCCGCCCCGAGCCGCTCCTACGCGATCATCGGTGCCGTCGCGCGAAACGCGTGGGCGCCCCCGCGCGCGACCACGGACATCGACATCACCGTTGCTGCCGACGCGGACACGTTGCGAGCCATCAGCGAGGCGTTGGGCTCCGTAGGCTACCGGGAGGCGCGTGCTCATCGAACCGATCCGATCGACTCCCTGCCCGACATCCTGATCTTCCGTTCCGCCGCCGGCCGCCCGCGACAGCTCGACGTGTTGGTCGCGAAGACGCCCTTCGAGCACTCCGTCCTCGAACGAGCGGTGCTCATCGCCGTCGGGCGCGTGGAGGTGCCCGTGGCCTCCCCGGAGGACCTCGTCGTCTACAAACTCCTGGCCGACCGACCGCGTGATCGGGAAGACGTGCGGGCGATCCTGCGTACCCAGGAGCGCGCGGCCCGGCCCTTCGACTGGTCCTACGTCGAACGCTGGGCCGCCTTCTGGCAGATCGCCGACCGGCTCGCTCGCCTCCGCAGCGACGAGGAGCACCGACGAGGCTGACCCGGCAGGTTCCGGGACGCGCGGGCTTTACCTGGTCGCGAAGCCGGGGATAGTCTCGACTCGCCGCGTTCGAGGGGGCGTCATGTCGGCTTATCCCGAGCTCACACGGGAGATCGAAGAGAGCCCGGAAGGGCCGGAGGTCGCAGCGTTCTTCGACCTCGACCGCACGCTGATCGCGGGCTTCTCCGCCGTCGAGTTCGTGCGCGACGGCGCGCGACGCGGGCAGTACGGTCCCGCCGAGCTGTTCGAGCTTCTGATGGCGGCGGCGAGCTTCCAGCTCGGCACGATCGGCTTCTCCGCGTTCCTCCTCGGCTCCGCGCGTTCGCTACGCGGCACGAGCGAGAACGAGCTGCGCGAGACCGGCGAGCGGATCTTCCGCGACTCGATCGCCTCGCGCATCCATCCCGAAGCGCGCGCGATCGTCGAGGCGCACCGCTGGCGCGGTCACACGATCGCGGTCGTCTCCTCCGCAACGCGCTATCAGGTCGAGCCGGTCGCGCGCGAGCTCGGCATCGAGCACGTGCTCGCTTCCGAGCTCGAGATCAGAGGCGGCATCGTCACCGGCGAGGTGATCCATCCGACCTGCTACGGCGAGGGCAAGGCGATCGCCGCGCGCTCTCTGCTCGCGCGGGGGATGCCGATCGACTTCGAGCAGAGCTACTTCTACACCGACTCGGACGAGGACCTCCCTCTCCTCGACGCCGTCGGAAATCCGCGCCCGACGAACCCGAACGGGAACCTCGCGAAGATCGCGGCGCGGCGCGGCTGGCCCGCGTTCCGCTTCACGCATCGCAGTCGCCCGACGCTCTCGGAGGTGGTGCGGACCGGGCTCGCGATCGGAAGCCTCGCACCGTCGCTCCTGATCGGTCTCCCCGCCGCATACTTGACGGGCGACTGGCAGCGCGCGGTGAACCTCGCCGCTTCGACGTGGGGCGAGCTCGCGACCGCGCTCGCCGGCATCGAGGTGCGCGTCACGGGCGAGCAGCACCTCTGGTCGCACCGGCCCGCGGTCTTCATCTTCAACCACCAGAGCGGGCTGGACATGCTCCTCATCTGCAAGCTCCTGCGCCGCGACTTCGTCGGCATCGGCAAGAAGGAGCTGCAGGCGAACCCCATCTTCGGGCCGATCATGTCGCTGGCAGGAACGGTCTTCGTCGACCGCTTCAATCACGAGAAGGCGATCGAGGCGCTCGGCCCCGCGATCGACGCTCTCCGCAAGGGGATCTCGCTCGCGATCGCGCCCGAGGGCACCCGCACGACGACGCCCCATCCGACGCGCTTCAAGAAGGGAGCGTTCTTCATGGCGATGCAGGCCGGCGTGCCGATCGTGCCGATCGTGATCCGGAACACGCTCGACGCGCTGCCGAAGCACTGGGTATTCGTCCGTCCGACGACGATCGACGTCGAGGTGCTGCCGCCGATCGACACGTCGGACTGGACGCGCCAGACGCTCGACGAGCGCGTCGACGAGATCCACGACCGCTACGTCGAGATCCTCGGCAACCCGCCGACCGGGAGGGTGTGACCATGCGATACTTCGGAATCCTCGCCGCAACCGCGGCCGCGGCAACGGCCGCTCTCGCCGTCGCCGCTTGCAGCAGCACCGGCGGCAACGACGACGTCGACGTGAGCCTCGCCGACCTGAACTTCGTGCACGGCCTCTTCTGCCCGCCGGAGACCGATCGCTGCCGGCTCTCCGACCGCGTCGACCTCCTGCTCGAGTTCATCGAGGGGAGCGGCTGTCCGGACGTCGTCGCGCTGCAGGAGATCTGGCCGCCGACGGTCGCGGAGATCGAGGTGAAGCTGCCCGGAACGTGCCCGTTCACGTACCAGGTCGTGCTCGGCGAGCGGCTGACGAACGTCGACGACGAGATGGTGCTGTCGCGCTACCCCGTGACCGAGATCGAGCAGCGGGATCTCCTCGGCGGCTTCCGACGCGTCCTCTTCACGCGGATCGACCATCCGACCGGCACGCTCGACGTCTTCTCGACGCACCTCGCAGCGGGCGTCGACGGCGGCTCGACGCCGTGCGGTCCCGTCTGCCCGGCGGAGTGCGTCGCCGCGGGCGCGCAGACGATCCGCGACTGCCAGGCGGTGCAGATGGCGGAGTTCATCGAGGCGAAGCACGACGTGCCGGGGCTCGCGTTCGCGACGGGCGACTTCAACGCGCCGCCGGGCTCGTTCGTCTACGAGCAGTTCGCGGGACGGGGCTGGATCGACACCTACCTCGCGGCCGGGAACCCCGAGTGCAATCCGGCGACGGGCATCGGCTGCACCTCGGGACGCGAGGACGAGGGCCTCGACGAGCTCGAGTCGCCGGCGTTGAACGAGACGTCGCGCATCGATTTCGCGTTCCTGATCCCGCCCGAGGACGGCGCCGACTGCGAGCCGGAGCTCCTGCCGGCGGACGGGATCGGGCCGGGGACGCAGCTCTTCGCCGAGGTGCCGAACCCGTTCGCGGAGCCATGCGGTCCGCTTCCCGAAGCGATCTGCTGGCCCTCGGACCACATTGGCACCCAGGTCGCCATACAGTGCGACTGAGACGGGGCTGCTCCCCTCGGCTCGGCGGCGCCGATACCCTCGACGGTCCCTCGGGGGAGAAAGGGTGGTCGAGATGAGACGAGGTGCATTCGTGGTCGGGGGGGCGTTGGCGATGGGGCTCGCGGCGGGGACGGCCTGGGCTCAGGGGCAGGCGTGCCTCTACGAAGGGCAGACGTTTCCGGAGGGCTCGGAGGTTTGCCAGGCGGGCCTTCTGCAGAACTGCGTCAACGGCGAGTGGCAGAACGACGGCGGCGAGCGCTGTGACCAGAACGATGACGACGCCATCGAGGGCAACTCCGTGACCGGAGCCGGCCCGATGGTCGACGACGACTGAGGCTCGGACGGGGTCGCGGCCGGCGCTTCAGGCCGTCCGCGAGCTCCGGTTCAGCATCAGCAGCAGGCCGCCCGCGACGAGAGCGAGCAGGAGCCCGGCGAACGACAGGGTGTCGAGGGGCATCGACGCCATCGTGGCCGGCCCACCCGCCGACGGCAGCGATACCAAGGCCTGGCTCGTCGTATCGGACACCGTCATCTCGAAACCTCTCTCCCCACTCCCGTCGTCGAGGGACACCGCGCGAGGCTCGTTCGCAATTCAGCGGCCAGGCGCGACGCCGCGAAAACGCGTGCTCCGCGCGGGCCGAGGCCCCGCCTCCGGTGACGAGCGGTTGACGCGGCGTGACCTTTCACGGCCGCGAGTGACGCTGCTCGTCCGTCCCTCCACTCCACCACCGCCTCCACGCTCGCATTGACGGTGCAGCACCCCTCGGCCTATCGCTCCGCGATGGCCGATTCGCGCCCGAGTGCTTCGAGACTCGCCGTCGAGCCGATGCCGCCGACGGCGAAGGGCGGCCTGCCGTGGATCGGCGCGGGCCTCGGCCTCCTCCGAAACCCGACGGAGTTCTTCCGGCGGACGCGGCAGGAGCTCGGCGACACCTATCTCGTCGACGCGTTCGGCTGGCGGCTCTTCTGCGTCTTCTCGCCCGAGGGCGTCCGCAGGCTCTATGCGCTGCCGGAGGACGAGGCGAGCTTCGGGCTCGCGACCTTCAACCTGCTCCGCGCCAAGGTCCCGCTCGAGGTCTTCCAGGGACGGAGGAACCGGCCGCACGACCTCTTCGGGAACCAGGAGGTCGAGCGCTACCTCGGCGTCCTCGAGGAGTCGGTTCGCCTCGAGATCGAGCAGCTCGGCGCGAGCGGCGCCTTCGAGGTCTTCCGCGAGATGCGGCGGCTCGGGCACCGCCTCGGTCTCGGGGCCTGGGCGGGGACCGAAGCGGCCTCGTCGCGCTACCTCGACCGGCTGATCCCGTTGTTCGACCGGCTCGACAGCTCCGAGGCGTTCGTGCGCCCGCTCGAGACGCTGCTCGCGCGCGCGACGCGACAGGTGCGCGAGCGCCGCGCCCTGCACGGCATCGAGTCGGTGATCGGAGAGATCCTCGCGGCGCGCGGCCGCGAGCGCGAGCGCGACGGCGGGCGCGATGCCGCTGCCGCTGCCGAGAGCGGCCGCCCTCCCGACTTCCTCGACCAGATCAGGGACTCGTTCGCGGACCTGCCGCCCGGCGAGCGCGAGGTCCAGGTCGCGCGCGACGTGATTCTCCTCCACATGGGAGCGCAGTCGAACCTCTACGCGGGCCTCGCGTGGACGTTCGTCAACGTGCTGAAGCGCCCGGAGATCCTCGCCGCGGTCCGCGGCGGCGACGACGTCCTCCTCGAGCGCTGCGCGAACGAGTCGATCCGGCTCGCGCAGCGCTCGATCACGCTCCGTCAAGTCCTCCGCCCGGTCGAGGTCGACGACGGCAAGCGCACCTATCGCGTCCCGCCCGGCGTCCTGATCGCGACGATGCTCTCGGTGACGAACGACTCGTCCGCGCCCGGTCTCGAGCGCTTCGATCCGGAGCACTACGACGGGCGTCGTCTCGCGGGCTCGGTCCCCGTCCCCGCTCGCGAGCTCGTCAGCACCTTCGGCCACGGGCGCCACTCCTGCCCGGCGCAGCGCTTCGCGATCTCGGCGATCCGGATCGCCGTCCGCCGGCTCCTCGAGCGCTACGACTTCACGCTCGGGTTCGACTCCGCGGAACCGCGTCGCCGCCAGCTCGGCGGTGTCGCGCGCGCGGAGCGTCCGTGCCCCGTGACCTATAGAAGGCGCGGATGAGCGAGCGCTTCGCGGGGCAGGTCGCGATCATCACCGGCGCGGGCACCGGCATCGGGCGGGAGCTCGCGCAGGGCTACGCGCGCGAGGGCGCCCGCGTCGTTCTCGCGGGCCGGCGACCGGAGCCGCTCGAGGAGACCGCCGCTGCGGTCCGCTCCCTCGGCGGCGAAGCGCTCGTCCACCCCGCGGACGTGAGCGAGGAGGAGGACGGACGCCGCCTCGTCGCCGCGGCTCTCGAGCGCTTCGGACGCCTCGACGTCCTCCTGAACAACGCGGGCGTCCCCGGCACGGATCAGCCCGTCGCGGAGATGAGCCGCGAGAACTGGGACCGGACGATCGCGATCAACCTGACCGGACCGATGCTCTTGACGCGCGAGGCGCTCCGCCAGGCGATGATCCCGGCGCGTCGCGGCAACGTCCAGCTCTTCTCCTCCGCGGCGGCGAAGCGCGTGCGCGCGAAGAAGGCGCACTACGCCGCCGCGAAGATCGGGCTCGTGACGCTCGCGCAGACGCTCGCGCTCGAGGTGAGCCAGCACGACGTTCGCGTGAACGCGCTCGTGATCGGTCTCGTCGGCGGCGAGCTCGTCGACGCGTGGGTGCGCCGCATGGCCGTGCAGAGCGGCAAGGCGGAGGCGGACGTCCGCCGCGCGCTCGTCGCGGACATCCCGATGAAGCGCGCCGTCGAAGCGCGCGAGGTCGTCGACCTGTCGCTCTATCTCGCATCCGACGCGGCCTCGGCGATCACCGGGCAGGCGATCAACGTGTCGTGCGGCTACGAGATGCGCTGAGCGGCCCGCGCCGAGACAAGAAGAGAGATGGACCCGCGCTACACGATCGCGCTCGCACGCCCGGAGCACGTCGCTCTCCTCCCGGAGATCGAGCGCGCCGCAGGCGAGCTCTTCCGCGGCCGGGTCGCCCTCTCGCTCCTGAACGACACGACGGACGAGACCGACCTCCGCGAGGCGCAGGCCGCGGGCCATCTCTGGGTCGCGCTGTGCGGGGACGCGCCCGTCGGCTTCGCCGTCGTGGAGTTGCTCGCGCCCGACCTGCCGCATCTCGAGGAGATCGACGTCCATCCCGAGCACGGACGACGCGGGATCGGCGCGGCGCTCGTGCACGCGGTCGCCGACTGGGCTTCGCGGGCGAGACACGAGGAGCTCACGCTGACGACATTCCGAGCGATCCCGTGGAACATGCCGTTCTATGCGCGTCTCGGCTTCGAGGAGCTGCGTCCCGAATCGCTTCGACCGGAGCTCGTAGCGGTCGTCGCGGACGAAGCGGCGCGCGGCCTCGATCCCGCGGAGCGCGTCGTGATGCGGCTTCGGCTACCCTTCGAGCGCGCCGGCGGCGCGAAGCGCTGAGCTCGATGGCCGAGACGTTCACCGTCACGACGGGCCGCGGCGGCGAGGAGATCCTCGTGCAGGAGCTCCGCCGCATGGGGCTGCAGCGCGTCGTCCCCGAGCACGGCGCGGTCCGCTTCCTCGGCTCGCTGCGCGACGGGCTTCGCGCCTGCCTCTGGAGCCGCACCGGAAGCCGCGTGCTGCTCCGTCTCGCACGCTTCGACGCCGGAAACGCCGAAGCGCTCTACGACGGCGTCGCCGCGATCCCGTGGACGGACCACGTTTCGCCTTCCGGCACGCTGCGCGTCGACTTCGTCGGGAGCTCGCGCACGATCCGCGACGAGCGCTTCGGCGCGCTGAAGACGAAGGACGCCGTCGTCGACTCGATCCGCGCGCGCGCCGGCCGGCGCCCGGACGTCGCGCGAGACGAACCCGACGTCGTGATCAACGTCCACCTGCGGAACAACGTCGCGACGGTGAGCCTCGATCTCTCCGGCGAAGCGCTGCACCTCCGCACGCCGGGTCGACGCGCGGGTGCGACGCCGCTCAAGGAGAACCTCGCCGCGCGCATGCTGCTCCTCGCGGACTGGCCGCGTCGCGCGCGCGCGGGCGAGCCGTTCGTCGATCCGATGTGCGGCTCGGGCACGATCGTGCTCGAGGCGGCCGGGATCGCACTCGACCTCGCACCCGGCCTCGCGCGCTCGCGCTTCGGCTTCACGCGCTGGCTCGGACGCGACGACGCCGTGTGGTCGTCGCTCGTCGCCGAGGCGAAGGAGCGCCGGCGCGCGGCCGCCGGGCGATCGTTCGTCATCCGCGGAAGCGACATCGACGCGCGTGCCGTCGCAGCGGCGCGCGAGAACGCGAAGGCCCTCGGGCTCGCTTCGGCCGTCCGCTTCGAACGCGCTTCGCTCGAGGACCTCCGCCCGCCGGACGAGCGGGCCGGCCTTCTCGTCACGAACCCGCCCTACGGCGAGCGCGTCGACACGATCGAGGCCGCGGCAGCACTCTACAAGACGCTCGGCGACGTCCTCCGGCAGCGGATGCTCGGCTGGGACGCCTTCGTCCTCGCGCCGGCGGGGCGGCTCGCCAAAGCCCTGGGACTCCGCCCGAGCGCCCGGCACATCCTCTTCAACGGCCCGCTCGAGTGCCGCCTGCTCGAGGTCGCGATCTCGCCGACGGCTCCCGGCCGGCTTGTCAGATCCCCCCCAAACCCGGCAAGCTGACCCGAACCGAGAAGACGGGTCGAACCCGACGCGAGGAGAAACGAGATGCCGCTCGACGAAGACGTGAAGCAGATGATGGCCCTCCTGTCGCCGCCGGGCGCTCCCGCGCTGCACGAGCTCGGCGTCGAGATGGCGCGCCAGGCGATGAACAGCCTCCTCGGGACGGGAGCCGAGCCGGAGCCCGTCGCGCGCGTCGAGAACCGCGACATCCCGGGACCGAACGGGCCGATTCCCGTGCGCATCTACACGCCGCAGGGAAAGGGACCGCATCCGGCGCTCGTGTACTTCCACGGCGGCGGCTGGGTGCTCGGCAACCTCGAGACGCACGACGCGAGCTCGCGCTCGCTGACGAACCAGGTCGGCTGCGTCGTCGTCTCCGTCGACTATCGCCTCGCGCCGGAGCACAAGTTCCCCTGCGCGATCGAGGATTGCTACGCCGCGACCGCGTGGGTCGCGGCGAACGCGCGCGAGCTCGACGTCGACGCCGCACGCATCGCGATCGGCGGCGACAGCGCGGGCGGGAATCTCACCGCGACGGTCGCGCTCGCCGCGAAGGAGCGCGGCGGGCCTCGCATCGTGCACCAGCTCCTCATCTATCCCGTCACCGACGCGCGCATGGAGACGGTTTCGTACCGCGAGAACGCGGACGGCTACTTCCTCACGGCCGGCTCGATGCAGTGGTTCTGGGAGCAGTACCTCTCGTGCGCGGACGATCGCACGAACCCGCTCGCTTCGCCGGAGTGCGCGAAGGACCTGGGCGGGCTCCCGCCGGCGACCGTGATCACGGCCGAGTTCGATCCCCTTCGGGATGAAGGTGAGGCGTACGGTGAGCGCTTGCGCGCCGCCGGCGTGCCGACCGAGATCCGCCGCTGGGACGGCGTGATCCACGGCTTCTTCGGTATGACGATGGGGCTCGAGAAGGGTCGCGACGCGATGCAGTACGCGGCGCGGCAACTGCGCTCCGCCTTCGGGATGTGACGTCCCGGTGACCGTGACCGGGCCCGCGCAGCGCGCGGGCCCGCCGTCCCACGATCGCCTCCGCTGCGCGTCGGGCTCGGGCTCGTGCGCAAGTTGCGAGCGCTTGCACAGCGAACGTGCGCCTCCGTCGGCGCTCGCAGACGGAAAGGGGTCCGGTTCGTTACGCTGCATCTGCACCCAGGCTGCTTTCGCAGCCTGGGTGCAGATGCGCTGCAACGAACCGGACCCCCTAGAGAGTCCCTGGGTGCAGATGCGCTGCAACGAACCGGACCCCCTAGAGAGTCCCCCTAGAGAGTGCGCACGATGGGTTGCAGCTCCTGAACCATCGCGGCGATCACGGCGATGCGTCGCGCCCTGCAAAGCCAGCCACGGCTCGGGAGGATGCCCCCTTGCCGTGCGGGCGGCAAACGTGATTCGGAGATGAGGACGGCCGGCCATTCGAGCGGTACGTCGACGAGAAGGCTCCCATGCCGAAGATGCAAAGCTTCCGAAACCGAGCTCGGTCCATCGCCTTCGCCGCCTGGATCCTCGCGTGTCCCATCGTCGCCGGGGCCGCCAAGAATGGGGCAGCCGAGCGCTGTCAAGCGAACAAGCTCCGCGCCGCCGGAGCCGAAGCGCGTGCGCGGCTCGCCTGCGAGGCGGAAAACCTCGAGTCCGGCGGGAGCGCGCCGT
Source organism: Deltaproteobacteria bacterium (assembly GCA_016874795.1). Classification (GTDB taxonomy): domain Bacteria; phylum Desulfobacterota; class Binatia; order UBA12015; family UBA12015; genus VGTG01. The sequence goes on along the minus strand of VGTG01000025.1, from coordinate 21,626 downwards.
GCGCGCACGACGCCGAGCAGCGTCGCGCCGCCGCTTTCCTGCGCTTCGAGGAGCGCGGCGGCTGCCGCACCAGCGACGACTCCGACGACGTCGGCGAAGCGATCGACGAGCTGATCGCCATCGCACTCGCCGAGCTGCGACCGGGCGGCCCTGCCGCTTCCGCGTGCACGGACGCGCAGCTCGACACCCTCGCCCGAGCGAGCCGCAAGCTCACCGCTGCCTACGCCTACGACGTGCGGAATCCCGATCCCGAAGGCCTCGCTTCGAGGCTCGAGAGCCTCCAAGCGAGCTTCGACCGCGCGTTCGAGCGTGCCGCGCTGCACGGCGATTGCCTCTCGGGCAAGAGCGCCTACGTCGGCTGGGCGATCGTCACGCATGGGACCGACGGCTTGCGCGGCCTCCTGAACGCGCAATGCCCGTGCTGGACCACCGAGTTGCTCGAGGCCACGTTCCCACCGGGCTTCTTCGACGAGAATGGACGCGGCGGCGCGGTGTGCCAGACCGGCGACGTGACCGGCGTGTCGTCGGCGAGTACCTGCTTCCTCCCCGAGCCGAGAGGGCCCGGCTATCACCTGCCGCGGTCGACGGCTTCGGTGCTCGGCTCCGACTACTGCCTCGCCTTCGTGGACAACGATCCCGGAGGCAGCGGCTCCTGCGGTCTGCCCACGCTCACCTCCGTCACGCAGCAAGAGGCCGACAGGTGCGTCGAGGAGCTCTTGGCGTCGCGCCTCTTCGACGAGTGCCCCTGAGCACCGACCACGAAACCACCACGAGAGTAAGTCATGCGAGCAGCCGTCTTCGTCGGAACCGAGAAGTTGGCGATCGAGGACGTGAAGCCGTCGGAGCCGGGCCCGCGGGACGCGGTCGTCGAGGTCGAGGCGAGCGGCGTCTGCCAATCCGATCTCTCGATCATGCGCGGCTATCTGCCGGTTCCGCCGGGAACCGTCCTCGGCTCTAGCTTCCCGCGCCTCCCGTCGGCGCCGGTGCCGGCGGCGGCGCCCAGGCGCCGTCCGGCGATTCGACGTAGCCGAGAGCACGCAGCGCGTTCTGCGTGCGCGGGTCGACGTCGCGGGGACGCTCGACCGATGCACCGAGCTCGGCCTGCAGGTTCTGCGCCCGCTGCACGTGCGCGTCGAGGAGAGCCCGTCCTTCCGCGAGGAGCTCCGGCGTCGCGAGGTTCTTCGACTCCTTTGGATCCGACGCGACGTCGAAGACTCGGTCGGGGCGAAGCGGCTCGCCGAGGATCCACTTGCGATCCCCCTTGCGGACGGCCGTCGCGACGCTGCCGTCCTCGAGCCGCCGCTCCGCGAAGACGGGACGCTCCGGAACCTCGTCGGCGGTCCCGCGAAGGAGCGCGACGAGACTTCTCCCTTGCGACGTCGGCGGCACCTCGATCCCGGCGAGCTCGAGGATCGTCGGCGGGACGTCGACGAGGGAGACCGGCACGTCGACGCGACGCCTCGCCGGCGCACCCGCGTCCCAGACGACGAGAGGAATGCGCATCAGCTCCTCGAAGAGCGCGTGCCCGTGCCCGAGGACACCGTGCTCGCCGAAGCCCTCGCCGTGATCGGCCGTGAGGAGGACGACCGTCTTCTCGTCGAGCCCGCTCGCGTCGACCGCGTCGAGGAGACGACCGATCTCGCTGTCCATGTAGAGCACCTCGCCCGCGTACCTTTCCGCGGGCGAGCCCTCGCCGCCGCCGAAGCGAGCGAAAGCCGCGGGCGGATCGTGCGGCGCGTGCACCTGATACGTGTGCAGGAAGAGGAAGAACTCCTCGTCGCGATGGCGATCGAGCAACGCGATGCCGCGATCGACGACCTCGGCGACGTAGCCCGGCACCTCGAAGGTGCGACCCTCCTTCACCTCGGCGTACGAATCGAAGCCCCGCTGGAAGCCGGCCACCGAGCCGATCATGCCGTTCTCGGTGACGGCGGCGGTGCGGTAGCCACTCTGCGCGAGGAGCTGCGCGACGGTCGGCACGCGGACGTCGAGGCGCCTGCCCGGAAAGTAGACGCCGTGCGAGCTCGGGTGGAGCCCCGTCATCAAGCTCATGTGCGAAGCGGTCGTCGAGGGATAGGTCGTGCTCGCGTCTTCGAAGACGACGCCGCGTGCAGCGAGGCGATCGAGATTCGGCGTCGTCGGCCGCTGTGCGCCGTACACGCCGACGTGATCCGCGCGGAGCGTGTCGATCGAGATCACGAGGAAGCTCGGACGCTCCGCGGCTTTCGCCCGGGTCGGGGCGACGAGGAGCGGCCGGCTCCAGAGGGGTGCCGCGATCTCGAACGACCCCTGCGCTCCTTCGAGCGTCGTCGCGTCTAGGACGAACGAGGCCTCACGCCCGGCGAGCTCCGCGAGGTCGATCCGATAGTCGTACCAGCCGCCCGGATCGTCCGCCTTCCGCTCGGTGCGATACAGAGACCTCTCGCCGTCGGCCGTCGCGACACGCACCTCGAAGGCGATCGGCGCGCGCGAATCGGCCGGCACGAGAGTGTCGAGAGCGACCGCGCCCTCGAGTACCGCACCGGGCGGAATCGCGACGGGCTTCGATCGCCATTCGCTCGGCCCGTCGCCGACGAGGTACACGAAGACCTCGCGCTGCCCCGCGCCGCCGGGGAAAGGAACGTCGATCGTGCCGTCGGCGCTCCTCCGCAGGAGCGGCTCGAGGTTCTCCCACTTCGCTTCGACGCTCGGGCGCACCAACCGGCGGACGACGAGCGGCTTCCCGGCGGCGTCCCGCGGGACTCGATACCGCGAGGCCGACTCCGAGCCGCTCTCGTCGGGCCGCGAGCCGATCAGGCGAGCGCAGCCGAGCGCCGGGCGGATATCGTCGTCGACGTCGCACTCCGCCCGATCGCCGAAGTGCTTCTTCGCCTCGGTCGGAAAGAGCCTCGCGACCACTTGGAGGCGCGGAGCTTCGCGCGCACAACCTGCGAGCACTGCGAGCATGACGATCGCGAGGTAGACGACCATTCCCGTGCTGGACGCAACTACAGGCCCGTGACACCATCGCCGCCAAATGAGCATGAAGCGCAGCACGTCGTGAGCCCGCGAGCCGCCCGAAGCGCGGCGCGATCGGTCGCGGCGAAGGAGGAGGACGCCTCCGACGGCCGCGCCCTGCGCGGCGTCCGGAGCAAGCGCGCCATCGTCGACGCAATCCTCGAGCTCGTCGGCGAGGGCGCCGTCGAGCCGACCGCTCAGGCCGTCGCGGAGCGCGCGAACGTCGGTCTCCGGAGCGTGTTCCGGCACTTCTCCGACATGGAGAGCCTCTTCGCAGCGATGGACGAGCGCATGCTCGCGGGCGTCGAGCTGCCGATCTCCCGGGGCACTCCCCCCGGTACCCTCTCGAAGAGGGCCCGCGACCTGATCGCGGCTCGGGTCGAGTTCTACGAGTACATCGCGCCCTACAAGCGGGCTGGAAATCGCCGGCGGTCGACCTCGAGGTTCTTGACGTCGCGCCACCGGACGCTCGTTCGCGAGCTGCGCGCGGATCTGATGCGCCGGCTGCCCGAGCTCGCCAAGCAGCCCGGGGCGGTCGCCGACGCGCTCGATCTCGTCCTCTCGTTCGAAGCGTGGGATCGCCTGCGAAGCGACTCGGGTCTGAGCCGGGCCCGCGCGCAGGCGGCCGTCGAGCGGGCCGCCCTCGCCGTCCTCGCCCCGCTCGGCTGATCGGGCGGCGTCGCGCGTGCGCGCGCGTCGGTCCCCGTGTGCTCGGCTCACCGGCGAGGCTCGTCGCGCGGCTCGATCGCACCGCTCTCCGTCAGCCGCCGCCGCTCGTCGGACGTCAAGCTGAGAATCTCCCCGAAGACGTAATCGTTGTCCTCGCCGACTGCCGAGCCCGCGTGCGGCGTGCGTCCGGGCGTTCCGCGGAGTCCGAGAGGGATGCCGGTCGCGACGACGGTGCCCTTCACGCGGTGCTCGATCTCCTCGAAGAAGTCGCGCGCGGCGAGCTGTGGATCGCGGCGGTACTGATCCTCCGTCGTCTGCACGACGCCCGCGGCGACGCCGGCGGCCTGCAGCGACTCCATCAGCTCGAAGGCGTCGTGCTCCCGCGTCCAGCTCTCGATCCGGCGATCGAGCTCCGCGACGTTTGCGAGCCGCGCGTCGAGAGTCGCGAAGCGCGGCTCCTCGATCCACTCGGGATGCTCCGCGACGCGACAGAGCCGCCGCCACGCTTCGTCGTCGAAGACCGAGATCGCGCACCAGCGGTCCTCGCCCGCACAGCTGTAGCAGCCGTGCGGCGCGGCGTGGCGCGAGCGGTTGCCGAGTCGCTCGACGGCGCGCCCGCGCACGAGCGGCTCGACGAGCGCTTCGCCGTAGACGGCGATCGTCGCCTCGAGCTGGGAGAGGTCGATCCGCTGGCCCTCGCCCGTCCGCGAGCGATGATCGAGCGCGCACATCACGGCGAAGAGCCCGTGCAGAGCGCTCAGCGAATCGGGGTACGCGTAGTGCGTCATGGTGCACGGCCGCTCGGCGAAGCCCGAGGTCGTCGCGAGTCCGGAGACCGCTTCGATGTTCGGTCCCCACGTCACGTGGCTGCGATACGGGCCGGAGTCGCCGAAGCCGGACGTGCTCAGCAGAACGAGGTCGTGCTTGACGCGCGCGAGCTCCTCCCAGCCGAGGCCGAGCTTCTCGAGGACGCCGGGCGCATAGTTCTCGACGACGACGTCGCACCTGGCGACGAGGCGCTTCGCGAGCGCGACGGCTTCGGGATGCTTCAGGTCGAGCGCGACGAAGCGCTTGCCCGCGTTCCAGTCGGTGAACCACGGAGAGAGCTGCGGCTCGATGCCGCGCTCGGGCGCCCAGGGCGGGACGTACTGCCGCGTCACGTCCGGGCGCGTCTTCGACTCGACCTTGATCACCTCCGCGCCGCACCACGCCATGAAGCGGCCGATCCACGGGCCGGCCATGCCCGCGGTGAGCTCGAGCACGCGGAGGTCGGCGAGTGCGCCGGGCTGCATCAGATCGCTCCCTCGGCGCGGAGGCGGTCGAGCTCGTCCTCGCCGATGCCGAGCTCGCCGCAGTAGATCTCGACGTCGTGCTCTCCGACGCGCGGCGCGGGACGGCGGATGCGCCAGGGCGTGCGCGCGTGCCGGTACGGAGCGCCGGGAAGTCGCACTCCGTCCGCGCCCTCCGTCCCGACCTCGACGAAGAAGCCACGCGCGGCGAGCTGCGGATCGCGGATCACCTCCTCCGCGCTCTGCACCGCCGTGAAGGCGAGATGCCGCCGCTGCCCCTGCTGCACCACCTCGCGGACCGTGTGTCGCGACGTCAGGTCCTCGATCCACACGTCGAGGAGCTCGCGCTCCTCGAGCCTCTGCGACGACGGGCCCTCGAAGAGCGGGCTCAGGATCGCCTCGTTGCCGGTCTCCTCGTGCACCCACTCCGCGAGCGCGCGCCAGTGCGCGGGCCGGTTGATCATCAGGTACGCGAGCCCGTCGCGGCAGCGATACGCGCCCGAGGGCACCGAGGCGAAGAGACCGGTGCCCGCGCGGCGCGGGACGATGCCGTCGTCGAGCCACTTGCCGACGCCGCAGATGTGCGTGACGGCGACCATCGTCTCCTGGATCGAGATGTCGACGTGCTGGCCCGCTCCCGTTCGCGCCGCGTGGTGCAGCGCGATCATCGTCGCTGCGGCCGCGTTCGTCGAAGCCATCACGTGCGCGTGCGAGCCGGCGAGGCGGACGGGCGGATCCTCCGCATATCCCGTCACCATCGCGGCGCCGCCGAGCGCGTTCGCGACGAGGTCCGAGGAGCGCCAGCCCGCGCGCGGGCCGCTCTGCCCGAAGCCGGTGATCGAGGTGAGGACGAGCTCCGGACGAAGCGCGTGCAGATCGTCCCAGCCGAGGCCGAGCGCGTCGAGCGTCCTCGGCGGAAGCGTCTCGATCACGACGTCCGCGCGCGCGGCGAGACGGCGGAAGATCTCCCGTCCCGAAGCCTGCTCCAGGTCGAGCGTCACGCCGCGCTTGCTGGTGTTCGCGTAGAGGAACGGCAGGCTCCGCTCGGGATGCGGCTCGTCGCCCCAGAAGGGAGGAACGAGCCGGCTCGCGTCGCCGCCCGGGCGCTCGATCTTCACGACGTCCGCGCCCATGTCGGCGAAGAGCTTGCCGCAATACGCCCCCTGCTCGTCGGCGATCTCGAGCACGCGCCGGCCGGCGAGCGCGGCGGGTGCTTCGTGCGGATCCGACACCACGGGCCGTCCTTAACACGAGGCACGGCGGGCGCCGCCCCCGCGGAGGTACTTCGTTACGCGGCCGCCGCGAGAGCCGCCTCCGCGGCGGAGAGCGCGTCGGGCTCGCGACGCCACGCCGCGACGAACTCCGGATGGCCGCGCGGCAGCTCGGTCTGGCGCGGATGAAGCCCGGGCCGGAAGCCACGCAGGTAGCGACGCAGAAGACGCGTGAAGAAGCCGCGCCGCCCGAAGAGCCGCGGGAAGCTCAACGGCGATTCCCCGCTTGATATAGTTCACGTAACGGTGAACTATGTCGCCAGGAGGGACTGGACATGAAGCCCACACCACCCGGCTGGCCGCGTATCTCTTCCGCGCTCTATTACGACGATCCGCGCGCCGCGATCGAATGGCTCTGCAACGCCTTCGGCTTCGAGGTGCGACTCCTCGTCGAGGGTGACGGCGGCTCGGTCGAGCATTCGGAGCTGACCTTCGGCGAAGGCCTGATCATGGTCGGCGGCGCGAAGCCCGAGAAGTTCCCGTCGATGCGCTCGCCCGGTCAAGCCGGCGGCGCCAACACGCAGAACATGATGGCCTACGTCGACGACGTCGAGGTGCACTGCAAGCGCGCGCGCGAAGCCGGAGCGACGATCGTCAACCAGCCCGCGATCCACGACTACGGGCCGGATTACTGGACCGACCGCGGCTACGAGTGCCGCGACCTGGGCGGGCACCACTGGTGGTTCTACCAGCGGCTCGAGACGGGCGGAAAGAAGGCTTGAGCCTCGACTCGACCTTCGCGGCTCTCTCGGACCCGACGCGGCGCGCGGTCGTCGACCTGCTGCGACGCGCGCCGCGCCGCGCGGGCGAGCTGTCCGAGGCGCTCGCGATGACGCCGCCGGCGATGAGCCGCCACCTGCGCGTGCTGCGCGAATGCGGCCTCGTCGAGGAGGAGCGGCCCGAGGAGGACGCGCGCGGCCGCGTGCTCCGGCTTCGCCCGGAGCCGTTCGACGAGCTGCGCGACTGGGTCGCGGAGGTCGAGCAGTTCTGGGCGGGGCAGCTCGCGGCGTTCAAGTCGTACGCCGAGAAGAGGAGGACGAGGACGCGCCCGCGCGTCCGATCGCCTCGCGCGAGGCGCCGTTGAGCGCTCCCGGCGGTGCGACGTCGGGCGACGGCGCTTCGGTCACTTCCGCGAGCACGTGGAGACGCGCGGCGGTCAGGGCCCGAGGAGCTAGCCGAGGTCGACCACCAGCTCGTTCGCGCCGCCGCCGAGCCCCGCGCGGACCGCGGCCATCGGCACGGTCACGCCCGGCTTCCGGTACGGGTTCGTCGTCGTTGAGGTCGGCAGAGCCTTCCCGTTCAGCGTCACCGCCGTCGGCCCGTAGCCGTGCGAAGCGATCCGGTAGCGGATGCGCAGCCGCCGACCTTCGAGCGCGATCTCCGCAACGAGCCCGTCGAGCGACTTCGGGATCACGGGGTCGATGCCGAGCGCGTTTCGCCCGCGACGAATCCCGAGGAAGCACTCGTGCACGAGCCGCACCGCGATGCCCGCGCCGCTCGAGTAGACGCGCCAGCCGCCCTCGAGCGGCACGCGTCCCGCGCGGATCTCCGGATAGCGCTCGGACGCTTCGTAGCGATCCGCGACGACCGCGTCCGAGCTCGAGTAGTAGCAGTTGGCTTGACGCCGCCGCGCTGCCGGCACGACGTCGCCGAGCGCGATCGGATTCGCACGCCGCAGCGCCTCGAAGAGCGCCTCCGCGTCCCCGAAGCGTGCCATCGACTCCGCGTAGCGGAGGTGCGCGTGCGTGTACATGATCCCGATCTCGCGGCCGAAGAACGAGCTGCTCTCCGCGCGCTGAAAGTTCTTCTGCGGCCCGCCGCGATACATCGGCGGCCGGTCGAAGAGGCGTCCACCGTCGGCGCCGATGAGATGATCGCGCATGAACCCGACGTGCGTCTTCGCCTGCTCCGGCGTCAGCAGGTCCGCGATGATCGCGTGGATCATCGGCAGGAGACGATAGTGGATGCCCGTCGTCCGATCCTCCGGATGGAGCCAGTGGTCGATCCGCCCGTCCGGCTGGAAGTATGCGAATCCGGCGAGCGTCCCGTCCGCGATGAGACACCGAGAGAAGTCGGCGCGGATGCGCGCGGCGAGCTCGTCGAGCGGCTTCGCGTCGCCTTCGCGCCCGACGCGACGCAGAGCCTCCGACAGCGTCGCGAGCGTCTGGTGCTGCAGCGTCACGGTCCACGAGCTGCAGAGCCGCTCGCGCATCGACGGATCGGCGGGCTGGAGCGAGTCGTTCCAGTCGCCGTTCCCGTACGCGGCGAGGCTCGTGCCCGGGATGACGCGGCTCCGGATGACGCCGAGCGCACGCTCGACGTGGGCCCACAGCGTCGCGCGCTCCGCCTTGTCGACTCCGGCGGCATCGAAGAACGGCACGACCTCGTCGAGGAACGAAGCGTCCTCCGTTGCGAGCACGTACTTCGCGAGCGCGAACACCGGCCAGAAGACGATGTCGCCGTGCGAGTCGCCCGGACGGATCGAGCGCTCGCGCTCGAAGAACATGAACCACTGCGGCCAGTCGCCGTCCACGTTCTGGTTCGCGAAGACGCGCAGCAGGAGGTCGCGCAGCGAGTCGTCCGCACCGAGCGCCGAGAGGAGCTCGACCGGTCCCTGGCAGACGTCGCGCGTGCCCCATCCTCCGCCGGAGAACTGCTCGAGCCCGCGCGGCGCGAGGTAGTGGACGAGCGCGTCGTGCACGTACCAGGGCACGATGTCCTGGATCCGCGCCGCCTCGTTCTCGTGCCCGCTTCCCGACGCCTCGAGGCGGAGCGGCTGCAGCACCTCCTCGCTGCTGGGGCCCGAAGCGCCGTCCGCGGCCACGAGCTTGCCGGTGAAGCGGAAGCCCGCCTCACGCACCGCGCCCGTCACGAGGACGACGAAGGGCTGCTCGCGCGTCGCTCCGTCTTCGAAGAGGAGCTCGTCGCTGCCGACGGTCTCGAGACGCGTGCCGGGCAGCGGATCGATGCGGAAGGAGCCGTCGGGGAACCGCCGGCCGACGTCCGTCTCCGGCGGCGGCCGGATCGCGAGGCCGTCGCCGTCGCGCGCGTAGAGCGCCTTTCCGGGCTCCGCGCCGTCGTCGTTGCCGATCCCGAGGTGATTCGAGACGAGGAAGCGCTTCGCGGGCCCGTCCGTCACGGCGATCGCGAGATCGATCGCATGGCGGTCTTCCGCGGCCGTCACGCGCACCTCGATCCGGCCGCCCGCGTGCGCGTAGATCCAGCGGCACGCGTTCGCCTGCGCTTCCCACGCGGAAGGCACGTCGAGGAGCTGCCAGCCGCCGTCGACCTCGACGAAGATCCGCTGCGCGTGCGAGCGCTGCAGCCCGAGATACGAGCGCGTCGTCGAGAGGAGGCGATTGATCCCGACGTGGCCCTGCGTGAGGAGGCAGTTGAACGTGCCGCTCATCCACGCCGTCGTCGTGAGCGCGGACTCGTCCGGCGTGATCCGCGAGCCGGTGCGAAGGATGCGGCCGTGCGGCCGCAGCACCACGAGCTCCTTCGCGCGGAGCGCCACGTGCGTGGCCTCGCCCGCGAAGAACGAGAGCACCTTCCCGTCGGCGCGCTCGACGTGACGAAGATCGCTTCCCCAGAGCTCCGCGATCTCCGCTTCCGAGAGGTCGCGGCAAGCGAGCGCCGCGCCCTTCGAGAAGAGCGAGGCAGGGGCGCTCGTTCCCGCGCCCGCGGTGATCGCGCCGCTCGGCGGCGTCGCCTCCGGCAGCGAGAGAGCACGCTCGACGAGCGCGACGTCGGCGCTCGACGTCGCAGCCGGGTGATCCGGCTCGAGCCAACCGAAGAATCCGCTCTTCGCGGAAGCACCGGGAGCGAGCTGGACCGGCGCGTCCTGCAGCACCGCCATCGCGTGCTCGTGCTGCTTCCGCACGCCGGGGAGGCCCGCCTCGACGAGCGCCGCGGGATCGTCGCCGGCGCGCGTCGCGAGCCCGTGCAGCTGAAGCGCGTCCGTCGCCCAGCTCACGGCGCGTCCGAGCGAGCCGATCAGCGTCCACGGGTAACGTCCGCCGACCGCCATGTTCTGCCGCGTCGCGAGGACGGGACCGCGCGCCGCGTGCGAAAGCGCCACGTGGTCCAGGTACTGGCTCACGTAATACTCGTTCATGCGGATCGCGCCGTAGGGAGCGAGCCCGAGGTCCTGCGCGTAGACGAGGTCGAGCTCGACCGCGCCGTCGCCGCGATTCTCGAGCGCGACGTGCCAGAACCACGCGGGCGACGTACGCGCGAGCACGAGCGAGAGCGTGATGCCGACGCCGTTCCACGTTCCCGCGCCGCGCAGCCCCGCGTCGTCGAGCTCGAGACGGAGCGGGCTTCCCGGCCCGAGAAGCGGCGTGCACGCCCTCTTCTCTCCGAGCCGCCGCACCCAGACGTTCGTCGGACCGCCCTCGACCTCGTTGCCGGGGAACAGGTTCAGCGTGACGTCGGCGTGCTCCATGCGGCGGATCGAACCGTTCGCGTTCAGCTGGAAGGCGAGGCCCGAAGGGCTCTGAAGTCTGCGCGGCTGCATGAGCGAAGACGAAACTCCGCTTGCCGTTTCCAGTCAAGCGCGACGCGAGCGCAGTCGTCGCCCGAAGCGCATGTCCAGGCTTCGCGGTCTTGCTAGAGAGCTGCGCAGACACGGACGAGGAGGCAGCCTGTGGCGCAATGGTGGCGTGAGCGTTTCGCGGAACGACCCTGGTGGATGAACCTGCTGATGGCGTTCTGCGGCTACATGGCCCTCATCCACATGCCCGTCGACTTCTTCCTCCGCTCGCCCGCGCGCGCCGAGGAGGTCTGGCTCGGCATCGTGTTCCGGGGCTGGGCAGCGAAGCTGACGGAGCCGCTCCACTGGGCGATCTTCGCAGTCGGCGCGTACGGCTTCTGGCGACGGCGGCCGTGGATGTGGCCGTGGGCGTCCCTCTACGTGTGGCAGGTCTCCTTCGCGATGCTCGTGTGGTGGATCGTCTACCGCGGCGGCTTCCTCGGCTTCCTGCTCGCGCTGATCTCCGCCGCGCTGTTCGCGGCGATCGCCATCGCCCTCTGGCGCGCGAAGGATCACTTCCAGCGCCCGCGCGAGACGATGCGCCAGCGCTACGGCGAGTGGGCGCTCGTCACCGGCGCGTCCGCAGGCATCGGCGAGGAGTTCGCGCGCGCGCTCGCGCAGGAAGGGATGTCGTGCGTGCTCACGGCTCGTCGCGAGGACCGCCTGCGTGGGCTCGCCGCGGAGCTCGAGCGTCTCTGCGGCGTCGCGACGCGCGTCGTCTCGATCGACCTCGCCGATCCGAGCGGCGCCGACCGTCTCTGCGACGCGGTCGCGGACCTCGAGATCTCGCTCGTCGTCGCGAACGCGGGGTTCGGCTTCGCGGGACGCTTCGAGAAGCAGGACACCGCGCGTCTCCGGGACATGATCCAGGTGAACTGCGTCGCACCGGTCGTCCTCGCGAAGCGCCTCGTCCCGCCGATGCGCGCACGCCGCCGGGGCGCGCTGATCGTCAGCGGCTCGATCGCGGGACGCCAGGCGATGCCGCGGCACGCGATCTACGCGGCGACGAAAGCTTTCGATCAGCTCTTCGGCGAGGCGCTCTGGGCCGAGCTCCGCGGCACCGGCGTCGACGTGCTCGTCGTCGAGCCGGGGCCGACGGCGACGGAGTTTCGCCAGGTCGCGGGCGAGACGCACTTCGCCGGCGAGCCCGCTTCGGACGTCGTGGCGCTCGCGCTCGACGCCGTCGGGCATCAGCCTTCCGTGATCCACGGCTGGTTCAACTGGGCACGCGCGAAGGCGGTGGCAATCGTGCCGCGCTCGCTCGCGATCCTCGTCACGGAGGATTTCGTTCTGCAGCAGACGCCAGAGGAGATGCGCTGACCCGGACTCGAAGCGGGTTGACTCCTCGAAAGGGCGCTCCGTAGTCTCGGGAGGGTCGTGAAGCGTCTCCCTCGGCTCGCTCTCGCACTGCTGCTCAGCCTTTCTTCGCTCGCCCTGGCGAGAGCGGAGGGAGCGGAGACACCTGCCGAGATCGACTTCCAGCGTGACGTCCGCCCGATCTTCGAGGAGCACTGCTACCGCTGCCACGGCTCGATCGAGCGCAAGGGCGGCCTCCGCCTGACGAACCGGCGCGACGCCTTCCAGCCGGGCGACCTCGGCATCCCCGTGATCGAGCCCGGCAACGCCGACCTGAGCCCTCTTTACGAGCTGGTCACCTCGACCGATCCCGACGAGCGGATGCCGAAGAAGAAGGATCCGCTCCCGCCCGAGAAGATCGAGCGGATCCGCCGCTGGATCGAGGCGGGCGCGCCGTGGCCGGCCGAGGCCGATCGCGTCGAGCCGCACTGGGCGTACCGCACGCCGAAGCGGCCGGCGCCTCCGGCGGTGGGCGACCCGAGCTGGCCGCGGAACGAGATCGACCGGTTCGTGCTCGCGCGTCTCGAAGCGGAGTCGCTCCGTCCCGCGCCCGAGGCGGATCGCCGGACGCTCGCGCGTCGGCTCCATTTCGACTTGACGGGCCTCCCGCCGACTCCCGACGAGATCGACGCGTTTCTCGCCGACGAATCGCCGGACGCGTACGAGCGGCTCGTCGACCGGCTCCTCGCCTCGCCGGCGTTCGGCGAGAAGTGGGCACGCCCGTGGCTCGACGCGGCTCGCTACGCGGACTCGACCGGCTTCCAGACGGATCAGATCACGCCGAACTGGCCCTACCGCGACTGGGTGATCGACGCGATCAACGCCGACATGCCGTACGACGAGTTCACGATCGAGCAGCTCGCCGGCGATCTCCTCCCGAATCCGACCATCGCGCAGCGAGTCGCGACGGGATTCAACCGCTCCGCGCCGCTCAACCTCGAGGTCGGCATCCATCGCGAGGAGAGCCGCGTCGGGCAGGTGATGGACCGCGTGAACACGACGTCGACGATCTGGCTCGGGTCGACGATCGAGTGTGCGCAGTGCCACGACCACAAGTTCGATCCGTTCCGGCAGGAGGAGTACTACCGCCTGCTCGCCTTCTTCAACAACACGCCGGACGAGAGCCGCCCGCTGAGCGAGGTCGCGTATCGCCCCGCGGGCCCGACGGTGGACGTGCCGCTCCCCGAGGATCTCCACGGGAAGCGCGACGCTCTGCTGCAGCGCTTGCAGGCGCTGCTCGAGCGTGAGGGCGCGCTCCCGGCGTCCGCGCAGAACGCGCGCGCGCACTTCGCGGATCTCGCGAGCCGGGGAGACACGCCGGGCGCGGTCGCCTTCGCGCGCGGGCTCCTGCTCGCGCAGGTCGCGCGCCAGCTTCCTTCGGGCGCGTACGAGGCGTGGGTCGAAGAGATGCGCGCGGCGCTCTTCCGCGGCGAGCCGCAGTGGCGCGCCCTCCGGCCGCTCTACTTCGACGGGAGCGGCGGAGAGGGCGTCCGCCTGCTTCCCGACGGCTCGCTGCTGGTCGATGGTGCCGTTCCCGACACGTCGACGTACGTCGTGAAGGTCCGCACGAATCTCGGGGGCATCACCGCCTTCCAGCTCGAAGCCTTCCGGGACGAATCGCTTCCCGGAAAGGGCCCCGGCCGCGGCGACGTCGAGAGCCCCGACTTCGTCGTGAGCGAGATCGAGATCCGTCGCGAGGTCGCCGAGAGCGAGAAGGGCGAAGAGAACGAAGAGAGCGAAGCGCGACCGATCGGGATCTATCGCGCCGTCGCGAGCTACGACAGCGCGCAGGGGCGCGTCGACGGCGCGATCGACGGCAAGCCCGAGACGGGCTGGTCGATCGCGGACGGATACGCGCTCCAGCTCCAGGCCGCCTTCCTCGTCGACGAGCCGATCGCCGTCGACGGCCCGACGACGTTCGTCTTCACGATCCGCCAGAACGCCGGGTTCGGGAAGACGATCGGACGCTTCCGCCTGTCCGCGACGAACGCGCCCGCCGACGTCGTCGCCGCGAAGTTCAGCGCGCGCGCCCTGCGCGACCCGAAGCCCGACGAGAAGCTCGCGCAGCATCTCCGTACGGAATTCCTCTCGAGCAAGGTCGACGGAAAGATCAAGAGCGAGCTCGGTGCGCTCGCGCGGGATCTCGAGGCCCTTCGCATGCCGACCGCTTCGGTGATGGAGGAGCTCGCGGAGCCGCGCGACACCCACCTGATGAAGCGCGGCAACTACCTCGATCCGGGCGCGAAGGTGACGCCGGATACGCCCGCGGTTCTCCCGCCGATGTCGCCCGATCTGCCGCGGAACCGCCTCGGCCTCGCCCGCTGGCTCGTCGATCCGGAGAATCCGCTCGTCGGCCGCGTGACCGTCAATCAATGGTGGCAGGAGGTCTTCGGGCGCGGTCTCGTCGCGACGCCGGAGGACTTCGGCTCGCAAGGCGATCGTCCCTCGCATCCGGAGCTCCTCGACTGGCTCGCGGTCGAGCTCGTCGAGAGCGGCTGGTCCCGGAAGCGCATGCTGCGCGAGATCGTGACGTCCGCAACCTATCGGCAATCCTCGCAGCCCGCGACGAGCGAGACGCTCGAGCGCGATCCGGAGAGCGTGCTCCTGACGCGCAATCCGCGTCTCCGGCTGCCGGCGGAGCTCGTGCGCGACAACGCGCTCGCGATCGCCGGACTGCTCTCGCGGAAGAGAGGAGGACCCGCCGTCTACCCGCCGCAGCCGGACGGTCTCTGGAAGCTCACCGGGACGCTGCAGCCGACGTACGTCGCCTCGCATGGAGACGATCGGTACCGCCGCGGCATCTACACGATCTGGCGGCGCTCTTCTCCGTACCCGAGCTTCGTCGCCTTCGACGCGAAGGATCGGACGGCGTGCGTGCTCCGTCGGTCGCGCACGAACACGCCTCTGCAGGCGTTGACGCTCTTGAACGACGAGGTCTACGTCGAAGCCGCGCTGCGGCTCGCGGAGCGGATCCTCGCGGAGCGGCCCGAGGCGAGCGTGCCGGAGCGTACCCGGCACGGCTTCCGCCTGGCGCTCGGACGCGAGCCGACGGACCGGGAGCTCGCGGCGGTCGCGGAGCTCCTGGCCGTGCAGCAGGGCCGTCTCCGCGAGCGCGACGGCATGGCGGACGAGCTCCTGGGTGGAGTCTCGAGCTTCGCTCCGGCGGCAGGCGTCGACCGGGACCAGCTCGCGGCGTGGTACTTCGTCGCGAGCGCTCTCCTGAACCTGGACGAGACGATCACGCGCGGCTAGCCTGCATTTCTCACCAGATCCCTACTGCGGCGGCCGATAGCACCGAATCTTCGCGAGCTTCTCCCTCCGGGCTCCTCGACGTACTGTTCAAGTACGCCTGCGTCGCCCTCCGGTCCGAGGCTCGCGAATCTTCGGCACTCTCGACCGCCTCGCGACGTGATCTGGTGAGAAATGCAGGCTAGCGATCGAGCCGCATGCGCGCGGCCGCCGATCGCTTCCTCGCCCTCCCGCTCGTGGCGGTCTTCTTCTCTGCCGCTGCCTCGGCGTGCGCTTCGGAATGGAAGCCGGCGTTCGACGAAAAGGCGAAGCCGGGCCACCTCGAGAGCGTCGCGATCGCCGATCCGAACGAAGCTCTGACCTTCGCGCGCAGCGAGACGAGCGACGGGACGAAGCACGTGATCGCCGTCACCGCGTATCGCGACGGCACGGTCCGCGGGGTCGATCTCTCCGCCGCTCTCGGTCGCCGCGTCGAGGATCCGATCGCGGCCTTGCGCGAGCTCGGCTACGACGGGCTTCTCTCCGCGGTGCGCGAAGCGATCGTCACCCAGGCGACCTCGACCTCGTAGTCGAGGAGGCCTTCGCTCGCGGGGACCGCGTCGTACGGAGCCGCTGTCCGAGGGAGAGAAGCCCGGGGCGATGGGCTTGATCGTCGCGAACGACTTGACCGATCGCGAGACGCTCATGCGAAGGCTCGATCCGTGGGACATCGAGTCCGGCACGGGCTTCACGACCGGCAAGAGCTTCCCCGGCCATCTCCCCGTCGGCAATCTCTTCGTGATCCCGCGCGACCACCGCCGCTTCGCGGAGGACCTCGAGCTCGAGCTCTGGGTGAACGACGGCCTTCGCCAACGCTCGAAGGCGAGCGAGATGATCTGGGACGTCGACGAGATCCTCGCGCGCACGTGGGAGCGGAAGGACGTCACGTGGGACCCGCCTACCTCGAGCCCGGCGACCGCGTCGCGATCCGCGTCGACCGCCTCGGCGTGCTCGAGAATCAGGTCCGGTAGGGAGCCGGACGGCGCTTCATCGCGAGCGAGGATGTCGGTGTTCGCCTCCCAATCGTCCCGATCGAGGACCGCCACGACCACCGCCGCCACGCCGCCCTCTGCGCCCGTAAGGGCGCCGCGCTGCAAGCGGGAGATCGTCAGCCGATTCGCGAAGCGGCGCGGCCGCGGCCCTGCAGGAGCCGCAGCGTCGTCGAAGCGCGCGCCACCCGCGCGCGGGTCCGTGCCGCGCGCGTCGATGTCGCACCCATCGAGACGAGCGAGAGCACCGGCTCGCTCGGCGCGGGATCGACGGAAGGGTCGGTCGGCACGCGCTCCAGCGCGGTGATCGAGGCGGCGAGGAAGCGGCCGTTGTGGGAGAGGAAGCGGGTACGGAGTCGCGTCGGTGTAGGCTCGTGCACGGTAGGTTCCCCCAGGTATCCAGAGTTCGCGGTATTCCTGAAATAGGGGATGGCGGCGTCGTAGGCGAGCTTTCTTTCTCCGTTCGGGCGACCGAAGAGGTGACGATGGTCGAGGTCCATCATCTCGAGAGCTCGCGCTCGGACAGGATCCTCTGGCTCCTGGAGGAGCTCGGCGTCCCGTACACGGTGGAGCGCTACACACGCGAGTCGGGGACGAGCCGCGCGCCGGCCGCGTACCGGAAGCTGCACCCGCTCGGCAAAGCGCCCGTGATTCGCCGCGTACACCTCGATCGAAGCGGCCGCGGCGGCGCGCGAAGCGCTGAGCGGATAGAGCGCCATCGCGACGCCGGCTTCGCGCAGCTCGCCCTGGCCGAGCCACCGCGCTGCTCCGAACTCCGTCAGGTTCGCGAGGACCGGCGCGCGCACTGCGGCGGTGAACCGCCGGTACTCGTAGGCTTCCTCCCCGGCACCTCCTCTATCCGCCTCCGCTCGAAGCCGCCACGAGCGGTACGAGCGACGCGAGCTGGCTCCCGGCGAACACGCCACCGAGGTACAGCCCGGCGGACAAGCCCGCGCGACGGAGCGGCAGCGAGCCGAGCGCGAACGGAAGCGCACAGTCGAGGTGCACGGCCATCGCGCCTCCGAGGACGATCGCGACCGCGAGCGCAGCGACGATCGACGTACACAGAGGAGCGACGGCGGCGCAGCCCGCGGCGATCGCGGCGCTGCCGAGCACGCCGAAGCGAGTCCCGAACGTCAAGCCAACGCCGCTCAACGTCGGCGCGAGGACGGTTCCCGAGCCGAGGATCGCCGCGGCGAGAAGCGAAGGCGTCGCGGCGCCGCTCCCGAGCCGCGAAGCGAGGAGGCTCGGCACGACGTCCGACGCGAGACGCGTGACGAAGGCCGACACCATGCCGACGAAGAGGACGATCGCGAGGATCGCGCCGGAAGCGGGCGCGAGCGCTTCCACGTCGGTGGGCGCGCGCTCGGCCGCGCTCGCCTCGGCCGTGAACACGCGCCGGAGCCAGAACGTCGAAGCGACCACGAGGACTCCGCCGGCGAGGAACGTGATCGTTCCTCCGAGCCCGTCGAGCACCATCCGCACGAGAGGCCAGAGCGCAAGAGGCAGCACGGTTGCGACGACGAGCGGCGAAGCGACCGCGGGCCAGCGACCTGCCTGCGTCGCGACCGCCGGCAGCAGCGCGAGCGCGGGCGCCTGCAGGATCGCCATCGCCGCGATCCAGATCAGCATCAGCACGAGGAGCACGCCGCCGAGGAAGCCGGACGGCGTCGCGGTCACGGTCAGCGCGACGGACACGAACGTCGCTCCGGCGAGGAGCGCGCCGGTCACGAGCACCGGGAAGCGGTTGCCGCTTCGTTGCACGATCCGGTCGCCGACCTCGCCGACGACGGGCGCGAGCGTCGCGCCGGCGATCCCGAGGTAGAGCGAGAGGAAGCCGCTCAACGCGGCGAAGCCGAAGTGCTCCGCGAGCTTCGCGTGAAAGTGCGCGTAGGCCAGCCAGCCGAGCGTCACGACGAGCTGCAGCGTCGCCAGCGCGTACGCGCAGCTCCAGCGGATCTCGTGGGGCTGGGAGGGGCTCACCGGAGAGAGGGTCATGCGGCTTGCGGCGCGAGCTCGACGTCCCGCGTCAGTCGCGTGGATCCTCCGGATCCTCGTCCGAGGAGAGCAGCTGCTGTCGCGAACGACCCGCGTTCACCGCCAGTGCGATCGCGCCGGCCACCTGGATTGCCAGCCCGACCATCTGGAGGCTCTCGCCGCCGAAGAAGGCGACAGCCACGCCGATCAGGAAGAGGACGATCCCGATCCCGAGCAGCGGGCTGACGAAGCGGCGCTCTCCCGACATTGCGAAGACCTCCTCCTCTCCTCGCGTCACTCGCGCTCGGGCGCGCGCGTGCTCTCGATCGCCTCGAGCGGCTCCGCGCGGGGGCTGGGCGGGTCGGATCGGAAGAGGCCGTGGACGGCGTCCCCACTGTGGATCAAGGTCTACCTCTTCTGGAACACCGTGACGACGGTCACGATCGCCGGAACGCGGTTGCTCTTCATCTCCACCTCTCCTTCGAGCGCGAGCGCCGAGAGTCCGCCGAATGGGACGACCGGTCAAGCGCGACGACGCGCGAAGGCGAGCGCCGCGGCCGCCGCGAGCTCGTGCTTCGCTTGCCACGGCGGCCCGATCGATCGCCTCATCGAGCGCAAGACGGCTTCGATGTCCTCGTTCCCGAGCACGCGGTCGCGGTCGTACCAGTGAACGGACCATCCGCGCGCCTTTGCCACGCTCGCGAGCGCCTCGCGATACGCACCCTTCCCATTCCGATGTCGCCTTGCCGCTCATCGTTGCTCCGGCCGAGCGGTTCGGAGATGCTCTCTCCCGCGCGCGGACACCGACACCCAGGCGCCGCGCCCCGGCTCGTGACGCCGCTCGAGGAAACCGCGCTCGTTCGCCTCCTCCCACACGGGAAGCCGCGGGCAGGACGTGCGCCATGCTTCCATCGCCTCGGAGTACGGCCGCGGCTCGGGACCGAGCCACTCGAGCAGATCGAGGATCAGATCCTGAATGGGGTCCGGTTCGTTGCGCCGCATCTGCACCCAGGCTCGATCGGTCTCAGCCTCCACCTCCACCTCCGCCGGACTCTGGATCGGCACGCCGCTCGCCGTAGCAGATCTCCAGGCCGTCCCGTTTTCGCACGCCCTTCGGCCCCGCGAGCACGAGTCGCAGCAAGATGCGAAACGTCTCGCGGCCCGAATGGGCGCGCAGCTTCCGCCCCGACGTCGTCACGGACTCGCGGAGGATCACGAACCGACCGTGACGACGCAGCACCTGGCTCATCGCCGCCTCTTCCGCGCCGAACAGCGACTCGTCGAATCCGCCGACGGCGAAGAAGGCCTCGCGGGTGCAGAAGAGAAAGCAGCCGCTCGCCAGCCCGAGGAGTCTGTAGAGCGGGACGCTGACGGCACCGATTACTCGTCCGTAGCGCGGCAACGGCTCGTCGAAGCGGAACGCGGAGCCGCCGCCGACAGCGCCTTCGCGCGTTGCCGAGAGCGCGGCCCGGACGACGGCGTCGGTGACGATCGTGTCGGCGTCGACGAAGAGAAACACGTCACCCTTCGCCTCTCGTGCGCCGGCGTTGCGCGTCGCGGAGATCTGGCGGCAGCTCACCGAGATCACCCGCGCCCCTTGCTCGCGAGCGACCGCGGCCGTGCGGTCCGTCGACGCATCGTCCACGACGATGACCTCGAACGGCTCGCCGACGGCCTGCGCCGCTCGGTCGATCGCAACGAGCGTGCGGCCGAGGAGCTGCTGCTCATCGTACGCGGGGATGATGAAGCTGATCGGCGGCGTATCGCCGAGCATGCTCGCGCTTCCGACGTTCATCAACTGTCGACCACGAGGATGACCTTCCCCCGCGTCGGCTTCTGCACGTAGGCCTGCCGGGCCTCCGCCAGCGGGAACGCGGCGCCGACGACCACGCGCAGCTCCCCGGCGTCGATCCCCCCAGAGATCCGGGTGAGCTGCTCGCGGCTCGGCGATGATCGTAGGAGAACTCCTCGCGCGTGACGAGGTCGTTCCTCACCGTGTGGATGCCGACCTCGTCGTGCTTGACGCGCGCGCCGCCGGCCTTCGGGGAGAACTCGATCGAAGTGTAGACGGCGAAGCGGCCGAAGCTCGCATTGGCGTCGCCGCAGAAGCACCGATTCCACTCGATGCCCCGATGATCAACAGCCGCTTTCCGGACCACTCCATCGCGTCCTCCGCGAATCGCTAGAGCTAGAGGCTCCTTTCGCTCTCGGGTTGCAGCAGGTCCCACAGGTTACCCCATGGATCCTTGAAGACGGCAACCTTCCCATAGGCCTGCTGCTTCGGCTCCCGGACGAATTCGACTCCCTTGGACCCGAACCTCGCGTAGTCGCGATCGAAGTCGTCGGTGTAGAGGAACAGGAAGACGCGGCCGCCGGTCTGGTTGCCGATGCGAGAAGCTTGCTCCGGCGTCGAAGCACGGGCCAGCAGAAGCTGGCAGTCACCCGCGCCGGGTGGTGCGACGACGACCCAGCGCTTGTTCTGCTCGGGGACGAAGGAATCCTCGAGGAGCTCGAATTCGAGGATGCCGACGTAGAAGGCAAGGGCCTCGTCGTAGTCGGGAACGACGAGGGAAACGAGTGCGATCGACTGCTTCACGGCGCGGCTACTCGGAGCGAACGACCGCGAGCCGCGCGCCGGCGGCGACGAGGAATCCACCACCGACGCGCTGAAGCAGCTCCGCAAATCCGCTGCCGGCAACTTCGCGTGCCCGGACCGCGAGCGCCACGTAGACCGCGAGCACCAGGAGCTCGATGACGACCGAGCTCACGCCGAGCACGAGGATCTGGAAGCCGACCGGCGCGCCGGCCTCGATGAATTGCGGAAGCAGCGCGACGAAGAAGACGAGGGCCTTGGAATTGGCTCCCTGCACGAGCAGACCGCGAAGAAGGGCGCGCCGAACGGCTTGCGGCGAAGCCGTCTCGGTCGGCCCTGGACGGCCGAACAGCATCCCGAGCCCGAGCCAGACGAGGTAGCCGGCGCCGGTCCACTTGAGGACCGTGAAGAGCTCGTGCGAGGCGACGATGACGGCCGCGATCCCCGTCGCGGACAGTGCGAAGTAGCCGGCATTCGCCGCGAGCACCCCCAGAGCGCCTGCGAGTCCAGCGCGGGCCCCGCGAGCGAGCGCGACCGACGTAACCGTTCAGCGAACCGCGTGGCTGACACCGCGCCGGAGTGTCGCTACTTCTCGTCGGGATGGTCGCGGTCGAGATCGAGGATGGCGGTGCGGAAGGGATTCGCGGCGAGCCGCTGCTGAGT
>VGTG01000024.1 GCA_016874795.1 Deltaproteobacteria bacterium | reverse complement strand
GCCAATTCCGGCCGTCCCGGGTCGACCGGGAAGGGAGACCACCATGCGTTCGCTCGCGATCACGACCGCCCTCACCGGGGCGCTCCTCGGCGCGCTGCTCCGGCGCGCTGCTCCGGCACGCTGCTCCGGCACGCTGCTCCGGGGGGCTGCTCCGGCACGCTCCTCCGGCGCGCTGCTCCGGCACGCTGCTCCGGGGGGCTGCTCCGGCACGCTCCTCCGGCGCGCTGCTCCGGCGCGCTCCTCCTCGGCGCCGCCGCCGCCGAGCCCAAGGACCTCTGCGACGCTTGTCGGGAGAAGCACGAACCGATAGCCGACCTCTCGGCGCGGCGAAGCGAAGCCCGCGCCGGGAGGACAGCATGCGGGAGCTCGCAGGCAAGGTCGCGGTCGTCACGGGCGCGGCGAGCGGCATCGGACTCGCACTCTGCGACGCCTTCGCCGCGGAGAAGATGAAGGTCGTGCTCGCCGACGTCGAGCCGAAGGCGCTCGAAGCAGCGGCCGCGAAGGTCGCTTCGGGCGGCGCCGAGGTGCTCGCGGTGCGGACCGACGTCTCCGACCGCGCGGCCGTGCAGAGCCTCGCGGATCAGACGCTCGCGCGCTTCGGCGCGGTGCACGTCCTCTGCAACAACGCGGGTGTCGCGCCGATGGGCCCGATCCTCCAGACGTCGGCGGAGGACTGGCGCTGGCTCGTCGAGGTGAACCTGATGGGCGTCGTGCACGGGATCTCGGTCTTCGGACCGCTTCTCGTCGCGGCCGGCGAAGGCCACATCGTGAACACCGCTTCGGCCGCGGCGCTCCTCGGCCCTCCCGGCCTCGGCCCGTACGCGGCGACGAAGCACGCGCTCCTCGGCCTGACGGAGACGCTCTACTACGAGCTCGACGGGACGGGCGTCGGCGCTTCCGTCCTCTGCCCTCTCCTCGTCAAGACACAGATCTTCCGCAGCGAGCGGAACCGTCCCGCGGACGGCGGACCGACCTCCTACGGCGAGACCCAGAAGAACGGCGAGCTGATGATCGGTGCGATCGGCATCGAGCCGAGCGAGGTCGCGGAGGCGGTCGTCCAGGGCATCCTCGCAGACCGGCTGTACCTCCTCGTCCCGCACGACCAGCTCTCGCCCCTCGCCGAGGCGCGGTTCGCGCGGATCGTCGCCGGAGAGAATCCGCCTCGCGGCGACAACGTCGGCCTGTAGCCTAGCCTGCATTTCTCACCAGATCACGTCGCGAGGCGGTCGAGAGTGCCGAAGATTCGCGAGCCTCGGACCGGAGGGCGACGCAGGCGTACTTGAACAGTACGTCGAGGAGCCCGGAGGGAGAAGCTCGCGAAGATTCGGTGCTATCGGCCGCCGCAGTAGGGATCTGGTGAGAAATGCAGGCTAGCCCTGCCGTACGCGGCGGAACTTGACGAGCGTGACGTCGTCGCTGACGGGCACGAACGTCGCCTCGACGGGCATGCCCGCGCGGATCTCCCCCGGAGGACAGTCGAGGACCTCGCTCACGAAGTGGACGCCCTCGTCGAGGAGGACGTCGACGACGTTGTAGGGAAGCTTCTCCTCGAAGGCGGGAAGCGTCGGCCCGCGCACGATCGTCCACGTGTAGACGGTGCCGCGGCCGCTCGAGAGCTCCCACGAGTACTCGCGCGCGAGGCAACGCGGGCAGACCGGCCTCGGATAGTGGCGGAAGAGCCCGCAGGCGGAGCACCTCTGGAAGCGGAGCTCGCCGCGGCGCGCCGCCTCGTAGAACTCCGCGCTGTCCGCGCTCGGGACCGGCAGCGGCAAGCCGCGCGTGAGGTGGGCATCGCGCGCCGAGCTCATCGATCCCTCCGCAGCAGAACCGCCCCCGTCGGATCGGTGTTCGCGCCGGCGACGAGCGCGAGCTCGCAGCCCTCGACCTGCGACGTCGATGTGCCGCGGATCTGCCGCACCGCCTCGATCGTGTTGTTGAAACCATGGACGAAGGCTTCGCAGAGCTGCCCGCCGTTCGTGTTCGCGACGAGCCGCCCGTTCGGCCACGCGAGCCCGCCGCTCTCGACGAAGGGACCGCCCTCCCCGCGCGGCGCGAAACCGTACTGCTCGAGCGCGATGATCACGAGCGACGTGAAGAAGTCGTAGAAGAACGCGACGTCGACGTCCGCCGGCGTGCACTCCGCCATCGCGAAGAGCTCTCGCCCGACACGCACCGGGGACTCCTCCTCCCACGGACGCGCGAAGAGGTTCGAGAGACGGATGTGGTGCGAGCCCGCGGCCATCGCACCCGCGCGGATCACCGCCGGCCGCTGCCGCAGGTCGCGCGCGCGCTCCGTCGACGTGACGATCATCGCGACGGCGCCGTCCGTCTCGATGTTGCAGTCGAAGAGACGCAACGGATCGGAGATCATGCGCGAGGCGTGGTGCTCCTCGCGCGTGATCGGCTGCCGGAGCACGGCGTTCGGGTTGCGCGCCGCGTGCTCGCGGAACGCGATCGCGACGTCCGCGTACTGGTCGTCCGTCGTCCCGTAGTCGATGCGATGGCGCATGCTGATCATCGCCATCTCCTGGAACGCGCTGACGAGCCCCTGCGGGATGTGCCACTGGTTCAGCGCGGGGAGCTCCGTCCCGACCTTCTCCCAGTAGCGTCCACCCTGCGCGCCGCCGCGACCGTAGCCGGAGTGCTTGCCGCGCGCGCGCGAGCGGAACACGAGCACGTGCCGCGCGAGGCCGGAGGTGATCGCCGCGGCCGCGACGACGAGGACCGCGGCCGAGCCGCCACCGCCGAACGGCGTCCCCGCGAAGAAGCGCAAATGCGGGTTGCCGAGGATCGCGAGGAGCTGCTCCTCGTCCGTCTGCTCGAGGTCGTAGCGGACGAGGCCGTCGATCTCGCGCGGCGAGATGCCGGCGTCGTCGCAGGCGCTCCAGATCGCCTCGACCGCCATCTCGACCTCGGTCATGCCGAGCGCGCGCGAGAAGCGCGTGTGCCCGATGCCCGCGATCGCGGCCTTGTCCCGGATGCTCGGCTCGGAGATCACGTCGACGGCTCTCGCTTCGCCCGCAGAGCGCCTCAGCGCGCGGTCCAGCCGCCGTCGACGACGAGGGTCGAGCCGGTGACGTAGCTGCTCGCGTCGCTCGCGAGGAAGAGGAGCGCGCCGTCGAGCTCGTGGAGCTCGCCGGGCCGGCCGAGCGGCGTGTTGCGCACGATCCACTCGCGCGAGCTCTCGTCCTCGAACATCGGCGCGGTGAGCTCGGTCTCGAAGTACGCGGGAGCGAGCGCGTTCACGCGAACGCCCTTCCGCGCCCACTGCACGGCGAGCTCCTTCGTGAGAGCCACGACGGCGCCTTTGGTCGCGGCGTACGCCGCCTGTCGGTTCGGCGCGCTCGCGACGAGACCGTGGATCGAAGCGACGTTGACCATCACGCCGCGTCCGCGCTGGATCATCGCGGGAGCGAGCCGGCACGAGAGGTCGAACACCGCGTTCAGATTGACGTCGACGACGCGCGCGAACTCACCGAGGGTCTCGGACTCGGCACGCGCCGGTGCGTCGCTCGCACCGGCGTTGTTGACGAGGACGTCGACGCCGCCGTGCTCCTCGAGAAGAGCGGTCACGAGCGCCGCGACCTGCTCGGGAACCGCGACGTCGCAGGCGAGCGCGCGCGCGTCCGGAAGCTCGCCGGCCAGGCGCTCGAGGCGCTCGAGCCGGCGCGCGACCAGGATCACGCGCGCGCCCGCAGCGGTGAGAACTCTCGCGAAGCGCTCGCCGAAGCCGCTCGAGGCTCCTGTGACGAGCGCCGTGCGTCCATCGAGTCGGAAGGCGGCGAGCGGATCGAGCGGCATCTCTTGCAGCCTCCGTCTAGAGCCAGCCCGCTTCCGCGAGGACGGCGCGGCTCGCCGCGGCGACCCGTCGCGTCATCTCCGCGGGGCCGAGATCGACGAGCTCGTGGCTGAAGACCTCCGGTGCAAAGAGAGGCTTCGCGCCGATCTCGCGAAGCGCGCGCAGCACGTCGACCACGCCTGCGGTTCCCGTCCCCGGCAACGAGCGCGAGCTCAGCGTCTCGCGCATCACCTCGGGGCCGGGCACCTCGGCCGTGTCGCTCAGCTGCACGACGTGGATCCGGTCGCCGGGAATCCTCGCGAGCGTCTCGAAGTCGGGGCCCGCGCGACGCCGTCCCCAGTGCCAGGTGTCGAGAAGGATGCCGCCGTTCGGCTCGCCCGCGGCCTGCACGAGCTGCCACGCCGCGGCGATGTCGCCGATCGCGCCCCATGGGAAGAACTCGATCGTCGTCTTCAACCCGTGCTCGCCGGCGCGACGGCAGACGTGCGCGAAGCCCCGTGCGGCGGCGTCCATCGAAGGAACCGTCGCCTCCATGCAGATCGCGACGACCGTCTCGGCCTTCGCCGCGGTCGCCATCTCGAAGGCCGGGGCGAGGTGTGCGTCGATCTCCGCTTCGCTCTGACCCTGCGACCAGACGGTCACCGCCTCGATGATCGGCGTCTCGAGGCCCCGCGACCGGAAGAGATCGAGGAACGCTTCGCGGCCGACGCCCTCGGCCGCGGCGATGCCGGAGTCGATCAAGGCGAGGCTGACCGCGTCGTATCCGGCCGCGACGCCCGCGTCGAGGAAGGTCCGGTACTCGGCGACCGAGCAGCGGAAGAGATCCTTCCGGAGCGTCAGCGGACACAGCACCAGATCGGTCGGCTTCATCGTGCTCCACACGCGCGGCGACAGCTTGACGCGTGATCGCCGGGATCGGAGACTCCGTTTAGTCCAGCCGGGGAAGCTCGGCAATCGAACCTCGAGCGGAGGACGCATGCAGGACCTGCAGGGAAAGACGGCCGTCGTGATCGGCGGCGGCAGCGGCATCGGCCGCGGCATCTCGCTCGGCTTCGCCGAGGCCGGGATGAGCGTCGTCGTGGCGGACATCGAGAGCGACTCCGCGGAGCGCGTCGCCGGGGAGGTTCGCGCACGCGGCGGGAAGAGCGCCGCGATCCGCGCCGATGCGACCGACCCGAGCTCTCTCGAAGCCCTCGCGGAGCAGGCCACGCGCGAGCTCGGTGCGATCCACGTCCTGTCGAACAACGTCGGCGTCGTCATCGACAAGCCGCTCACGCGCTGCACGGAGGAGGACTGGGGCTGGGGCATCGAGTTCAACCTCCTGAGCATCGTTCGCGGCGTGCGCGCCCTCCTGCCGCACCTGCGTGCGCACGGCGGCGAAGCGCACATCGTGAGCACGGCTTCGCTGGCGGGTGTCCTCGCTCTGCCGTCGGGACCGATGATGCCGGCGCATCTCGGCATCTACACGGCGACGAAGCACGCGGTGGTCGCCTTCTCCGAGATGCTCCGCGGTGAGCTCGAACCGGAGAGAATCGGGGTCTCCGTCCTCTGCCCGGGGCTCGTCCGCTCGAACCTCGGCGCGACGTCGGCGCGGAATCGGCCGGCGCGCTTCGGCGGAGCGATGACGGAGCCGACACCGCCTGCGCCCGAGATCGCCGCGATGATGATGCCGGAGGAGCGGGTCGGACCGGTCGTCGTCGACGCGGTGCGCGCGAACCGGCTGCACGTCTTCACCCACCCCGAGGCTCGACCGATGGTGGAAGCGCGTCAGCAGCGGATGCTCGACGACTTCGCGTTCGCGGCGAAGGCGCGCGAGTCGAGGTAGAGGCGGCGCGCCGCGCTACGCCCAGAACTCGTCGATGGCGTGCTGGTCGCGCGCGATCGACCAGACCTCGGCGATGCGGTTGTCCTCGAAGCGAAGCAGGAGGACGAAGCCCGACTCGAGGCGCCGCCCGCCCCGCTGTCCGGAGACGCGGAAGAGGATCGCCGTGTGCGTCTCGCCGACGAGGATGTCCTCGAGCTCCGAGTCGAACCGTTCGGCGTCCTCGCCGATCCCGGCCAGGTAGTCGAGGATCCCCGCGCGACCGGAAACGTCTCCGGAGCGCGAGCCGCGTCCGGACGCGTGCCACACGACGTCTTCCGCGACGAGCCGGCCGATCGCCGCGACGTCGCTCTCCGAGACCGCGTTCCACGCCGCCCGGGCGAGCTCTCCGTTCGTCGAATCCACCACGACGGACCTATACGCCCTTTCGTGATCCGCCGCGAACAGCGCCGGGACCGAGCGCGACGCGGACCGTGGCCCTTCCTGGATCACATTGCCAAGGGCCGACGCCCTGTAGCTCGACCACCTCCACATCCTCCTGAACTACGATCGGGATCGCCGGGCACTCCTCTCCCTCGTCCTGGTCGGCCTCCCCGAGCTCCACGACCGCCTCGGCCTGCGCCGCAATCGCTCCCTCTACTCGCGCATTCACCGACGTCTCCATCTCGACCCGCTCGTCTCCGACGACACCGCCGAGTACGTCCGCATCCGCCTGCACGGCGTCGGCTGCGACCGCGAGCTCTTCGCCTCCGACGCGGTGGCCATGCTCCACGAGGCCACCCTGGGCGCGCTGCGCGACATCGACCGCCTCGCCACCGCGGCGCTGCGCGAGACGGCCACGAAGAAGCGCAAGCTCGCCGAGCGCGACATCGTCGCCCGCGTCGTCGAGGCCGACGTCAGGGAATCCTCGTGACGCGGCGCCGCCATGCGCAACTCCGCCTGCCGCCGCTCTCGGCTCGCGACGCACTCTTGCTGGTCGCCGTCCTCGAGCGAGCGATCGCCGCAATCGAGCGCGCCCACGGCGGCGAGATGCGCGAGCTCCGCGAGATGCAGCAGCTCGAGGCCCGCGCCCGCCGTCGCGGCATTACCATCTACAACCTCGACGCCGATCCCGACGCCGACTTCTGAACCGTGGCCACTCCTCGCATCACGATCTTCAGCGGCCGCCGCTCACTCACGCGATGGCCATCATCCAGTCGGATCGGAACCTCATCAGCCAGCGTGAGCGGCAACATCGAGCAGCGAGAGCTCGTAGACCGACTGGGCGTTGTCGATGAGGGACCGCGGGAGTCGATTCGCGGCGTGGCTCCGACAGCGGAAGCTCGACGGGACTCCGTGCCTCATTCGCTTCGTCGACGTCCGGCGCGCGCCGCGAACGCGTCGAGCGCCTCGAGGATCTCGGGCGCTCGCCACGCGCGGTTGCGTTTGCGATCGGTGGATTCGACGAGGACCTCGGCCTTTTCGAGTGGCTGGAGGTAGCGGGGTGCGTTGTTGGCCTGGATGCCGAGCTCACGCGCCAGGAGCGCGGCATTGACGACGGGGTGGCGGAGAAGCAGATCGGCGACACGCCATACGGCGGAGTCGCCGCGGGCCGCTATGCGGCGGTCCCATTCCTGGCGGACCGCGCGGAGATCGCGCACCAGGCGGCGTCCGTTGGCGATGGCGGCAAAGGAAGCCTCGGCGACGCGAATCACGATCGCGGTCGGGTCGCCGGCCCGGTACGCGGTCAGCGCGGCGAAATAGCTCTCGGTGTTCGTGAGGAGGCCCGCCGACACGGGCACCGTCACGGAGCGGGTGAGCGCCTTGGCCCGCAGCATCGCGTGGAGCAGCGCGCGGCCGGTGCGACCGTTGCCGTCGGGGAACGGATGAATCGTCTCGAACTGCGCATGCGCGAGTGCCACATGGGTGAGGACAGGGAGATCGTCGCGAGCGGCGAAGCGGACGAGGTCGTCGATGGCGGGCGCGACGCGCGTGTGGCGGGGGGGGACGAACAGCGCATCGTGCGGACCGAGGTTGCCGCCACCGATCCAGACCTGCTGGGTACGCCACCGGCCCGCGGCCTCCGGATCGGTGTGCTCCATCAACGACCGATGCATCGCCAAGATCGCGTCCGCGTCGATGCGGTCGGACAGCGCGATCGCCGCCTTCATGGCGTTGGTATTGGCGACGATCTCACCAGCGTTTCGCCTCCCGCTGTCGCCGAGCTCGGCTTCCGCGATGGCACGGGCGGAGGCGGTGAGATTTTCGATCCTCGAGCTCGAGGTGGACTCGGATCGCAGGAGCACCGCGTGAAACGGCGCGAGCTCGCCGCCCATCTCGGCGTCGAAGCGCGCGATCTCGTTGGACGCTTCCTCCGCGGTGGCGGTCACGTCGGCCGGCAAGTGCAGGCCACGCTCGGCAATCTTGGCTGGCACCGCGGTGCGATACGGCCCACGATGTCGCCGCCTGGCCTGACGTGAGGCTATGCCGGGCCGCTCGTCAGTCTGCCACGGTAGGGTCTCGTAGCTGACGGCCGGCCACGACGCGGTCGTCACGTTGCCTGATTCTTCCGGGAGCGACCTGAAGCCATCGAGGAAGCTTACTCTCACTTCAGGCGCTAAGCGAGAGTATCATCTGCGCACGGATCTCCGTGGTCTCGGTGGTTTTCGGAACGTTGAACCGCCCCGGGTTCTCCGGAGAGCTCGTTACGTGAGTCCCGCCGCGATCCTCACTGCCACCGCTCGACCACCGCGATCGCCTCGGGCTCGGCCGCGACGCGCTCGGGGAAGCGGTCGTTCAGTACCTGGGCGACGCGCGCGTGCAGCTGTTGGCGCGTCCGCCTCCGCATTGCCTGCGACTCGGTTGATGTTCCTGGCGCCGTTCGAGCAAGTCTGGCAAGGAGCCGCCATGCGCCGCTTCCTCTCGTGGCCGGCGACGATCCTGTTCGCCGTCTTCTTCGGCTTGATCCTGGGGACGTTCGACGTCCTGCTGCGCCTCGCGACGCCGTTCGGCCAGCGCGCGGTCGAGTACGTCGGCCTGGCGCTCCAGACGACCCTCGTGTGGAGCTACCGCCTCGCAGGAATCCGCCCGGACCTCGAGCGCTCGAAGGGGATCGAGCCGCGGACGTCCTACATCGTCGTCTCGAACCACCAGAGCATGTTCGACATCCCGCTCTTCGCGTGGGCGATGCCGACGAACTTCCCGAAGTACATCTCGAAACGCTCGCTCGGGAGCTGGATCCCCGCGGTGTCGTACAACCTCCGCCGTGGCGGGCACGCGCTGATCGATCGCGAGGACCGCGAAGGCTCCGTGGCGGCGATCAGCCGTCTCGCGCGGGCGGTCGTGGCGAATCGATCGTCCGCCGTCATCTTCCCGGAAGGCACGCGCGCCCGGGACGGCACGATCTCGCCGTTCAAGACCGCCGGAACGCTCGCCCTCCTCGCGGAGGCTCCGGACGTGCCCGTCGTGCCCGTCTGCATCGACAACTCGTGGCAGATCATGCGGCACGGCATGAAGCCGATTCCCTTCGGCATCCATCTTCGCATGTGGATCGGCGATCCGATCGAGCGCCGTCCCGGCGAGGATCCGCGCGCGCTCCTCGTCGAGGTCGAGCGTCGCATCCACGAAACGCTCGCGCGCTTCCGCGGCGACCGCAGCGCGTAGTCCGACGCGTCGATTGAAGAGCCGCGACGATCGCGACATACTGGACGGGTGCCACGGCCCCGCACGCCTCACGAGTCGGCTGACGCTCTCCAGGCCGAGGTCTACCGACAGATGGAGCCGGCGAAGAGGCTCACCCAGGCGATGAGCATGAATCGGCAAACGCGCGCCTTGATGGACGCCGGCCTGCGGGCAACGCACCCGCGTCTCTCCATGCAGGAGCGACTCGAGGAGATCGCCCGGCGCACGCGCCGTGCCCGAACCTGACCTGATCGTCCTCTTTGCGGTGCCTCTCGAGCGCGCCGGACTGACCTACATGGTCACGGGGGCAACCGCGGCAATCCTCTACGGCCAACCACGCACGACGAACGACCTGGACGTGGTAATCGAGCTCCTCGAAACCGATCTCCCCCGCCTCCGCCGAGCCTTCCCGGCGGAAAGCTACTACCTTCCTCCCGACGAGATCATCGAGATCGAGATCGCTCGACCGCAACGCGGGCATCTGAATGCCCTGCACCCCACCTCCGGCTTCCAGTGCGACCTCTATCCGATGGGCCAGGACCCTCTTCACGAGTGGGCTCTCCCGTTACGTAGAGCCATCTCCTACGAGGGCGAGACGATTCACTTCGCCCCGCCGGAATACGTGATCCTCCGCAAGCTCGAGTACTTCCGAGAGGGAGGATCCGACAAGCACTTGAAAGACATCCGGGCGATGCTCGACACGAGCGGTGATCAAATCGATGTCGGGATCGTCGAGACTTGGGCCGCTCGTTTGAGCTTACGACGGGAGTGGGAAACCGCGACCGCTCGAACGCGACCCCGGTAGACCTCACCCGCGGAAGAGCGGTCCCAGGAGCGACACGATCGCGACGATCACGAGCACGCCCGCGACGTCGAGCACGATGCCGTGGCGGATCATCGCGGAGAGCGGGATCCGGCCCGAGGCGTACACGATCGCGTTGCACGGCGTCGACACCGGCAGCATGAAGCCTAGCGACGCACCCATCGTCGCGGCGACCGCCGGCAGCACCGGATCGACCCCGGCAGAGCGAGCGATCGCGATCACGACCGGCACGATCATCGTCGCAGACGCAGTATTGCTCGTCGCCTCCGACAGGAG
This sequence comes from Deltaproteobacteria bacterium, assembly GCA_016874795.1. Taxonomy (GTDB): domain Bacteria; phylum Desulfobacterota; class Binatia; order UBA12015; family UBA12015; genus VGTG01. The sequence continues at coordinate 37,723 of VGTG01000024.1, read as the reverse complement.
CGTCGCGATCGCCGTCGCGAGCACGATCAAGCCGAGCTCGCTCCGGACCCCGAGCGCGCTCGTCAATCCCCGGCCGATCTCCTCCGCGAGACCAGTCTTGAACGCGAGCACGCCGAGCGCGAGACCGCCGCCGTAGAGGAAGACGATCCACCAGTCGATCTTGATCGCCTCTTCCCACCGGAGCGTGAACTCGTGGCGTGCGAGGTTCACGGGCAGGAGGAAGAGGAGACTCGCTCCGAGAACGGCGACGACGCCCTCGGGAAACGCCCGCGTGAGCTCGACGTAGAGGGGATGCTGCTGCCCGGCGACGAGCGCGACGATGCCCGGCAGGATCCACAGCACCACGGTCGCGCCGAACGCGATCAGCGTGTTGCGCTGGCCGCGCGTCCACGGACCGAGCGTTCGCCGCTCCCGCGCCACGAGCTCGGCGACGCCGCCGAGAGCGGCTTGACCGCTCGCGCGGCTTCTTCCGAGATCGAGGAGCGACGCGCCGAGCAGCAGTGCGACGACGGGCAGCCCGAGCAGCATCCAATCGAAGAACGTGACGTCGAACCCTGCCTCGCGGCGGATGAAGCCGATGCCGATCAGGTTCGGCGGAGTCCCGACGGGCGTCGCAACCCCGCCGATGGCCGCGGCGAAGGCGTTCGAGAGGAGGAGCGCCGTCGCGAAGCCGCTCGTTCGAACTCCGGCGTTCTTCCCCTCGAGCACCGCGAGGAGCGAGACGCCGATCGGGAACATCATCGCCGTGGTCGCCGTGTTGCTGATCCACATCGAGATGCACGCGGTCACGGTCGCGTACGCGATGAGGACGCGCACCGGGCTGTCGCCGATGCCGGGCAGCGAGAGGATCGCGTACGCGAAACGCCGATCGAGCCCATGGAAGAAGATCGCACGCGCGATGATGAAGGTGCCGATGAAGAGGAAGACGAGCGGATCCGCGAACGGTGCGAACGCCTCCGAAGCGGGCGCGACGCCGAGAACGACCGCAAACGCGACGCCGAGGAACGCGGTGATCGCCATCGGCAGCGCTTCGGTGACCCAGAGGACCACCACCGTCGCGAGGACCGCCGCGAGACGATGCGCCGGCCGATCGAGGTCCGACGCGGCCCACCAGACGAGGGCAAAGACGATCGGCGCGGCGACGAGCCCGATGCGCCGGCGCCAGATCTCGAAGCCGCCCTCCTCCGCTCCTCCCTCGGGAGGCTCCCCTTCCGCTTCGCGCTCCGGCACCGCTCCTGCGCTCACCCCTCCTCCCCCGCCAGCGCGCGCCGGCAGAAGTCCCACACCTGGCTGCGGGACAGCACCGGCCAAGTGCCGCCCATCAGCTGCTGCCCACGGGCCTGTGTATGGATCAGGAGGAGGAGAAGCACCTGCAGCGCGAGCTCGCGCGGATCAGCGCGACGGACACGGCCCGCGGCGATCGCCTCCGCGAGAACGCGCGCGAGAAGTTCGAGAAGCGGCTCGAGCGCCTCGCGGATCTCGTCGGGACGGGCGCGAGCGAGGGATTGCACCTCGGCCGCCATCGGCGAGGAGAAGGCGCCGCGATCGCCGTAGAAGCGGTGCACGATCACCTCGAGGCGCTCGAGCGGATCCGCGATCTTCGCGACCCGCTTCTCCGCGCGCTCCACGGCCTCGCGGACGAGCTCCTCGTAGAGTGCGAGGAGGAGATCGTCCTTGCCGGAGAAGTGCTGGTAGAACGAGCGCAGCGAGAGGCCTGCGTGCCGCACCACCTCCTGCACGCCGAAGTCGAGCTCGGGCGAAGATCCCATCAGCTCGCGCGCCGCGTCGACGAAGCGGCGACCACGCTCGCGCGAGCGCTCGGTCGAAGCGTGGAGGGAGCGCCCGAGCGAGCGCTCCTGCCAGCGGGTCTCAGGCACGGAGCCGCGTCGTGCGCGCGAGCTCGGCCGCGCGCCGCGCCATGTCGAGCACGACGTCGCCGAACGCGGCCATCTTCGGATTGTCGGCGCCGCCCTGCACGTAGCGCGCGTACCCGCCTTCGAGAACGATCGCCATCTTGAAGCGCGCGAGGATCACGTAGTAGTCGATCTCGTCGACGGGGAGCCCGCTCGTCTTCGCGTAGCGCTCGAGGAGCTCCTCGCGCGACGGCATACCCGTGTAGTCGACGTAGGTCTTGCTCGACCGGTCCTCGTCCGGATTCGGCCAGCCCATCACGACCCAGGCGAGATCGAGCAACGGATCGCCGACCGTCGCCATCTCCCAGTCGACGATCGCAGCCATGCGCGCGGGCGCGCCGTGGCGGAACATCACGTTCGCGAACTGGTAGTCGCCGTGGATGATGCCGGGCGTGTACGTGCGCGGCTTGTGCGCGCGGAGCCACGCGCCCGCTTCATCGAGGCCGGGGAGGTCGCGGAAGCGGAACGCCTCGAGATGCGCGTACCAGCGGTCGACCTGCCGCTCGTGGAAGTTGTCGGGCTTGCCGAAGCCCTCGAGACCGCGCGCGCGCCAGTCGACCCGTGCGAGCTTCCCGATCGCGTCGACGAGCTCCCACGCGAGCCCCGACCTCGCTTCGAGGTCCGTGTCGAACGGCGCCGGCCAGCCGTCGATGTTCATGCACGACCAGCCGTCGACGAACTCCATCATGTAGAAGCACGCGCCGAAGAGCTCCGGATCCTCGCACACCGCGACGACGCGCGAGTGCGGCACGTCGGTGTCGCGGAGAGCCGCGAGCACGCGGTACTCGCGGAGCATCGTCTCGTTCCGCCCTTTCGGCACCTTGCGCGGCGGACGGCGTAGCGCGAGACGCGCGTCGCCGCGGCGGATCTCGAAGAGCTCGTTCGAGGCGCCGCCGGTGATGAAGCTCATCTCGACGGGGCTGCCCTTCCCGGGCAAGTCCCGCTCGTCCATCCAACGCGCGAGCTTCTCCGGATCGATCAACCCGCGCGTCCTGTCCGCCTCGCTCCTCGCTTCTTCGTTCACAGGTTCTGCACCTCACGCTTCAATGGATGCGAGGGGGCGCCGCCCCCTCGCCGGAGCTGCGGCGAAGCCTCAGCTCCTCCACTCCCCCGCTCGCCCTCCGCTCGGCCGCGCGCTTCGCGCGCGGAGTCCTTCTTCGTGTCGCCGTTCACAGGTTCTGCACCTCCTGCTCGATCGCGTCGCCGAGCTTCCGCTTCGCCTCCTCGACCTTCGCGGGAAGGAACTCGCGCGGCCAGAGTCCCTCATAGGGCTGGTACTGCTTGAAGATCGCGCGGGCGACGGTCACCTTGTGCACCTCCGTCGGTCCGTCGGCGATCGCCATCACGGGAGCGGCGGACCACATGCGCATCAGCGGCAGCTCGTTCGAGCAGCCCATCGCGCCGTGCACCTGGATCGCGCGGCGCAGCACGTCGTGCAGGACGTCGGCCATCTGCACCTTCACCGCGGCGATGTAGGTCCGCGCCTCGCTCTTGTGGCCCTTGTCGATGTGCCAGGCCGTGTAGAGCACGAGGAGGCGGAACTGCTCGAGCTGGATGAACGAGTCGGCGACGTACTGCTGCACCATCTGCTTCCGCGCGAGCTGCTCGCCCTGCGTGTGACGCGAGAGAGCGCGCTCGCACATCATCTGGAGCGCTTGCTTGACCATCGCGACGGTCCGCATGGCGTGATGGATGCGGCCGCCGCCGAGCCGCGTCTGCGCGATTGCGAACGCTTGGCCCGGTCCGCCGAGAAGGTTCTCCTCGGGAACGCGCACGTTCTCGTAGCGGATGTAGGCGTGATGCCCGTAGCCGAGCGGCTCGCCGCCGAGGCCGACGCGGCGCACGATGTTCACGCCCGGCGTCTCGCGCGGAATCAGCACCATCGAGGCGCCCTGGTGGATCGGCACCGTCGGGTCGGTCACGACCATCGTGATCAGGAACTCCGCGAGCTCGGCGTTCGAGGAGAAGTACTTCTCCCCGTCGATCACCCACTCGTTGCCTTCCTTCCGACCGGCGCACTTGAACTCCTTCGGGTCGGCGCCGGCCTGGGGCTCGGTCATCGAGAAGCACGACACGATGTCCCCACGCAGGAGCGGCTCGAGGTACTTCTGCTTCTGCGCCTCGGTGCCGTAGTGCGCGAGGATCTCGGCGTTGCCGGAGTCGGGCGCCTGGCAGCCGAAGATCGTCGGCGCCCAGTAGGAGCGGCCGAGGATCTCGTTCAGGAGCGCGAGCTTCACCTGACCGTAGCCCTTGCCGCCGAGCTCGGGGCCGAGATGGCACGCCCAGAGGTCCTGCTTCTGCACCTCGGCCTTCAGTGGCTCGGTGATCTTCCGGTAGACCGGGTTCTTCCGGTCGTACGGAGCTCCGCCGTCGCGGTAGACGAGGTCGAGCGGCTCGATCCGCTCGCGCACGAACTCGTCCGCCCAGTCGAGCTTCTTCTGAAACTCGGGATCCGTCTCGAAATCCCAGGCCATGCGGCCTCCCTTCGCGGTGAAAGATCCTCGTTCTCGGATGCGAGAACGCCGTTCTCAGGATCCTTTGCCTCGAACCCGCGCTCGGGTCAAGCCCGGAGTCGAGCCCGGCTCAGAAGTCGCGATCCATCACCGTCTTGCGACCCGAGGCTGCCGCGTGATGGATCGCGCCGTCGCACAGGTCGCGCAGGCGCTCCGACAGGACCTCGAGGACGGCGTCCGATGTGTTCATGTCCGAGCGGGCGCGGATGTATGCCTTGAGCTTGCTCGCGACGACGAGGATCTCACGGGGAATGCGCGCTCGATCGTGCAGCACCGGCTCCAGCCCGGGCGGCTCCGCAACGGGCTGCGCCGGGTCGACGAATCCGCCGCTCGACGTCGAGAGGGGCCGCTCGACGGGCACGGGCGAAGACGGGCGCGGCGCGCTCACGCTCGGAGGTGGTGCCACCGGCGGCGCGCGACGTGGTGGCGGCGCCTCGCTACTTCCCGCTCGCGGGGCGCGACGCTCCTCGGCCCACGCGTCGCGATGCCGGAACGTCGGCACGTGCGCATCCCAACAATCGGTCGAGCAAAAAATGAAGTCCGTGCCCTTGCGATTGCAGGTGGACACGCTGCAGACGTAGTGGAGCGCACCGAAGTTGATCTCTTTCTTGCACGTGCTGCAGCGCTTCCAGAACACGATCGACCCTCCTGCGATCTCGCTCCCCGAAGGAACGCTTGCACGCGGGCGTCGCTCGTTGCAAGGCTCGGTGCACCCGCAAGGCAGCGGGCGGGGGGCACGCCATGACGATGTTCCACCTACGCTACGACCTGCGCTGTCCGCCGTTCGGACAGGCTTCCTCGGCGGACCTCGCTGCGGCCGCTCTCGAGCAGTGTGCCTGGGCGGACGCGCGTGGCTTCGCCTCCGTCGTCGTCTCGGAGCACCACGGCTCGCCCGACGGCTACCTGCCCTCGCCGCTCGTGATGTGCGGCGCGATCGCGGCGCGCACGAAGAGCGTGCAGATCATGCTCTCGGCGCTGATCGCGCCGTTGCACGATCCGATCCGGCTCGCCGAGGACCTCGCGGTGGTCGACATCCTGAGCAACGGCCGCGTCATCCCGGTCCTCGCCGCGGGCTACGTCGAGTCCGAGTTCGCGGCGTTCGGCCGCACGCTCCGCGATCGCGGGCCGGCGATGGACGAGATCATTCCGTTCCTCGAGAAGGCGTGGACGGGCGAGCCCTTCGAGTACCGAGGACGCACGGTCCGCGTGACGCCGCGTCCGGTGCGGCAGCCGCGCCCTCCCCTCTTCATGGGCGGCTCGACGCGCGTCGCGGCGCGTCGCGCGGCGCGCTTCGCGGACTACTACGTCGCCTCGACGCCGGAGGCGCAGGAGATGTACCGCGAAGAGTGCCGCAAGATCGGCAAGCCCGATCCCGGACCCGCGGCGCCGAGCCTCGGCCTCTTCGTGCACGTCGCGAAGGATCCCGACGCCGCGTGGCGCCGCATCGCACCGCACGCGCTGCACGAGACGAACGCGTACGGCGCGTGGCTCGCAGGCGCCGGAATGGCGAGTCCCTACGCGGTCGTCTCGGATGCAGACGAGCTGCGTCGCTCGGGCCGCTATCTGGTGCTGACTCCGGAAGAGCTCGCCCTGCGCGCTCGCGCACTCGGTCCGATGGGCTCGGTCGTGCTGCATCCGCTGATGGGCGGCCTCGACCCGGATCTCGCGTGGGAGAGCCTGCGGCTGATCGAGTCCGAGGTGATGCCCGCGCTGCGCTGACGCGGCGCGCGACGCGGCCTGCCGCTCGAGAACGCGATGCGCGATCTGCCTCTCGGGCAGCACCCGACGGCCGCCTCCACGACCTCGACAACCTCTACGCGACGGACGGCAGCGTGTTCCCGACGAGCTCCGGCGACGACCCGACGCTGACCATCATCGCGAGCGCGCTCCGCATCGCGCACCGGATCGCCGGAACGCCGCCCGTGATTCCCTGATGGACGAAGTCTCGGCTACGCGCCGGCGCTCGCCGCGTCCAGAGCTCGAGGGGGACGAAAGCGCTCGTACTGCCCGAGCACCCAGCGCGCTCCCTCGTGCTCGGCCCAGCGCGCGCGAAAGTCTTCGAGCCTCGCCGGCATCGGGCGCGGCAACGCCATGTCCGGATGCGGAGGATCGACGAGCACCGCGAGCAGCGAGGCGCAAGTCAGGTCGGCGACGCTGAACGAATCGCCGACGAGCGGACCCGCGCTGCCGGCGGTCTCGGCGACGAAGTCGAGCGCACGGCCGCTTCGCTGGAACGCGCGGTCGACCTCTCGTGCACCCGTCACTCCGTTGGCACGGGCCATCAAACGCTTCGTCGCAGGAAAGAGCCCGCGATACAAAGCCTGGGCGAGCTTCGGCTTGCTTCGCGAGAAGAGAAGACAGATGTAGTCCGGCTCCTTCAGCAGGACGGAGAAGACCGCCGTCCGGGCCGCCGGGCCGACCTCGGCGTCGAACTGCGCCTGAATCTCCAAAGCCTGACGACGCGCCGAAGGGTCCGCCGGGTAGAGCGGACGCTCCGGAACACGGCGCTCGAGAGCGTCCACGATGCGCGCGGAGCCGGCGACGACCTCGCCGTCGATCTGCAGCACGGGCGTCGAGGTCTGTCGCGACAGGCGGAGCAGCCCGGGCGCATGGGGCCCCGGCAAATAGGTTCGCCGGTGATGCACGACGCCCTTCCAGTCCAACGCCCAGCGCGCCTTCTCGTTGAAGTGCGACGCGAGGAACTGATGCAGGACGACGGAAGGCGGGCCCGAGCTCACTTCCCTTCCCGGATGATCCGCGACGTCTCGAAGATCTCGTCCGGAAGGTCGACGTACCACTCGGTGTCGGCGGTCGGCAGGCCGGACACCGTAGCGCGGTCCTGCTTGAAGTTGTTCATGACGCCGGCGCCGCCGATCTTGCCCATGCGCATGTACTCGATCGGTCCGCCTTCGACCTTCTGGAAGAGCGACTCGGGAAGCTGCCAGTTCGCGAGCACGGATCCCTTCCAGTCGAACTTGCTCTTCCAGTAGCCGCGGAAGCTCTCCTTGTCGAAGTACATGATCTGCTTCCCGTAGAGGTAGTACGGGTTCTTCGGCACGGCCTCGACGATCCACACGGGCCGCGGGATCAGCGCGAGGTACGTCGGCGCCCACGCGACGAGGCCTTCGCCGGGCTTCCAGCTCTCGTCCTGCGACGCGATCAGGTCGACGTTGGGATACGAGACGCGCCAGCCGGTGTCGCTGCCGTCGATCAGGTCGGAGATCTCGGTGTTCTCCGTCAACGGGACCGGCTTCCCCGGGTCCTCGAGCCCGTCGTTCTCGAACGTCCCGAGCATGTAGCCTTCGCCGATCAGCTTGAAGTTGAAGTCCTCCGGCTTGCCGTCGAAGTACGGTCCGTCGTCCTGCGAGATGTCCGAGCCGAGGAAGCCGTCGGCTCGGTTCGCGGGATTGATCGGTCGCACGCGGCGAAGGGCGGGCACGTAGGACCACGCCTGATCCTGCTTGTCGCCCTCGCGATACCGCCAGTTGAGGCTCACGATGCCCTCCACGTCCGCGGGCTCGCGGACGAGCGCCATCGTGCGGGAGAGGATGTTCAGGTCGTTCTCGCCGATCTTCTCCTGGAACGGCGGCGGCTGTCCGTCGTAGTACTTGAAGTGCACGTCGACGCTGATGCGCCGGAGGATGCCCGAGTCGCGCGAGATCCAGTTGATCGGGGATTCCGTGTGGAACGAGCCCGCCCAGTACAGCGTGTAGAGGTAGTTCCACATCACCTTGGCGCCGGCCTGCGGGTCGTTCGCGTCGATGTCGGGGAACGGCCAGCCGATGATCACGTCGGGACGTTCGCCCGTGTCGACGTCGATGACCGTACCGTTCTCGTCCACGCGGAACTTGCCCGCGTTCTTCTTCGATGCCTCGACCAGCTCGGGCGAGTAGATCGTGCCCTTCTTGCCCTCGAGCTTGCGGATCGGGCTCGAGTACTCGCCCTTCTTGTAGAGCTCGAGGATCTCCGGCGGCAGCAGCCCCTCGGCGATCTTCCAGTTGTCCTTGCCGAGGACCGTTCCCTCGGGTGCCTCCTGCACGTCGGTGAGAGTCGCCCGCGCGGGCGAGGGAACGAGGAGAGCCGCCGTGATCGCGACGACGAGCGCGACTCCGGACGGAACGAGTCGTGTTCTCATGGATGGGATCCTCCGAACGACAATCGAAAGGTGGGAGTTCGCGGAACGTGTTCTGCGCCGACTTGTATACCCGTTCCGTGGAGCTGTAAATCCAGCAATCGTACGGAGAGGAGGAAGCGGATGCCGGAGATCGGATTGTTCGAGGCCATGAGCACGCTGCGCGCGGTGCGTCGGCTGCGTCCCGACCCGATTCCCGACGACGTGCTGCACCGCATCGTGCAAGCCGCTTCGTACGCGCCGACCGGCGGCAACGTGCAACCCTGGCGCGTCGTCATCGTCCGCGAGCCGCGTCTGCGCGAGCGGCTCGGCGCGCTCTACGAGGAGCGCTGGACGCTCTACTCCACCGGACACCGGCGGCGGATCGAGGGACAGCCGGAGGAGCAGAAGGCGAAGCAAGAGCGCATCCTGCGCGCCGGCGATTACCTCGCCGCGCACTTCGCGGAGACGCCGGCGATCCTCGTGTTCTGCTTCAATCCGGAGCTCATGGCGATCACGGACGCGGGCTTGAGCCGGATCTCGGTCGTCGGCGGCGCGTCGATCTACCCCGCGGTCGAGAACCTGCTACTCGCGTGCCGGGCGGAAGGGCTCGGCTGCGTGCTGACGACGCTCCTCTGCGCTTGCGAGGACGAAGTGCGCGCGCTCCTGCAGATCCCCGAGCCGTGGGCCACGGCCGCCGCGATTCCCATCGGGTATCCGCAGCTGCGCGGACACGGACCGATCTCGCGGCGCCCCGTCGAGAAGCTCGCTTTCGCGGACCGCTGGGGCGAGAGCTTCAAGTAGAGCGGCGCGATGACCGTCGATCTGGTGCTGCGCGGCGGAACCATCTGCGACGGCACCGGCCTTCCCTCGCGGACCGGCGACGTCGTCGTGCACGAGGGTCGCATCCTCGGCACCGGTCTCTTCGACGGTCGGGCGCGCCGCGAGATCGACGTCGCCGGGTGCATCGTCGCGCCCGGCTTCGTCGACGTGCACACGCACTACGACGCGCAGGTGACGTGGGATCGCTTGTGCACGCCGTCGCCGTGGCACGGCGTCACGACCGTCGTCCTCGGCAACTGCGGCTTCGGCCTGGCACCCTGCCCGAGCTCGCGCCGCGACTCGCTCCTGCGCATGCTCGAGCACGTCGAGGGCATGCCGTACGCGAGCCTCTGCGCGGGCGTCGTCTGGGAATGGGAGACGTTCCCGCAGTACCTCGAAGCGCTCCGCCGCCGTCCGCTCGGACCGAACGTCGGCGTGCTCCTCGGTCACTCGCCGCTCCGCGCGGACGTCCTCGGCGACGCCGCGTACGAGCGCACGGCGACGGGCGACGAGATCGCGCGCATGCAGGACGCGGTTCGCCAAGCGATGGCGGCCGGCGCGCTCGGCCTCGCAACGTCGCGTTCGCCCGGACACGTCGGCGAAGGCGGGCGGCCGGTCCCGAGCCGCCGGGCGGACCGCGCGGAGCTCGCGTCGCTCGTCGCGGCGATGGCGGAGAGCGGGCGCGGCGTGCTCGAGATCACGCCGGAGACCTTTCCGCTCTCGACCGACGAGCTCGCGTTCCTGCAGGAGCTATCGCGCGCTTCGAGGCGACCGGTCAGCTTCAGCGCGATCCTCGACCTCCCCGATCGCGAAGGCGTCTGGGACGGCGTGCTCGCGGATCTTCGTCGCGGCCGTGAGAGCGGCGCGCAGGTGCACCCGCAGGTCTCGTGCCGCCCGATGCGCTTCGACTTCGATCTCGAGACGGGCTGCGCTTCGCTCGACGTCCTGCCGTGCTGGCGACGGTTCCGCGGCGCGGGTTCGACTGCGGAGCGCCTGGCACTCCTCGCCGAAGCCGAGTTCCGCGAGACCTTCCGTCGCGAAGCCCTCGGCCGGCCCGAGTCGCCCTCGGCGAAGCGCTGGGCTTCCGCCGTGCTCGAGCACGCAACGCGGCCCGAGCACGCTTCGCTCGTCGGCCGTACGCTCTCGGAAATCGCGCGGGAGCGCGGCGGCGACGAAGCGGACGCGCTGCTCGACCTCTCGCGCGCCGAGGAGCTGAAGGCGCGCTTCTCGATGACGCTCCTCAACTTCGACGAGGAGCGCGTCGGCGCGCTCCTGCGCGAGCCCGAGGCGCTGATCGCGCTCTCGGACGCGGGCGCGCACGTTTCGATCCTCTGCGACGCGGGCTACGCGACGCACCTCCTCGGCTACTGGGTGCGCGAGCGCGGTCTCTTCTCGTGGGAGGAAGCGGTACGACGGCTCTCCGCGATGCCGGCGCGCATCTACGGGATCCCGGACCGCGGGCGCCTCGTGCCCGGCGCCGTCGCCGACGTCACGTGCTTCGATCCCGAGCGCGTGGCGATGCGCCGTCCGGAGCGCGTCCGCGACTTCCCGGCCGACACCGAGCGGTACGTCGTTCGTGCGGATGGGATCGAGCTCGTTCTCGTCGGCGGACGCGAGCTCGTCGTCGCCGGGGAGACGACGGACGAGCGGCCCGGCGCCGTCGTCGCTCCCGCCGGATCGTCTTGAGTCCCGCGAGGAGTGCCTTGTATGGTGCGGAAGCGAGCGTAGGCCCTCGATGTCGACGGAGCATCGCTGGAATCACGTCAACTTCGCCGTTCCTCCGGAGCGGCTGCCCTCGCTCGAGGAGTGCATCGACACGCTCTTCGGGTGGGACAAGTTCGTCGCGAAGCCGTACCTGCTCGGCTATCGGCTGACCGGCGACTTCCACGCGGCGGCGCTCTACTTCCGCCCCGTGCCCGCGGCGGGCTCGCTCACGGAAGCGCTCGCGCGGCTCCGCAACGCGGACGGCGCGCTCGACGCGGCTCTCGGCGAGCTCGAGAAGATCGAAGGAGACTGGGCCGACCACACGGGCTTCATGACGTCGTCCCTCGAGGAGTGGGAGATGCGGCTCGAGCGCGCGCGACGGTTCGAGCGCGAGCGTCCCGAGCTCGGCGTGCGCGTCGTCGACGTGCTCCGCCCCGGCGACGGTCGAGCGCAGACGACGGACCTCTACCAGGCGTTCATCCGCATCGGCCTCCTCGGTCCGTTCCGCAACACGTTCGAGATGCAGGCGCGGCACGCTGCTTGATGCAGTTCGGCGTCGCACTGCCGCAGTTCGGCCCGAAGGCGCGCGGCGCAGAGGTCGGTGAGCGGATTCGCGCGATGGCGAGCGCCGCCGACCGGCTCGGCTACGACGTCGTGTGGACGGCGGAGCACCTCGTGTTCCCGCGACGGATCGAGACGCCCTACCCCTACGGCGGAAGCTTTCCGTACGACGTGAACGATCCCGTGCTCGACGTCGGCGCGACGCTCGCCTTCGTCGCCGCGGCGACGAAGCGCGTGCGGCTCGGCTCGGCGGTAGTCGTGCTGCCGTATCATCACCCGGTGGCGCTCGCGAAGGCGATCGCGACGGTCGACGTGCTCTCGGGCGGGCGCGTCCTCCTCGGCGTCGCGAGCGGCTGGCTACGCGAGGAGTTCGAGCTTCTCGGCGTTCCGTTCCGCGAGCGCGGCGCGCGCACGGACGAGGCGATCGATCTCTTGCGGGCGCTCTGGACGGAGGAAACGGTCCACTTCGAAGGCCGCTTCCACGGGCTTCGCGACGCGGCGTTCTCCCCGAAGCCCGCGCAGCGTCCGCTGCCGATCTGGATCGGCGGCGACAGCCCGAAGGCGCTGCGCCGCGTGGGCCGGCGCGGCGACGGCTGGCTCGCGGCCCCGCGCGATCTCGCGACGCTCGAGCGCGCGATCGACGAGGTACGGCGCGAGGCGGAGAGTGCGGGACGCGATCCGACGCGGATCGGCGTCGCGAGCGGCGGCGGCGCGCGCTCGGTCGCGGAGCTCGTCGATCTCCTGCCGCGCCTCGAGCGGATCGGCGTCACGATCGTCAACGTGCCGGCGCTCTTCTGGTCGGAGACGGTCGAGGAGGCCATCGATCTCCTCGAAGACTTCGCCGTGCGCGGCGGCCTTCGCGCGACGGCCGCGTCCCCCTGAGGCGGAGGAGCTCGATGCAGAAGCAGGTGATGAGCGCCGCCGAGGCCGTCGCGGACATTGCAGACGGCGCCCGCGTCATGATCGGGGGCTTCGGCGTGATCCAGGGCTGGCCCGCGAGCCTGATCCAGGCGCTTCGTGATCGCGGCAGCCGCGACTTGACGCTCGTCTGCAACACGCCGGGCGTCGGGCCGACCTCGCCGCAGCAGCTCGCCGAGAGCGGCCAGATCGGCTCGCTGATCGCGAGCTACGCCGCCTACCCGACGCAGCGAACCGTGCTCGAGGAGCAGATCCGCGCCGGCCGCGTGAAGGTCGAGCTCGTGCCGCAAGGTACGTTGATCGAGCGCGTCCGCGCCGCGGGCGCGGGGCTCGCCGGCTTCTACACGCCGACGGGCGTCGGCACCGACGTCGCCGCGGGAAAAGAGGTGCGCGAGCTCGACGGCCGTCCCTACGTGTTCGAGCGCGCTCTATCCGCGGACTTCGCGCTCGTCCGCGCCGCGGTCGCGGACCGTCACGGCAACCTCCTCTACCGAGGCGCCGGACGGAACTACAATCCCGTCTTCGCGACGGGCGCGCGCGTGACGATCGCCGAGGTCGACGAGATCGTCGAAGCGGGAGCGATCGATCCGGAGGCCGTCGTGACGCCGGGAGTCTTCGTCGATCGCATCGTGCGCTGCGAGCGGCCGCTCGACCTCGCGCGCGTGCGGCAGCTCTCGATGCGGTTCGGCAAGAAGTGGGACTTCGACACGCGCGAGCGGCCGGTCGGGCCGCGCGGCATCCCACCCGATCTGATGGCGCGTAAGGTCGCCGTCCTCTTGCGGCACGGAGAGTACGTAAACCTCGGGCTCGGCATCCCGACCCTCGTCTCGAGCTACGTCGAGCCCGAGCAGAGCGTCACGCTGCACGCCGAGAACGGAATGGTCGGCTTCGGCCCGCTCGTCGCCGAAGGCGAGATGAACGCCGACTACTACAACGCGAGCGGACAGCTCGTCCGCCTCGAGCGCGGCGCGAGCTTCGCGGACAGCTGCGCCGCGTTCGCGATGGTGCGGAGTGGCCGTGTCTCGACCGTCGTGCTCGGCGGCTTCCAGGTCGCGGCGAACGGCGACCTCGCGAACTGGAACGTGCCGTCGACGGGCGTCGGCGGGATCGGCGGCGCGATGGACCTCGCCGCCGGCAGCGCGCGCATCGTCGTCGTGATGTTCCACATGACGCGTGACGGGATGCCGAAGCTCGTCGAGCGCTGCTCGTACCCGTTGACCGCCGCCGGCTGCGTGCGGACGATCGTCACCGACCTCGCGGTGATCGACGTCGACGAGGCGGGATTCCTTCTGCGCGAGGTCGCGCCGGGCGTCTCCGTCGACGAGGTCCGTGCCGTGACGGGCGCCCCGCTCCGTGTCGCCCCGGACGTCGGCGAGATGAGCTTCGGCTGACGGAGCGAGCAGGCGAGCCGGGCAGCCGCGGCTGCCCGGCTCGCACCCGGCCGCCCCCTGCGGGCCGGAGGACACGCGGGCAAGGGACCTGCAGTCCTGCTTCGAGGCTCCCCCGGCTCGCGTTTCGGCAAGGCTCGCGTCGCGTCGGAACGACGCTGCGCGAAAAGGCTCGCGATTTCTCCCCGGGACGGTTCTCGCGCCGGCGCGCCGATCACGCCTCGGGCAGCAGCGGCTGAATTCTTGGTCGACACGCTACTTGACGCACGCGACCTCGTCCCAGCTCTCCGCGAGGATCCGGATCCCGCGCTCGATGTCACGCTCCTGCAGCGAAGCGTAGCCGAGGAGCAGCCCGCCGCGATCCGGCGGGTCGAGGTAGAACGGCTCGATCGGGTAGACGCCGACGCCCGCGGTACCGGCGCGCCGCCGCACGCGACGCGCTTCCGCCGCGTCCGCACCGCGAAGCCAGAGCATGACGTGCAGGCCGGCGTCCGCGCCGACGACCTCGACGCGGTCACCGAGGTGCTTCTCGATCGATCCGAGCAGCGCCGCGCGCCGCGCCGCGTTCCGCGTCCGCGAGCGTCGCAGGTGGCGCTCGAAGAGGCCTTCGCGGATGAAGTCCGCGAGCGCGAGCTGCAGCAGCGTCGGGCTGCCCGTGTCGGCTGCGGCCTTCGCGAGACGGAACGGGTCGACGAGCGCCGGGGGCAGCACGAAGAAGCCGAGTCGAAGCGAGGGGAACAGCAGCTTCGAGAAGGTTCCGGCGTAGAGAACGCGGCCGTCCCGGTCGATCCCTTGCAATGCCTGCACGGGGCGGCCGGCGAAGCGGTACTCGCTGTCGTAGTCGTCCTCGACGACGAGCGCGTCTTCGTCGCGCGCCCAGCGCAACAGCTCGAGACGGCGCGCGAGCGGCATCGTCACGCCGGTCGGGAATTGATGCGCCGGCGTGACGTACGCGAGACGTACCGGTCCGAGTCCCGCGAGGCCGCGGACGTCGAGGCCGCGCTCGTCGACGGGGACGGCGCGCACCTCCGCGTCGACGCTGCGGAACGCGGCGCGCGCGGCGGGATAGTGCGGCTCCTCGACGACGACCGTGTCGCCCGGATCGAGGAGCACGCGGCCGACGAGATCCAGCGCTTGCTGCGAACCGGACACGATGACGATCTGCTCCGGCTCGCACGCGACGCCGCGTGCGCGACGCAGGTAAGCGGCGAGCTCCTCGCGGAGCTCGGGCACGCCTTCGGGGCTGCCGTAGTCGAGCGTCCGCACGGAAGCCCGCCGCGCACGACGCGCGAGGACGCGGCACCACGCCTCGTGCGGAAGATCCTCGAAGCTCGGCCGCCCGTAGCGGAAGTCGCAGAGGAGCGGTCGCGGGCGCGGCGTCCAGACGACGCGTCCCTGCGCCATCGTCTCCGCGAGGCGCTGCGCGAACCGCGACAGGCGCGGGGCGTTCGGTTGGACGCCGGCGTCTCCGAGAGCGAGAGCCTCGACGCGCTTCTCACCTGCGGCCTCGTTCGAGCGCGGACGCGGCTTCGCCTTCGCGACCGCGATGCTCTCCTCCGGCAGCTCGGAGGCGACGTACGTTCCGGCGCCGACGCGCGCGCTCGCATATCCCTCGGCGAGGAGCTGGTCGTACGCGACGATCACCGTGTTCCGCGACAGCCCGAGCTCACCCGCGAGCGCCCGGCTGGCCGGAAGCCGGCTCGAGGGCGGCAGCCGTCCGCTCAGGATGGCGCCCCGGAGCGCCTGGAAGAGCTGCACGCCGAGAGGGCCCTCCCCGTCGAGCTGGATCCACATTGGACCGATGGTTGCCCGAGAAATTGGTCCTTCTCAAGGTCCAATTTCTCCGATACCAGCAGGGCCATGATGACGATCGAGACGCTGCAGGCGACCATGCGGGGCCTCTTCCCCGAGCTGCTCGGCATCCGGCTGACCGAGGCGACGCCGGATCGCGTCGCCGCCGAGATGCCCGGCCGGGACGAGCTCTGCACCCTTCCCGGAACGATCCACGGCGGAGCGCTGATGGCGCTCGCCGATACGGTGGGCGCCTACGCGACCGCTCTCAATCTCCCGCAGGGCGCGGGCACGACGACGATCGAGTCCAAGACGAACTTCTTAGCGCGCGCGACGCCGGGAAAGGCGATCCGCGCCGTCGCGACGCCGCTGCATCGCGGCCGGACGACGATGGTCTGGCAGACACGCGTCGAGTGCGAGGGCCGGCTGTGCGCGCTCGTCACCCAGACGCAGGCCGTGCTGCCAAAGCGGCTTTCGCCCGGCGAGCAGCTCGCGTCGCTCTTCGCGGGAAAGTCGCCGCGCGAGCAGCAGGCGCTTCTCGCGGAGCTCGAGCGCGGCGGAGCCGTGGTGTACCGCGCGCTCGCGGAAGCGGAATCGGACGGCGAGGCGCGACGCGCTCTCCTCGGCGCCGCGGAGCGCGAGGACGAGAACGCCGCTGCGATGGAGCGTCTCGCCGCGCGCTGAGCGATCGTCACCCGCGCGGCAGGCCCAGGCCGCGCTCGGCGATGATGTTCCGCTGGATGTTGCTCGTCCCGCCCGCGATCAGCACGCCCATCGACCAGAGATACGCGTAGGCGAGGCGCCCTTCGTCCGTCGCCCCCGCTGCACCGGGCGCGATCAGACCCTGATCCGCGAGCAAGTCCATCCCGAAGTGCACGAGGTCGCGAAAGAGCTCGCTCGTCTGCAGCTTCGTCACGAGCGCGCCGAGGCCCGCTTCCTCGCCGCGCAGTCGAGCCGCGAAGAGGCGATCCGCGTGCAGCTCGCTCGCCCGGAGACGCGCTTCCAGCGCCGCGAGACGATCGCGCAGCCGCGAATCCGCGAGCGGCGCTCGACCGCGCACCTCGAGCGTCCGCGACAGCGCGACGAGGTGATCGAACGCCCGCCGCGTCAAGTTGTTCCCGCCCATCATGCCGCGCTCGTACTTGAGCGTCGCGCGGCTCACCTCCCAGCCGCGCCCACGCTCGCCGACGAGATTCTCCGCGGGCACGCGCACGTCGTCGAAGAAGACCTCGTTGAAGTGCACCTCGCCGGTGAGGACGCGGAACGGCCGCACGTCGAGGCCCGGGGAGCGGACCTCGATCAGGAGGTAGCTGATGCCGCGATGCTTCGGCGCGTCGGGCTCCGTCCGCACGAGACAGAACATCCAGTCCGCTTCGTTCGCGTTCGACGTCCAGGTCTTGCTGCCGCGGACGACCCACCCGTCGCCGTCGAGCGTCGCCTGCGTGCGGAGCGAAGCGAGGTCGCTTCCCGCGCCCGGCTCGCTGTAGCCCTGGCACCAGACGATGCGCCCGTGAAGCGTGTCGGCGATGAAGCGCTCCTTCT
Source organism: Deltaproteobacteria bacterium (assembly GCA_016874795.1). GTDB lineage: Bacteria > Desulfobacterota > Binatia > UBA12015 > UBA12015 > VGTG01. Next base: position 20,460 of record VGTG01000024.1, on the reverse strand, counting down.
GCGCTTCCGTCCCGTGCTCGAGGAGCGTCGGCACGAGCATGCTCGGTCCCTGTCCGACGATCTCGAGCGGTGCACCCGCGGTACGGAGCTCCTCCGCGACGATCCGCTCGCGCACGAGGTCGTCCGGCTGCTCGGATCCGCCGTAGCGCCGCGGCACGTGCCGGTAGAGGTAGCCCGCTTCGATCGCGCGCGTGCGAAAGCGAGCTGCGGCTTCGTCGCGGCGGAGCGGGTGTCCGACGAGCGCCATGAAGCCGGGGCGAGGGGGCACCGCCGCGCGGTCCGCGTCCGTCCATTCCTGCGCGAGGAACGCGCGCACCTCGCGGCGAAACTCCCGGTACGCGGCGGTCTCGCGTAGGTCCACGCGCGTGCCTTCGGCGCGACGTCACGAGGTCGGCGGAAAATCCTCGAGGATCTGCTCGACGACCGCGTCCATGCGCTCCTGCTTCTCCGCGGGCGATCCCGAGTCGCGGGGCGAGAGCTTCGCCTGCCCCGAGCCGCGCCAGATGAGGTCGTCGCGCTCGCGATCGACGACGTCGATCAGGAGCGTGCCGAGGTCGTACTGATGGACGCTCGTCTGCGTGCCCATCACGGCCGGTCCCCTCCACCAGCCGCGGTATCCATAGTAGGTCGGCGTCGAGTGCACGTCGATCTTGTTCTGGACCGCCGCCTGGTAGGCGACGAAGAAGTCCGGCTCCGAGGTCGCCGCGACCTCGCGGAAACCCTTCGCGGTGAGCGTCTTGTTGACGGCGCGCCGCACCCGGCCCTCGACGAGGCCGCTGTCGAGCCGCAGGTTGCCGCTCTTCGGCTGCGCGCGCGGCAGCCAAGAGAACGTGTGGAGACGCGCGAAGTTCGCCTGCGGATTGTAGTCGGTCGCGACCTTGATGCGCGGAGCGCAGGCCACGAAGAGGATCGCCAGCGAGAGGGCGCCGGCTCGGGTCGCGGTCGTTCTCATGCCCGCGCCTCTTAGCCCAATCGCCGCTCGCCGGGAAGCACGCGACGTCGCGGCGCGACCCCTCTCTCAGAACGTGCCGAGCGAGAGGCGGCGGCGCTCCGTGGAGGCGACGAGCTCCGCCCAGATCGCGACCTCGATGCGGCGCGCCTCGGGCGCGTCGATCTCCTCGATGCGCGCGTGCAGGTCGATCACGAGCCCGCGCAGTTCGGCGTTCGTGCGCTCGAGCTCGGAGATGACGAGGCTCGGATCTTCGCCGTGTGCCGCCGCCTCCAGACGCTTCGCGAGCTCGGGGGCGCCTTCGCGCACGACGCGCGCGCCGTCCGCGAAGATCGCGCGCAGCGCGCGGTTCTCCTCGACGCGTCGCGCGGCGGAGCGATCGTACTCCTCCCGCACGGCCAGCAGCAGGACTGCGAGAAGCCCGACGCTCGACTGCTCGTAGCCCTTCTCGAGAGCGGGTGCCGTGCGCATCATCAGATGCGCCGCCGTCACCTCGATCATGCGCTGCGGATCGGGCTTCACGAGAGGTGCCCGAGCTGCAGGAGCGCCGCGCGGTCCTGGCTGTTGCCCATGAGCCAACCGGAGAGCGCCAGGATCGGATCCTGGTTCGCACCGAAGCTGAACTCCTTCGCGCCGGAGACCCAGATCCCCTGGCCCTTGACGCTCGAGAACACCTCCCACCAGTGGAGCGCCGCGGGATCCGCGCGAAGACCGCTCGCGCGCTCCCAGTGCGCGATCGCGACGTCGCGCGTCGCGAGGCCGCCGGCGCGCTCGTCGCGCGCCCAGCGCCACACGGGATTCAGTCCCCAGGCGAGATCCTCCAGCGGGTCGCCGAGGTGCGCCATCTCCCAATCGAGGATCGCGCGGATGTTCCCGTCCGTGTCGCAAAGAAAATTCCCCGTCCGGTAGTCCGCGTGCACGACGCTCACGCGCGCCGGCGGCGGAGGGGGATTGCGGCGGAGCCAGCGGATCGCGGCACGGATCACGGGCTGCGGGCAGAGCTCGTCGTCGTCGATCACGCGCTCCCAGCGAAGCAGCTCGCGCTGCCAGCACTCCTGCGGTGCGACGGGCGTCATCACGCGGTCGAGCCCGAGAGCGATCGGATCGGCGCGCGCGATCTCCCCGAGGATGGTCCATTTCTGCCGTGCGATCGACTCCGCGTGCTCGGCGTAGGGCGAGCCGATGATCGCCTGCGGGCTCGCCTCGAGCCCGACGAGCTCCTCCATCACGAAGAAGGGATGGTCGAGCCAGCTCGCGTCCTCCTCGAGCCAGAGCGCCTCGGGGACGGGGACGGGCGTTCCGTGGAAGGCACGGTACGCGCCGAACTCGACGGCGCGCTCCGTCTCGATCAAGCTGCCCGCGGGGTCGCGGCGCAGGATCAGACGGCGGGAGACCCGTCCCCCTTCCGTGTCGTAGTCGAGGACGAAGCGATACGTCTCGCGCGAAGCGCCGCCGAAGAGGCGGTCGAGCCCGCTCACGCGGACGTCGCGCGCTTCCGGAACGCGCGAGGCGACGTAGGCAGCGAGCCGCGTTTCGAGGTTCGACACGGGAGGGTGCTACCAGACGATGCAGAGCGCGAGAAGCACCGCGAAGAGCGCCGGCAGACCGAGCCCCGCCCACCGGTCGACGCGCTTCGAGTTGCCGCGGTCGAGGATCGTCGCCTGCAGCGTGCTCACGAGGACTCCGACCGCGACGCAGAAGTACGTCACGACGAAGACGCGATCGATCACCGTCAAGTAGGAGATCTGCGGCAGGTTGAAGCTCATCGCGAACTGGGTCGCGATCACCGCGAGGAGCGCCGCGAGGCTGATCCCGACGCGGTCGTGGAACCCGTCGATCGGCACGACGAAGACCGTGCACGAGATCAGGAAGATCAGGGTCACCGGCGCGAAGACCGTCCACAGGTAGAACGCGGCCTGCCGGCGCACGTCGATCACGGCGATGAAGTCCGAGAACGTCGTCCCCCAGCCGGAGAGCTCGCGACGCCGGGCGTCCGCGGAGACCTGCGTCACGACGAGGCCCTCGAAGGTGCTCTCCCGGTTGAAGCCGACGCGCTTCGTGTCCGGGACGAACACCATCTGGTCGTCGGTCCAGAGGAACGACTCGATCCACACCTCGAGCTTCTGGCTGTCGAAGGGAAAGCGGCGCAGGTCGAGGTCCGCGCGAAAGCTCGAGGTGAGTCCGACGATGTACTCGACCGTGCCGTCCGGAGAGACGTTGAGCGTGCGGTTCGTGATCTCGGGCTCGGCCGTGTTGACGAACTCGAGCTGCGGCCACCAGATCTCCCTCAAGCGGTTGACGGCGGCGTCCTCGAGGTAGCGGCGCGGCTCGTCGCCCGCGAAGGCGAGACGCGAATCGCGCCAGCGGAAGCTCAGGTAGAGATCCGCGTCGAAGGTCTCGTCGCGCTCGGCCACACCCGAGAGATTGACGAGAAAGAAGCCCGCCTCGACGGGCACGGGGCGCTCGCCGGGCGGAAGCGAGGCCTCCTGCCCCGTCACGGAAGCCGGAAGGAAGAGCACGGCGGCGAGCAGCAGCGCAGCCACGGACCACGGCTCTACCTTCTCCCGCGGGTCCATGCGAACGCAGCACCTCCGGGAAGCCTGGCGCCCGCGGACCGATCGCAGTAGGGAGGCCGTGTGCTGCGCTGGCGCGTCGGGAACGTGACGATCACGCGCGTCGTCGACGAGACGGACACGAAGATCGGCGCGCTCGTCCTGCCGATGGCGACGCCCGAAGCCGTCGCCGGCATCCCCTGGCTCCGGCCGCACTACCTCGGCGAGGCGGGCGAGCTCGTGCTGAGCATCCACTCGCTCGTCGTCGAGTCCCCGGGCCGGCGGATCCTCGTCGACACCTGCCTCGGCAACGGCAAGGAACGTGCGATCCGCGCCTGGAGCCTCCGCTCCGGGCCCTTCCTCGCGGACCTCGCCGCGTCCGGGAGCCCGCGCGAGTCGATCGACACGGTCCTCTGCACGCACATGCACGTCGACCACGTGGGCTGGAACACGATGCGCGAGGGGGACCGGTTCGTCCCGACGTTCCCGAACGCCCGCTACCTCTTCTCTCGGATCGAGTGGGAGCATTGGAAGGACGAGCCGGAGACGATCGGCCCGGTGATCACCGACTCCGTCCGGCCGATCCTCGACGCCGGGCTCGCCGACCTCGTCGAGACGGACCATCGCGTGAGCGACGAGATCTCGCTCGAGCCGACTCCGGGCCACACTCCCGGACACGTCAGCGTCCGCATCCGCTCCGCCGGCGAGGAGGCGGCGATCACCGGCGACATGATCCACCACCCCTGCCAGATCGCCCGTCCGGATTGGTCGAGCGCCGCCGACACCGATCCCGACCGGAGCCGCGTGACGCGGCGCGCCTTCCTCGAAGGCTGCGCCGACCGCCCGGTCCTGGTGATCGGGACCCACTTCGCGGCGCCCACCGCCGGTCGCATCGTTCGCGACGGAGACGCCTACCGCCTCGCGCAATGACCTCGCCTCCGTCTTGCGAGAGGTGGGCGTTCCTGGGATACACGGCGTCCAGGTGTCGTTTTCCGAAGAGGAGAAGCACTCATGATGCGTCTTCCGAGGTCTCTCGCCGCAGCCGTCGCCGCCACGACTCTCGCCGCTTCCGCCGCTCCCGCCTGGGCCGACGAGGTCGTGCAGGAGGAGATCATCACCGAGGAGACGACCGCTCCATCGGCCGAGGCCACGACGACGGAGACGACGTCGCCGACGGCAGCCGGGATCATCACCGATCTCCTGATCGGACGCCCGACGCTCCTCATGGCGACGATCGCCGGCACGGCCTTCTATGTACTCGCGCTGCCGATCACGATCCCCGGCGACCTCGAGCCAGAGTCGCGCGATCGCTTCCTGCTCCCGGCGCAGCAGTTCGTCAAGACGCCGCTCGGAGGCGACCTCACGCCGAGCAGCTAGCCGCTTCTCCGTAGAACGCCCCTCCGCGGGGCGGTTTCCAACCCGGCGCGCGCAACGCCGCGCCGCCGCTCCGACGCGTCGACGCGAGGAGTCACTGCACCATGGACGCTACAACCTGGGCGGCTCTCGGATGGGACGGCTGGTTCACCATCGCCGTCATCTGCGCCATCTTCATCATCCTGATCGTTCGTGACGTCGCGACCGACGTCGTCCTGACCGCCGCCGTGACGGTCCTCCTCGTCGCGGGTGTCCTGAACGCGAAGGAAGCCCTCGCCGGGCTCGCGAACGAGGGCATCGTCACCATCGCCGTCCTCTACGTCGTCGTCGCCGGGCTCGAAGGCACCGGCGCGAACACGATGATCACGGAGAAGTTCTTGAGCCGGCCGAAGTCGGTCACGAGCGCTCTGATGAAGATGATGTTCCCGGTCACCTTCGTCAGCGCGTTCATGAACAACACGCCGGTCGTCGCGATGTTCCTTCCCGCGGTGAACGACTGGGCGAAGCAGTACCGCATCGCCGTCTCCAAGCTGATGATCCCGCTCAGCTACGCGGCCGTGCTGAGCGGCACCGTGACGATGATCTCGACGGCGACGAACCTCCTCGTGAACGGCATGCTGATCTCCGCGAAGGGGCACGGCATGCACATGTTCGAGCTCACCTGGGTGGGCATCCCGATCACGATCGCCGGCGTGCTCTTCGTCGTCGCGTTCAATCGCTGGCTCCTGCCGGACCGCCGTCCGGCGATGGAGCAGTTCGGCGACCCGCGCGAGTACTCGATCGAGATGCTGGTCGAGCCGAAGAGCCCGCTCGCCGGGAAGACCATCGAGGCCGCCGGCCTGCGGCAGCTCCCGAACACGTACCTCGCCGAGATCGACCGGGACGGCGACCTCATCCCGGCCGTTTCGCCCCACGAGGTGCTGCAAGCCGGCGACCGCCTCGTGTTCATCGGCGTGATCGAGGCCGTGGTCGACCTGCAGAAGATCCGCGGCTTGCAGCCGGCGACGAACCAGATCTTCAAGCTCGAAGCACCGCGCTCCCGCCGCTGCCTCGTCGAAGCGGTCGTGTCGCACCACTGCCCGCTCGTCGGGCAGACGATCCGCGACGGGCGCTTCCGCTCCGTCTACAACGCGGTCGTGATCGCGGTGTCGCGAAGCGGCGAGCGCGTGAAGAAGAAGATCGGCGACATCGTCTTGCAGACCGGCGACACGCTGCTCGTCGAGGCCGATCCGTCGTTCGCGGAGCAGCAGCGGAACTCGCACCACTTCTACCTCGTGAGCCGCATCGAGGACTCCGCGCCGGTCCGCCACGAGAAGGCGTACCTGGCGCTGGTCATCCTGCTCGGGATGATCCTCGCCGCGAGCTTCACGGACCTCGGCATGCTGAAGGCGGCGATGCTCGCCTCCGGCGCGATGATCCTCACGCGCTGCTGCACGAGCACGATGGCGCGGCGGAGCGTCGAGTGGAAGGTGATCCTCTCCGTCGCGGCGGCGTTCGCGCTCGGCGCGGCGGTCGAGAAGTCCGGCGTCGCGGCGGTCGTCGCGAAGACGCTGACGTCCGCGGCCGGCGGCGATCCGATGTGGAGCCTCGTCGCGATCTACGGCGGGACGCTCCTCTTGACGGAGCTGATCTCGCACAGCGCCGCGGTGTCCCTCCTCTTCCCGATCGCGCTCAACACCGCGGCGGATCTCGGCATCGGCTACATGCCGTTCGTCGCCGCGGTCACCGTCGCCGGATCGCTCGGGTTCGCGACGCCTCTCGGCTACCAGACACACATGATGGTGTACGGGCCGGGCGGCTACCGGTTCACCGATTTCCTCCGGATCGGCATTCCGATGGACCTGATCTGCTGGGCGATCGCGATGGTCACGATCCCGATGGTGTTCCCGCTGCGCTAGGCGGCGCCGAGGGGGGCACCGAGCGCGGCACCGCGGTGACGAGCGGCCGCACCAGCAGGAAGAACGCGAGCGTGAGGACGAGCGTCACGATCGCGAGGAGCACCACACCCTTGCTCATGGCGCACCTTCGCGCCCCGAACGGCCGCTGTCGAGAGGCGGACGCCGTTTGCGCGGCCCCGAGCCGTCTGCGAACCCGCGGGGAGGATGCCGAGCCTCCTCACGACGAGCCGCTTCGCCGCCGACCTCCGCGCCGAGCTCGCGCGGCGACGGCGAGCGATCGGCCGCACCTGGGACGTCTTCGAGGTCGCTCCGGGAGAGCATTTGTTGGAGGAAGCGCTCGGCGGCGTCGACATCGCGTTCTTCCCGGGCGACTTCACCGCGGACCCTCTCCTGACGCGCTCGTTCTTCGGCGCCGCGATGCGCGCTCCGAACCTTCGCTGGATGCACCTGCCCAACGCGGGAACCGACGCCCCGATCTTCGCCCGCTTGCTCGAGCGCGGCGTGCGCTTGACGACGTCCTCGGGCGCGAGCGCCGCACCGATCGCACAGAGCGCGATCGGAGGAATGCTCGCCCTCGCGCGCGGCATGACGCAGTGGTGGGACGCGCAGCGTCGACATGCGTGGGAGCCGACGAACCTGCGCTCGCCGCCACCCGACCTCGCCGGGCAGACGATGGTCGTCGTCGGTCTCGGCGCGATCGGCCGGGAGATCGCGCGGCTCGCGCGCGCGATCGGGCTTCGTGTCGTCGGCGTCCGCCGGAGCGCGCGCTCGCCCGAGGATCCGGTCGATGACGTACGCGCACCGGCGGAGCTCACCGCCCTCCTGCCGGAGACCGATTGGCTGGTGCTCGCCTGTCCGCTCACCGAAGAGACGATCGGGTGGATCGATCGCGATCGCCTATCGCTCCTTCCGCGCGGAGCGCACCTGATCAACGTCGCGCGCGGCGGCATCGTCGACCAGGCGGCTCTGATCGAAGCCTTGCGCCTGGGAAAGCTTGCGGGCGCCTATCTCGACGTGTTCGAGGTCGAGCCCTTGCCGCCGGATTCGCCGCTCTGGGAGCTGCCGAACGTGGTCGTGTCGCCACACGACTCGTCGCCCTCGGCCGGCAACGTCGGGCGGCAGTCGGCGATCTTCTTCCGGAACCTCGAGCGCCTCGAACGAGGCGAGCCGCTCGAGAACGAGGTGCATCGGACCGCAGGAAGCAGTTGAAACGGGCGCCGCTGAAGGCGCTCGATCAGAAGGCGGACATTACCGACGCTTCGCGTTCGTCAGCTACGACGACCCGACCAAGGTCACGATGATCCTCGACGCCGACATGCCCCTGAATCCGGGAGCCGGGCCGAGCGACCTCCCGTTCGATCCGAACCGTCTCTGCGAGATCCACGTCGACAGCGACTTCGGCGCCTGCGCGGACGTCACGTTCGCGTTCTCGTTCCGGACGCAGATTCGTCTCCCGGAGGCTCCGGGGCCCACGCCGACGCCGGGGCAAACGGGGAGCTGCGCTCGAGCGTTCATCGAAGAGCCGGTGAATCTGCTGCGATAGACGCGTGCCTCACGCGTCGTCGGCCAGCAGGCCGCGAGCGACCACGCCGTCGACGGGCTCTCCCGGCGCGATGCCGAGGAGGGCTGCGACCGTCGGATGCACGTCGATCGCGCGCACCTCCTCGACCTTCTCGCCCGGCCGAACTCCGTCGCCCCACGCGTAGAGCACGCCGTTCACGGGTGCCGTGCCCGGCGGATAGCCGTGCGAAGCCCGGAGCGAGGCGCTCGCGTCGTAGACCGCAGGGCCCGTCCATGCGAGCCAACGGAAGTACCAAGGCCACTGGCCGCGATCCTCGATCGCGTAGCCGGGCTTCGCAGACACGATGAGGTCGCCGACGCGTGGACCGTTCCCGAGGTGCGACCACTCGGGCTGCGCATCCGTCGGGAACACGTCGAAGACCTCGGCGTACGCGGAGAGCCTCGCGATCGCCTCGTCGCGCTTCGTCGGATCGTCGAGATAGACGAACCCCGTCGTCCCCGTCGCGAGCATCCGCGCTTCGATGTCGAGATCGCGGAGAATGTAGTCGAGGTTCACGAGGTGATGGATCGGCACCATGCCGTGGTCCGTCGTCACGATCAGCGTCGTCTCGCCCGCGAGACCGTTCTTCTCGAGCGCATCGACGACGCGTCCGACCGCGCGATCCGCTTCCTCGACCGCGGCACGCGTCTCCGGCGCGTCCACCCCGAGGAAGTGCGCCGCGCCGTCCGGACCCTTGAAGTAGGCGAGGATGAGCTGCGGCCTCTCTTCCACCGGCAAGGCGAGGAGCTGCGCAACCTGCTCCGCACGGCCGGCGTCGCTCGGGTACTCGTCCCAACTCGCCGCCCACTCGACGATGCGTGCGCGCTTGCCGTGGCTCGCGGAGACTTCGCCGTACCAGCCGAGCGTCGCCGCGCGTACGCCTTGCCGCTCCGCGATTTCGTGGAGCTGCTCGCATTCGACGACCCAGTCGTCGTCCTTCGAGTGATCGTAGAAGCCCTTCCCGGGATCGAAGAATCGATTGGTCACGATGCCGTGGCGCTCCGGCCAGCAGCCGGTGCTGATCGTGAAGCCGCCGATCAGCGAGACGCTCGGGAACGGCGGCACCATCGCGTCGGTCCAGGCACCCTCGCGCGCGAGGCGATCGAGAGTCGGCGTCTCGGCTCCCTCCACCATCGCGGGAGCGAGGCCGTCGAAGAGCAGCACGACGACCGTCCTCTTGCCTGCCGAGCGGGCAACGGTCGGCGACGAAGCGAGCTCGGCCGGTGCCTCGACGGGCGGCGGCCAGGCGTGCTCGGCGGGATGCTCGGCTCCCGTCGCGAGGAGCAGCGCGACCGGCGCCGCGATCAGGAGGACGGCCGTTCCCGCCAGGGCTCTTCCTTTCCGCACGCGCGCTTCATCGTCGAAATCGCCTGCCTGCTCAAGGCCGCCGTCGTCACGATCGTACGACATCCGGGCCGGCTCGCACGGCCTCGGAAAACCGTGTAGCTCTGGAGGCTGTTCCTCTCGGCCCGCGGCCGAGAGACATCCTAGAGGGGATCGATGAAGCGAATCGTTCTGTTCCTGGCGACCAACATCGCCATCATGCTCGTGCTGAGCGTCGTGCTGAGCCTGCTCGGCGTCGACGGCTATCTCACGCAGCAAGGCCTGAACCTGGGCCAGCTCCTGGTCTTCTGCGCGGTCTTCGGCATGGGCGGCTCATTCCTCTCGCTCGCCATCTCGAAGTGGCTGGCGAAGAAGTCGACCGGCGCCCAGGTCATCACCGACTCCCGCGACCCGACTGCACAGTGGCTCGTCGAGACGGTGCGGAAGCTCGCGCGCAGCGCCGGCATCGGCATGCCCGAGGTCGCGGTCTTCGAGTCCGCGCAGCCGAACGCGTTCGCGACCGGTGCCCGGCGCGACAGCGCGCTCGTCGCCGTCAGTACGGGCCTCCTTCGCCGGATGGACAAGGACGAGATCGAAGCGGTGCTCGGCCACGAGATCACGCACGTCGCGAACGGAGACATGGTGACGCTCGCGCTGATCCAGGGCGTCGTGAACACGTTCGTCATGTTCCTCGCGCGCGTCGTCGGCTACGTCGTCGACCGGACCGTGTTCCGCACCGAGCGCGACGTGGGCCCCGGCTACTACATCACGGTGATCGTGGCGCAGATCGTCTTCGGCATCCTCGCGAGCATGATCGTGATGTGGTTCTCGCGGCAGCGCGAGTTCCGCGCGGACGCAGGCGGCGCGACCCTCGCCGGTAGAGACCGCATGATCGCCGCGCTCGAGGCCCTGAAGACGAACCATCCCGAGCCTCTTCCCGAGTCGCTCGCCGCTTTCGGCATCTCGGGAGCGCCGAGCGGCTGGGGCCGCCTCTTCATGAGCCATCCGCCGCTCGACGAGCGCATCGCGGCGCTGCGGGGCCAGACCGCCTAGCGGACCGACCCGACCGCTCCTTACAGAGGCCGGTTTCTTCCTTGACCGGCCTCGTTGCGTCCACCTAGAATTTGCGCCCGACCTCGCCCCCGCTCGGGGGGGGCAGCGGCCCGTCCCGGCCGCGTCCTGACGTGCTCCCAGGAAGGAGATTGCCCGTGGAAGTGTCGATCAACCCAGCAGGAGAGTCTTTCCCTCTGCCGTCCGACGGAGAGTACGCCGCCGAGTACCAGCGCATCGAGAAGCTGGTCGAAGCCGCCCGCAAGGAGGGGAAGGAGATCGTCGTCGTCATGGGCGTCGGCTTCGTCGGCGCGGTCATGGCCGCGATCATCGCCGACACCACGGACGAGAGCGGCCGCCCGAGCAAGTTCGTCATCGGGTGCCAGAGACCGAGCACGCGCAGCTACTGGAAGATCCCGATGCTGAACCGCGGGATCTCTCCGGTGAAGGCGGAGGACCCCGAGGTCGACCCGATGATCGAGCGATGCGTCCTTCAGAAGAAGACGCTCATCGCGACCTACAACAGCGACTGTCTCAAGCTCGCCGACTGCGTCGTCGTCGACGTGCAGTGCGACTACTCGAAGAACGATCTCGGCCACATGCGCTCCGGCGAGGTCGAGATGGCCGCCCTCGAGGCGACGATGCGGACGATCGGTGACCGCGTCGGCCCGAACTGCTTGACGCTGATCGAGACGACGGTCGCGCCGGGCACGACGGAGTTCGTCGCGTGGCCGATCCTGCAGAAGGCATTCGCGCGCCGTGGGATCGACGCGGTGCCGCTCCTCGCGCACAGCTACGAGCGCGTGATGCCGGGACGCGAGTACGTCGCGAGCATCCGCGACTTCTGGCGCGTCTGCAGCGGCTGCGACGAGACGGCGCGGACGCGCGTCGTCAAGTTCCTGACCGAGGTCCTCAACACGAAGAAGTTCCCGCTGACCGTGATGGACCGTCCGATCGAGTCGGAGACCGCGAAGATCGTCGAGAACTCGTACCGGGCGACGACGCTCGCGTTCCTGAACGAGTGGAGCCTCTTCTGCGAGCGGAACGGCGTCGACCTCGTGAAAGTGATCGGCGCGATCAAGGTCCGTCCGACGCACAGCAACATCATCTTCCCGGGCCCGGGCATCGGCGGCTACTGCCTCCCGAAGGACGGCGGCCTCGGCTACTGGGCGTACAAGCACATCCTCGGGTTCGACGACGGCGACGAGGTGTTCAAGATGAGCACCACCGCCATCGACATCAACGACACACGCGGGCTGCACGTCGCGACGCTGACGCGCGACGCGCTCCGCAACATGGGACGCTACATCGCGAGCGCCGAGGTGCTGATCTGCGGCGCGAGCTATCGCCAGGACGTCGGCGACACGCGTTACTCCGGATCGGAGGTCGTCGTCCGCCGTCTGACGGAGATGGGCGCCGACATCCGCGTGCACGACCCGTACGTCGAGCACTGGTTCGAATTCGAGCAGCAGGACACCTACCCGTCGCCGGGGCATTCGCTCGCGCGCTTCTTCCGGAACCAGAAGCACCTGACGGAGCTCCGCGTCGAGCAGGATCTCGCGAAGGCCCTCGACGGCGTCGAGGCGCTCGTTCTTGCGGTCCCGCACGAGCCCTACCTGAAGCTCACGCCGGAAGAGGTCGTGAAGATGGCGGGCGGCCCGCTCGCGGTGATCGACTGCTTCGGAATCCTCGGCGACGACCAGATCCGCCGCTACTTCGAGCTCGGCTGCGAGGTGAAGGGCCTCGGCCGCGGCCACATCCAGCGCATCAAGAAGGAAGTCCGCGGCGGCGAAGCCCGCGCCTGAGGTACGGCGCGCCTGCCCGGGCTCGAGCAGAACGTGCGCCCCGGCCGGTCGGAAGAGCCTTCGGACGGACGCGGACTGGCGGCCCCTCGCCGGAACGCTTGATTCTCCCGCTCGCATCGACGAACCGGTGGGACCGCAATGGCGAGTCCCGAGCAAGCCGCGCTCCCGAAGCCGGACGGCGCGGTCGGCGGCGACTTCAGCGGAAGCCGCACGCGTGCTTCGCGCGCGGTGGTCCACGTCCCGGTCTCCTCCGGTCGCGACCAGCCGAGGCTCTCGTACGGCCGCGCGTTCCCGCCGGCCGCAAACGTCAGCTCGTCTCCCAGCCGGTAGCGGGGCGCTTCGCGCGCAAGGTCCGCGCCGCGTCGCAGGAGAGGTGCGACGACCGGCCGGAGCTTCGCCGGCCGGCCGAGGGCGGAGTACGCCGCTTGCACCGGCACCTGCCACGCGTGTGGAAGCTGCCAGAGCTGCCGCAGGTACTCGATCGGGACGGACGGCCCGATCCGCCGTCCGGGCGGAAACGTGCGCCGGAGGTAGCGGCCGTAGTCGTGCGCGGCGCGCTGAGCCGAGGTCCGCTCCGTGGGGGCGACCGTCAGCGCTCGATACTCGACCCGCTCGAAGAGCGGCGTCCGCGAAGGACGCAGCGCGCGGAGGACCTCGGCCGGCACCGGTGCTTCGAAGTGCTCGCGCAGATACCGGAGGCAATCCCGGATCGCGGGCGAATTCGATGCTTCACGGTCTGCGAGACGAGCCGGTCCCAGTCGAAGCTCGATCCGAGCCGGCGGAGGAGCATCATCGCGTCCGCCACCCAGCGGATCGGCGGGACCGGGTTCCAGTAGGAGCCGTGCGCGCAGACGTTCAGCAGAAGATCGCTCGGATGCGGCACGAGCGTCGGCCTCCGTCGAAACTCGGTCGCGCGTGCAGCCGACCAGAAGTCGTCGTCGGCGCGGAGAGTGACCGAAGCGTAGAGCATGTGCCAGTGGAGGTCGATCTCGAGCCCGCGCCCGTCGTCGAAGCCCCAGCCGGAGGCGCGGTGCAGGTAGAGCTCCTTCACCTGCTCGGGCGGCGTACGGAAGCTCGGACGGAGGCCCGCCGAGACGAGGACGTCGATCGCCTCGCTCGCGCGATCGGCGGGAACGAGGACGTCGAAGTCGTCCATCGGACGGCGGCCGAAGTCGTCGTCGTAGTACGGAAGAAGCGCAGCTCCCTTCAGCAGCATCGTCGCGATGCCGGCCGCGGCGAACGCGTCGAGAAGGGCCACGGTCCCCTCCGCGAGCACCTGGTTCTTCAGCCACGCGTAGCGGTACACCGCCTTCACGCGCGGCGTCAGAGCGTCCGAAGCGTCGAGCTAAAGGTTGTGCGCGACGAGCGGCAGGAGGGGCTGCGTGCCGAGGTCGATCTGCTGGAAGTCGATCTGCGCACGCCACTCCTCGTACGCTCGACGCGTGGGCTCCCCCGCCAGGAGCGCCGCTCGCAGGATGAGCTCGTGCCGCGGGCTCGGACGGCAGCGGTTCTCGCGAAGCGGCATCGCTCGACTTCGAAGTCTCAGGAGACGCGCCGACGACGGTCGAGAACGGATTTCAGCGCGAGCAAATACTCGCCGCGCCGAGCGCGATCGACGATGCCCATGTTGGCTCCGTGAATTCTGCGCTCGGCAACGACGTCCGGTAGAGTCGCGTGACGAAGCCCCTTCTCCTCCGCGCGCCCGAACCACTCGACGAACTCCCCGATCCGGAAACGCGGATCGAACGGCCCGACGCGCCCGAAAGCGTCGCGGCGGATGAGCATCGTCAAACGCGCGACGAACGCTTCCTCGCGCGCCGGAGCGCCGGAGGGCGCGCGCAGGTCCACCTCGCGCACGCGGCCGAAGACCGCCTCGAGCCCCGGCTCCGCTTCGAGCCGCGCGAGCTGCCGCGCGAGCTTCCCCGGAAGCCACACGTCGTCCGCGTCGACGAACGCCAGGAAATCGCCGTGCGCAAGAGACGCGCCGAGGTTCGCCGCGGCGGCGACACCGGCGTTCTCCTGGTGCGCGTAGCGCACGTCGTGCGATCGCGCGACCGCGGCCGTCCCGTCGGTCGAGCCGTCGTCGACGACGAGGACCTCGAGCGGGGCTGGAGACTGCGCGAGCGCGCTCTCGATCGCCGCGCCGAGAAAGCGCTCCGCGTTGAACGCGGGGATCACGACGCTGACGCGCGGTGAGGTCTCTCGTGGGCGCGCCTTCCGCCGGACGGACCCGTGCAGCACGCGCAGGAACTCCTGCTTCCCGGCGGCGGTCGCGTTGCTCATGTTGCCGCGGTGCACGCGGCGCAGCACGAGCACGTCCGGCACCCAGGCGATCGAGACACCGGCGTCGCGCGCGCGGAAGAGCCAGTCCGTGTCGCACGCCATGCGAAACGTCGGATCGAAGCCACCGACCCCGTCGAAGACGGCGCGCCGTGCGACGAGCGCCGAAGGGATCGGCGCGGCCTCGGGCTCGTCGAGAGCACGCTTCGCCATCCAGGCGGGGCGCTCGAATCCGGCCTCGAGCAGCATGCGTTGACGCGCGAGGACGACACCGATCTCCGGGTGATCCTCGAGGTGGCCGACCTGCACGCGCAGCTTGTCGAGCGTCCAGCGGTCGTCGTGATCGAGGAACGCGATCACGTCTCCGGACGTGGCCGCGATCCCCGCGTTGCGCGCGCCGCCGTGCCCCTGGTTCGCCTGCGAGACGACGCGCACTCCCGGAGCGCTCCGCGCAATCTCGGCGGAGGCGTCGGTCGAGCCGTCGTCGATCACGACGACCTCGTCCGGCGGGCGATCCTGCGCCGCGATGTTCGCGAGCGCCTCCGCGAGGTAGTCCGCGCCGTTGAACACCGGGACGATCACGCTGACGGTGAGCGCTCGGGAGGCGTTCACGCGCCCGTGCCGTCCGTACCGGATCCCTGCCCGGCGCTCGCCACGGTCTTGCGGCGCAGCGAAGCGGGCGCGGCGCGCAGGAGCTCGGCGTGGACGTTCCGGACCGCGGCGCCAGCCGTCAGGCTGTCGGAGCGCACGCGCCGCTCCAGGAGGACGTCGGGAAGCATCGGCATCACGAGGCGCGCGTCGCTCGCGCGAAAGAACCAATCGCTGTCGCTGCCCGAGCGATACGAGGGATCGAGCAGCCCGACGCGCTCGAACGCACGGCGGCGAGCGACGAGCGTTCCCAGGAGACGTCCCGGATGGGCTCCTTCGAGGAGCTCGCGGCGGAACCCCGGCGGCGGCACCGCACCCGGCGCGAGGACCTCGCGGTGGTGGGCGAGGACCGCGTCCGCCTCGGGATGCGCCTCGAGGAAGCCGAGCTGCACGCGGATCTTCTCCGGCATCCATACGTCGTCCGCGTCGAGGAACGCGAGAAAAGCTCCGCGCGCCACGCGGACGCCGGCGTTCCGCGCGGCCGCGTCGCCCTGGTTCGGCTGCCGGAGGACGGTCACGCCCTCGAACCGCGCCGCGACGTCGCTCGATCCGTCCGTGGAGCCGTCGTCGACGACGAGGATCTCGTCCGCGCCCCGCTCCTGCGCGAGGATGCTCTCGAGAGCCGCGCCGAGCGTCGCCGCTGCCTGGTACGCCGGGACGACGACGGAGACGCCCGGCAGAGTCGGCGAGCCGAGAGCGACGCCTTCAGCCACGCGGCACCTCGCCGTCGAGCAGCGCCTCGATCACGCGCGGGATCTGCGTCGCATCCGTCCCGACCTCGAGGACGTACGCCGGAAGCTTCTCGACGATCTGCGCGAGCACGCGGAACGCGCCGCGGTGCGCGCCGTTCGCCTGGAAGAGAGTGCTCGGCGCGAGCGCGAGGAGGCCCTGCGCCGGTCGAGCGGGCAAGAGGCGCGCTTCCGCGCGCGCGACGATCTTCGGGATCAGAAGAGCGCGCAGCGGAAGCGCTTCGACGAGCTTTCCCGGGAGAGCTTCGCTCAGGTAGACGATCGCCTTCTCGTCCGCGTCGCGGCCTTCGTTCGCCGCGCGTGCACCCAGCGCCGGGAAGCGCTCGAGCCCGTCCGGCGTGAGCTTGACGCTCCCGTAGAGGCTTTCCGCGACGGGGAACGGATCCGCGCGCGCGAGTACCGTGTCGTCGCCGACGATGCGGAGCCCCGAGGCGACGCACGCCGCGGTCGAGGTCGATTTCCCCGAGCCGCTCCGCCCGACCAGCAGGACGCCGCCGTCCTCGCGCCCGACCGCACCGGCGTGCAGAAGCTGGAGCGGTCCGTCGCGAAGCCACCACACGAGGATCTGCCGCAGCGAGCCCGCGTGCTCCCAGAGCGGCACGGCAGCCGCGTCCTCGGTCCAGTAGATCGCGCGGCGAAGCTCGCGATCGAGCATGTGGAGGACGCGGCGGTCCCAGTCGTAGAGCGCCTCGATCCGACGGCTGCGGTAGGTCGGGAACTCGGCGCGACGAAGGGACGCCTCCTCGAGGCACGGCGGCAGCGGGATCGCGCGTCCGCTCGTCGCCGCGTCGCATAGCTGGATCGTGAGCGCGGGCGCACCGCCGTTCGACGATCGCTCCTTGTGCGCGAAGCTCGGGACGACGCCTTCGGCGAGGCGCTCGCCCGCGAAGACGAGATCGATCGACTCGCCGGAGACCTCCAGACGGTGCCTTGCTTCGCCGCAGGATCGCCCTGCTTCGGCCAGAGCTTCGTCGGCGACCGCGAGGGCGCGGACCAGCTCTTCGGCGGAGGGCGCGAGCGTCGCCGGCGCTGGGCTCCCTGCGGTCACGCTTCAGTCGGCGCTGCGTCCGGAGGGAAGGCCGTCCTCGTCGACGTCGTGGATCGGATCGAGCAGGAGGAGATCCTGCATGTCGCTGAACTTCTCGAGCACGGGAGCGACGAACGCAATGCGCCCGGCGTTCTCGGAATCCGGGACCGGTGCCGCTCCAGCGCCGGGTCGCGGCGTGATCAGCCCCTCCGACGAAAGCTCGGCCAGGAACCGGTCGACCTCGGGCGCATGCTGCTGCTCGTCGCCCTCGTACCTCGCCTGGATCGCGCCGAGCACGCCGCGCCGATCCGCACGGGCCTCGAGCGCCGACCAGACGACGGCGGCCGCCCCGCGCAGGCTGTAGTACACGCCGACCTTCAGGTTGATCGCCACCACCTCGTCATCGAATCGCTGGCTCAGGATCGACTCCGGGTCGATCTCCCAGTGCTGCTCGCTGCTCACGACGTCCTCCTCCTTACGGCCGCCCGTAGTACCAGAATCGACGGCCGCCGACGAGCTTCGAGCTCAGCGAAGGAGCTTCGAGCTCAACGAAGGAGGCCGCGGCCGACCTGAAGCGGTACGGAGAGGGCGTCGAGCAACCCCGGCTCGGCCGCGCAGACGAACGGAATCGCGTTGACGATCCGCGCCGCCGCCGTCGCGTTGCCGCCGCCGGCGCGGTCGCCGCTCTCGTCCTCGGACTCGATCCGGACGTGGACGTTGGGCCGGCCGATCAGCTTGACGCCGTGGGCACCCGAGCCCTCCTCCGGCTTCGGCCAGTCCGGCGCGGTGTCGTCGTCGATGCGCGTGACGTGCTCGATCACGATGCGCGGCTCGCCCCCGACGATCCCCTGGACCTCGAAGCGGAGGGCACCCTGGGTTCCCGCCTCGAACGTGCCCATGCGGTTCGTGACGGTGCGCTCGAGCGGACGCCGCTCGACCACCTCGCGGATCTCCTCGAGCTCGACGCCGAGCCCGCGCGCGATCAAGCGGATCGGACCGCCCCACACGCTCGTCGGCACTCCCGGCAGGACCATCAGCGGCACCTGGTCCATCGGCCCGCCGAAGCCGACGAGGTTCCGCACCGCGTCGGGCTGGTCGTAGTAGGCGTAGTTGAAGAGCTCGTACGCGCGGATCTCGCGGATCTCCTCGCAGAGTCCGGAGAGCACGACCGGCACGATGTCGTTGATGAAGCCCGGGTCGATGCCCGAGACGAAGCACGAGCTCCTTCCGGCGCGGCACGCGGCCTCCATGCGCTCGCGGATCTCGGGCGGCGCGGAGGTCGGATCGTAGAGCGGATAGATCGACGTCGAGACGACGCTCAGCCCCGCGCGGAGCACGCGCTCGACGTCGTCGAGAGCCTCGTTCGGACGGAAGTCGCCGGAAGCGCAGTATGCGACCGCATCCGCGCCCGAAGCGAGCGCCGCGGCGACGTCGTTCGTCGCCGTCACGCCGAGTCGTCCGAGGCCGCAGAGCTCGCCCGCGTCGCGGCCGACCTTCGCCGGGTTCGAGACGATCACGCCCGCGAGCTCGAGCGCCGGATTCGAGACGACCGTCCGCAGCGCGGGCTTTCCGACGTTGCCCGTTCCCCACACGATCACGCGATGAGCCATGCGCGGCACCCTATGCGCCGGGTCCGGATCGCTCAAGTCGCGTCGTCCGGCGCGCGGGAGCTCGTCTGCGACAGGATCACGTCCGCGACGGTCTCGGCGACGATCTCGTTCGCCTCGGGCAGGAGGTGCACCCAGCTGCTCAGGAGATCGCGGCGCTGGTCGAGCGCGGCGCGCGCGTCCGCAACCGGAATGCCGCGCTCCTTCGCCCAGCGGATCTCCTCCGCGACGAGGCGGTCGTGGATCAGGAGAATGCGCGAGGTGTCGAGAATCCGTGCGAGCCGCGCTCCGGCGTCGAGCGACGGTCCGTGCTTTCCCGGCCCGATCTCGCCCGCGACGAGCGAAGCACGCACGCGCTCGACCTCCTCCGCGTAGGTGACGCCGCGCAGAGCCTGCGGCTCGATCGTGCGGCTCTTGATCTGCTGCGTGATCACGAGGAAGCGAGCGCCTGCTTCGCGCGTCGCGTCGGCGATCGCTTCGAGGTTCTCGAGAAACTCGCGCGTCCGACGCTCGGCGAACCGCGGGCTCCAGATCTCCGCGTCGCCTCCCGGCGCGGCGGGCACGATCGCGGTCAGGAACTCCCCGAGCACCGAGTGCGCGCGCACCGTCTCCCACGCGATCCCGAGAGGATCCGTCGCGGGCGGCACCATCGCGCTGTCGTTCGCGCCCTCGTAGAAGGTGAGCCAGTCCGGAGCGAGCGCGAGACCCTCCGCGCGGAGGAGTGCCAGGATGTTGTGGCTCGTCGCGTGCGGGACGCGATGTTGATCACCTCGAAGCGCCGTCCGCCGCCGCGCTCGTTCAGGATCTGCTCGAGGCGATGGGGATACGTCTCGTCGTCGCGGTTCGAGTAGCCGAACGTCGACGACGCGCCGAGCGTCACGACGCGGATCACGCCCGGCGGCTTCGCGACCGCGAAGTCCCCGCCGCGAAAGCCGTGGTTGTTGATGCGGACGTCGAAGCGCTCGCCGCCCGGGCCGAGCCCGACCTTCGCTTCGTGCGGGAAGTACTTGCTGTACGCACCGCTGTCGCCGCCCGCGTAGGAGCGGTAGCCGCCGACGTCGTTCCGATGCACTTGCAGGAGGTTCTGCTCGCGCGCCGCGGCCGTGACCGAGGAGGCGAGCTGATCGCGATGCCAGGGCGTTCCGTAGAGGAGCAGCCGCGGGCCGACGAGGATCGCGAAGTACGCGCGCACGACCGCCTCGCACAGAAGGAGCGACACGCAGACGACCAGGAGCAGCGTGAACGCGGTCCGGACGAGTCGACGCATCGGCGTGGGACGTACCACACGGCTGCGACGACCGCGGGCCCGGACGCGGCCGTCTCGGCAAGCGAGACGACCGACCGCGGCGACCGCCCTCGAACAAACGCTTGACCGTGCCGCGCGCAGCGTGTCAAAAGGGCACGCCGCGTCGTTCGACCTGATCCCGAGTCGCGCGACGCCCTTGGCGAAGCGTCCAGTCCCGGTTCCGCTGCAGTCTCTCGACTCCCCCGCCCTCACGGTCGGGCCAAGGTAGTGTCTGTCAAGTGGTGTAAAAGTGGATTGACGTCTCCGGCGCTTCCCTTACCTATGCTGCCTCGCGCTTCGTCGCTCGCTTCGGCATCTCCTCCCAACCGTCGATCTTCCGCATCTTGATCTT
>VGTG01000023.1 GCA_016874795.1 Deltaproteobacteria bacterium | reverse complement strand
CGTCGACCGCTCGCGCCCCGATTTCGCGGCAGCGCTCTCGAGCGCATGCCCGGACGGCATCGACGTGTACTTCGACAACGTCGGCGGGCCGCTGCTCGAGCTCGTCCTCGATCGCATCAACGTAGGCGCGCGCATCGTGATGTGCGGCGCCGTCGCGAGCTACACCGCGGAGCAGCCGCTCCCCGGGCCGCAGAACCTCTTCCAGATCGTGACGAAGGAAGCGCACGTACACGGCATCATGACCCACAAGCACGCCGATCGGTACGACGAAGGCCGGACCGTGCTCGGCAGCTGGATCGAGAGCGGTGCGCTGCGCGTGCCCGAGTACGTGCTGCGCGGCATCGAGAGCGTGCCGCGTGCGTTCTGCGATCTCTTCCGCGGCGCGAACTTCGGCAAGACGATCGTGGAGCTCTGAAACCCGCGATCGCGGGAGCCGTCACTCGTCGAGGAACGCCGAACGACCGCCAGCGAACGGAAGCCGCGGGGCCGTGCGGCCACGGCCCCGCGACGACGACCGACCGGCCCTCTGCCAGGGCGCGATTCGCTCGCGCGGCGTCGTAGTTCCCTTCCTCGGCCATCCGTTCCGCAAGCCGAGTTGTGAACGAGATCCACGTCGGCGAGCTGTACGCCCGTCACCGCGGCGCGATCGTGCTTGGCCGCGACGATCGGCTGCATGACCTCGACGGCGATCATCTGGTCGTAGATGGGAATGCATTCACGTTCTGCCCCCGACCCGAGGCACGTGCGGACTCGGCTCGTTCGAGAGCGACGTGACCACGGGAAGGCGGGGGACGACGAAGCGGAGCGATAGCGCGTCCGCTCGCGCAAGCACCGCCAGGCGATCCACGACTGGCCCCGCTCTTGCGAGGTCTCTGTGCCATGGCGCACATTCCACGAGCTCTCTTCGACGGGCTTCGTGCAAAACGTCGCGGAATTGACGCTCGTGCGTTACCGGCGTACCGGCGGGCTCGCGAGCGACGCATGCGGGCGCGCGTTCGCCTCGCCGGCGGCTTGACGTGCGCCTTCGTGCTCGTGGGCTTCGCGGTCAACCTCGCCTTCGCGCCCGACCGTGTTCCCGAGCGGATCCTCGGGCTTTCGCTGCAAGGCGCGATCGGGCTCGCCGTGCTCCTGGCGGCGAGCGTTCCGGGCGCGGCGCGGCACGCCACGTCGCTGGCGATCGGGCTCGTCGTCGCGCTGAGCGCGACGTTGTTCTACGCGCTGACGCTCTCGCCCGGTGACGTCGACGTCTTGTCGGCACCCGTCATCTCTCTCCTGATCGGCTCGGCGGTGATTTTCCCGTGGGGCGCCGCGGCGCAGTCGGTCGTCTCCGTCGTAACGGTCTCCGGCTTCGTCGCATTCATCGTTCCGCACCTCCCTGCCGATGGGATGCGCGCCGTAAACCTCGTGTGGGCGGTCGCGATTGCTGCTGCCGTGTCGCTGATCTGCGCCGCCGTTCTGGAGGGGTCTCGTCGCAGCTCGTTTGCCGAACGGCGTGTCGTACGCGCCCTTGCGCTGCAGAGGCGGCGGCTGATCGACCTCGGGCACGAGCTCCGTGCCTCGCTCTCGGTCGACGACCTGTGCCAACTCGTGGTCGCGTATGCCCGCCGGCTGCTGGCGAGCGACGCGATCCTCTTCCTCTACGATGCGGGACGCGGTGCGTACACCGTCGTGGCGGCGAGCGACCCCCGAGTCGTCGAGCGGCTCCGCGACCAGCAGTGGACACGGGCCGAGGTCCGGAGGTTCGGCGAGCACGCCGCGCTCGCCGCCATCCAGGAGTGGGACGCGGAGGCGCTTCGTCGCGTCCTTCCCGTCCAGCCGCAAGAAGCGAGCCGGCGCGCTTTGCTCGCGACGATCGGCTCCCGACCCGACCCGGCCGGTTTTCTGGTGTGGACGCGCTTCGCGGACGAGCCGTTCACGAAGGACCATCGGCTCGCCGCCGAGGGTGTCGCCGACCAGGCGTTCACCGCCTTGAAGGCGGCGCAGCTCCACGCGGAGCTTCGCGAAGAGGGAGAAACTCTGGAGATCGTACACCGGATCGGCGCGATGCTGTCGGCCGAGCTCGACCTGAAGAGGTTGGTCCAGGGCGTGACGGATGCAGGAACACAGCTCTCCGGCGCGGAGTTCGGAGCGTTCTTCTATCAGGCGGCGGATCCGAACGATCAATCCTATTCGCTGTACACGTTGTCGGGTGCTCCGGCCGAAGCCTTCGCGAAGTTCCCGATGCCTCGGGCAACGGCGCTCTTCGGTCCGACGTTCCGCGGCGAGGGGGCGATCCGCATCGACGACGTTCGCAAGGATCCGCGCTTCGGCAAGAGCGCGCCTCATCACGGAATGCCGCCGGGCCACCTACCGGTGACGAGCTATCTGTCCGCGCCGGTCAAGTCTCGCTCGGGCGAGGTGGTCGGCGGCCTGTTCTTCGGGCACCACCGCGCCGGAGTATTCACCGAGCGCGCCGAGCGGATCGTCGTCGGCCTGGCCGCGCAAACGGCGATCGCCATGGACAACGCGCGGCTCTACGATGCCGAGCGCCGCGCTCGCGCCGAGGCCGAGTCGGCGAGCCGCGCCAAGGACGAGTTCCTCGCGACGCTCTCGCACGAGCTGCGCACGCCGCTGAACCTGATCCTCGGCTTCACGGAGATGGCCGCCGATCCCTCCACCGACGCGAGGGAGCGAAGCGAGCTGATCCACCGCGTCGAGGGAGCGAGCCGCCAGCTTCTCAACATGATCGAGGACACGCTCGAAGTCGGGCGCGTCAACGCGGATCGCTCCGAGGTGACCCTCGAGGAGATCGGCCTCCCGGCGCTCTGGCGCGAGATCCGCGCCGCTGCCGCCGGCTTCCCGTGCCACGCCGGAGTGCGGGTCCATTGGACGGCCGAGCCTCCCGAGGTCCTCTTCCGCACCGATCGCCGAAAGCTCCAGGTGGTGATGCGCAACCTCGTCGGCAACGCCCTCAAGTTCACCATGCAAGGTTTCGTGCGCTGCGAAGTCTGCGTCGAGGGTCGACACGCCGTCTTCCGGGTCGCCGACTCGGGGATCGGCATTCCACAGCAAGATCAGGGCAAGATCTTGGAGATGTTCTCGCAGGCGGACGGGTCCGACTCGCGCTCCTTCGGAGGGACCGGGCTCGGTCTCTACATCGTGCGTCGCTTCGCGGAGCAGCTCGGGGGGACCGTCTCCGTCGAAAGCGAGGTGGGACGCGGCTCGACGTTCACCTTACGTGTGCCGCTCGCGAGCGACGCGACGACGGCGCCTGCACCCGTCCACCTGGTCGGCCGCGCCGCGTAGGAAGCGCTCAAATCCCGCTGCCGATCCAAGTCGCGGCGTCGAACGACTGCAGCACCTGGCCGTTCGCGCCGACGATGACGAAGACGTTCGGCTCGTACGCCGCCGCGAAGAGGCCGTTCGTCGTGTTCGAGAATCCCTCGAAGAACTGGAGGCCGTCGGGCGAGGTGTAGATCGAGCCGCCGTTGCCGACGAGGAGGAAGATCCCCTGCGCGTTCGTGATGCCGATGATGTCGGGGACGGACAGGATCGAGACGTCCTGCCACGTCGCGCCGTCGGTCGAGCGCATCGCGGCGCCGTTGATGCCGACCGCGAGGTAGACGCCGTTGCCGTGGGTGATCGCGAGCAGATCGGCCGTGACGGCGGACGTCCCGACCGACCACGTCGTGCCGTCCGGCGAGCTCACCACGACGCCGCCGTTCCCGACCGCGACGAAGAGACCGTTGCCGTACGTCGCCGCGATGAGATCGGAGGACGTGCCGCTCGCGATCGGCGCCCACGCGAGTGCGTCGACCGACGTCACGATCTCGCCGAAGTCGCCGACGGCGACGAATCGTCCTCCGCCGAAGGCGACGCCCCGAAGGGACGTCGTCGTCGGGGAAGCAGCGCTCGACCACGCCGTCGCATCGTCCGAGCGAAGGATCACGCCGCCGTCTCCGACCGCGACGAAAAGACCGTTTCCGGCCGTGACGGCGCGAAGCGCGCTCCCGACGCCGGAGGGCTGCGCGCCCCAGTTCGCGCCGGTCGCGGAGACGTAGATGCCGCCGCCGTCTCCGACCGCGACGAAGAGACCTTCGGCAGCCACGAGACCGAGCTGCGTCGGCCCGCCGCCGCCGCCGTCGTCGCTGCCGCAGCCCGCGACGCTCAGCAGGAGAGCCACGATCCCGACCGTCAGAAACCGCTTCACCGTCGTCATGGCCCGTTCCCTCCCCCGAAACGGCGCAACCGTCGTCGCCGCGAACGCGCTCAGGCGAGCGAAGCCTTCCGATACATCGAGACGACCGCGGCGCCGCCGAGACCGAGGTTGTGCTGCAGGGCGATCTTCGCTCCCGAGACCTGGCGCTTCTCCGCTTCGCCGCGCAACTGCCAGCAGAGCTCCGAGCACTGCGCGAGCCCCGTCGCGCCGAGCGGGTGGCCCTTCGAGATCAGGCCGCCGGACGGATTCACGACGACCTTGCCGCCGTACGTGTTCGCGCCCGCGTCGATGAACTCACCCGCCTTGCCCTCGGGACAGAGCCCGAGCGCCTCGTAGGTGATGAGCTCGTTCGCGGAGAAGCAGTCGTGCAGCTCGACGACGTCGACGTTCTCGGGACCGAAGCCGGACTTCTCGTAGACCTTCTGCGCGGCCTTCTTCGTCATGTCGAAGCCGACGAGCTTGATGCAGCTCTTGTCGTCGAACGTGCTCGGCAGGTCGGTCGTCAGCGCCATCGCGAGGATCTCGACCGCCTTTCCGCCGAGCCCGTGCTTCCGGACGAAGTCCTCGCTCGCGACGATCGCCGCCGCGGCGCCGTCGGAGGTCGGGCAGCACTGCAGCTTCGTCAGCGGCGAATGCACCATCGGCGCGTTCTGGATGTCGTCCAGCGAGTACTCGTCCTGGAACTGCGAGTAGGGGTTGTTCACCGAGTGCTTGTGGTTCTTCCAGCCGATCTTCGCGAAGTGCTCCGGCTTCGTGCCGTAGCGATCCATGTGCTCGCGGCCGGCGTTGCCGAAGATCTGCGCCGCGGGCGGTCCGTTCTCGAAGCCGCGGAGCTGGACCATCAGGTTGAACTGCTGCTCCATCGGGTTCGCACGGTCGGTGTACTTGACGCCGAGTGAGCCCTTCTCCATCTTCTCGAAGCCGAGCGCCATCGCGCAGTCGGCGAGACCACCCTCGACGAACTGCTTCGCCATGAAGAGCGCCGTCGATCCCGTCGAGCAGTTGTTATTGACGTTGTAGACGGGAATGCCGGTGAGCCCGAGGCTGTAGATCGCGCGCTGACCGCAGGTCGAGTCGCCGTAGCAGTAGCCGACGGCGGCCTGCTCGACGGCGTCGTACGGGATGCCCGCGTCCGCGAGCGCCTTCTCGCCCGCTTCGCGGGCCATGTCGGGATAGTCCCAGCTCTTGCTGCCGGGCTTCTCGAACTTGGTCATGCCGACCCCGACGACGTACACCTTGCGGCCCATCGCTCTGGCTCCTTCTCGTATCGGTGGGCTCGGCAGCGGGTGGCCGAGCCTTGCAAGTGTCAACAGAAAGCGGCAAGGGTCGCAATCGAATCGTGCGACCGGTCCGGCTCATCGTCTACTCCGACTACCTCTGCCCGTGGTGCTACAACGCGAGCGTTCGCTTGCGGCGGCTCGAGGAAGAGCTCGGCTCCGATCTCGTGATCACCTGGCGCAGCTATCTCCTCCGTCCCGCGCCGAAAGGCGAGCGCGACGCGGAGCGCTTCCGCGCGTACACGCAGTCCTGGCTGCGACCGGCCGAAGAGGAAGACAGCGGCACCTTCCGCCCCTGGGCGACCGACGCCGCCCCGCCCTCGCACAGCGTGCCCGCGCACGTCGCCGCGAAGGCCGCGGCGACGCTCGGCCGGGACGAGTTCCACCGCATGCACGACGCGCTCCTGTACGCGTACTTCGCCGAGAACCGCGACATCAGCGCGGCGGCGACGCTCGAAGAGATCTGGCGCGAGCAGCGCCTGCCCGCCGTGGAGTTCGCCCGGACGGAAGACCCGGCGCTGCGCGACGAAGTCCTCTCGGACCACGTCGAGGCGCAGACGCTCGGGATGACCGGCGTGCCGGCGGCCCGCTTCGAAGGAAACGAGGCCTTCATCACCGGCGCCCTCCCGCTCGCGATGTACCGGCGCTGGATCGACCGCCATCTTTCCGCTTCGAGCCTCGCTTCGTCTCCGCGCGAATCGTAGGCCCGCTCGCGCCCGTGCCGTCTTTCACGGGCCCGCCCGATCCTGCTACGATCGAGCTTCCGTGCGAAGGCAACTCGTCGCTCTCGCCCTCGTCGGCGGAATCGTCGGCGGCGCGCTATCGCCCGTGCTCGCTGGCGCGAATCCGTTCCTCGAGGTGAAGAAGACCGCCGACGGCTACACGGTCGAGGCGGAGAACACGACGCTTCCGCAGGTTCTCTCCGCGCTGGGCGAGCAGGCAGGCTTCTCGGTGCAGGACAGCGGCGCCGTGCGCCCGCCGATTCCGTTCTTCGAGGCGAACGATGCGACCCTCGAGTCGATGCTGCGGCGTCTCCTCGTCAGCACGAACCACCTGATCGTCTATCGCGGCAAGTCCAACCAGCGGGAGATCGCCGAGGGCTCGATCGAGCGCATCGTGCTGCTGAGCCCCGTCGAGCGGCGTCAGGCGCCGCCGCAGCAGCCCGGCGCGGCGACGTCCTCTCTCGCGGGACCTCCCGGAACGCAGGCGCCGCCGCGCAACGCTCCCCAGATGCAGCCGCCGCCGAACCAGCCTCCGCCGCAGTTCGTTCCTCCGGGAGGAATGGGGGCAGACGGCACCCCGCCTCCGGGCGTGCCGCCGCCGCTTCCCGATCCGCAGACCGCGTTTCCTCCAGGCGCCGCTCCGGGCTCGCCGGGCACGACGACGTACAGCGACGCGATGCTCGCCGAGATGGAGCGTCAAGCTCTAGATCAGCTCGGCGTCGGATCCGCGGAGGTCACGGGCGAGCCGGGCGCGCAGCCCGAGATTCCTCCCGACCTCCGGGAGCGGCTGCGAGCAAGCGGGTACGCCTACGAGGGCGAGATCCCGCCGCCCGAGCAATAGACCGCTCGCCGGCGGTCGAACGCCCGCCTAGCCTGCATTTCTCACCAGATCCCTACTGCGGCGGCCGATAGCACCGAATCTTCGCGAGCTTCTCCCTCCGGGCTCCTCGACGTACTGTTCAAGTACGCCTGCGTCGCCCTCCGGTCCGAGGCTCGCGAATCTTCGGCACTCTCGACCGCCTCGCGACGTGATCTGGTGAGAAATGCAGGCTAGCGCACCGCGAGGCGGCGACCGCGCGTCGCGCCGCGCACGTGGAACGCGTCGGAGACGAGCGCGCCGCGCTGCACCTCCTCGTCGCGTGCGACCACCTGGATCCGGGCTTCGCCGGTGACGACGCCCGCCGGAATCGTCCAGGCATACGACCGCTCCCCACCCGGCAGGTCGCCGACGATCTGCTCCCACGTCTCGCCGTCGTCGGCGGAGAACCATATCTCCTGCGTCGCGATCGCTTCGTCGTCCGAAGCGGACCAGGCGACCCTCAGCGGGCTGCCCGCCGTCACGACGGCGTCGTGGCTCGGACGGCGGATGCGCGAGACGACCGGCGCGGCGCTCGTCGCTTCGTCGATGTCCACGGGCACGAACGCCTCGTTGTTCGTCAAGTCGTCGTCCTCGAGGAGGTGCGCCGGATTGAAGACGACGTGGAGCGTGTAGTCCCCGGCGGGAAGGTCCGTCACGTCGATCCACTGGCAGTCGAGCTCGGCCGGATAGAGGTCCGCGTACCCGACCTGCAGCCCCTGATACGAGCAGTCGTAGCGCCGGCCTACCTGCGTCTGCGGGCCGGAGGGCACCGTGTCCTCGAGGCAGAAGCCCTGCTTCCGGCCGATCGCGACGAGGTTCCCCGTCTCGTCGAGCAGCTCGTAGGTCGACGCCTGCGCGAAGTGATGGTGGCCGTGGCACTCGCTGAAGATGAACAGGTCGGGAAGGGTCTTCGGATCGCCGACGACGAGGTCCTCGTCGCCGCGATTGTGAACGAGCACGTCGAAGCGCAGGAGCTTCCGGATCCCGGGCCCGCCGACGCACGCCTCGCTCGGATCGAGCACGCAATTGCCGGAGACCGGTGCGATCGGATCGAGACGCACGCGGCCCTTCGGCGGATGGAACGTGTCGATGTCGAAGACGACGGAGTCCTCGATTCGTCCGACGTCGAGATGGAGCTCGGGACCGGCGAGACCGTCGGCGGGAAGCGCCAGCAGAGAGACGGCCGCGACGGCCGCGGCCAGGGGAAAGAATCGTTTAGTCATCGACGGCCTCCGGTGTACCTCGGGAACGTTCCGTCTAACCACGCCCGGCTTCTACCGGTCAATCGACTCCGGAGCCGGGGTTCACCACGTGGATCGGCGACCCTTCGAGGAACGCCCGGACGTTCTCGACGGTGGTCGCCATCAGACGCCGCCGCGCGGCGAGGCTCGCCCAGGCGAGGTGCGGGGTGACGAGACATCGAGGCGCCGTCGAGAGCGGATTCCCCGGATCGATCGGCTCCCGCGAGACGACGTCGACCGCCGCTCCCGCGATCACGCCGCGGCGGAGGGCCTCCGCGAGCGCAGCCTCGTCGACGAGACCGCCGCGTGCCGTGTTGAGGAAGAGCGCCGTCGGCTTCATGCGCGCGAGCCGTGCCGCGTCGACGAAGCGCTCGTTCTCCGCGGTGAGCGGACAGTGCAGGCTCACGACGTCCGCCTCGGCAAAGAGCTCGTCGAGAGACCGCCACGCGGGCGGAGCGAAGTCCGGCTCGGAACGCGAGACGGTCGACGAGGCCGAGCCGCCCGGACGCCCGGTGGCGATCACGCGCATCCCGAGCGCGCTCGCGAGCCGCCCGACGCGACGGCCGATCGTACCGAAGCCGACGACGCCGAACGCGAGACCGGTGAGCTCGAGCGGCGAGCGGTGCCAGAGGCAGAAGTCCGGCGACCGCGCCCACTCACCCTCGTGCACGGCGCGGTCGTGCTCGCCGACGGCGTTCGTCAGCTCGAGGAGGAGCGCGATCGTGTGCTGCGCGACCGAATCGGTGCCGTACTCGGGCACGTTCGACACGGGGATGCCGCGTGCGCGCGCCGCCTTCCCGTCGACGACGTCGTAGCCGGTCGCGGTGACCGCGACGAAGCGGAGGTGCGGGAGCTCCGCGATCGCCTCCGCCGTGAGCACGGCCTTGTTCGTGACGACGATCTCCGCTCCGCTTGCGCGCGAGACGACCTCGCCCGGGCTCGAGCGGTCGAAGACCTCGATCTCGCCGAGCGCGCCGAGCTCCGTCCAGGGGTTGTCGCCCGGATTGAGCGTGTACCCGTCGAGGACGACGATGCGCGGACGGCCCTCGCGCGCGCGGCTCAACCGCCGCTCCTCGTCTCGATGCGCTCGTCGACGAGGATCGGCGAGTCGACGGGCACGACGTCGAGCGGTACCGGGCCCGCGTCGTGCAAGAGGGCCGTGACGAACGCGTTCTGCCGCCGGCGCGCCTCGTCGACCGGCACGTCGCGGTTCAGGATCGCGAACGTCACGTCGCCCCATCGCCGCGTGCGCGCGACCCCCGCGAGAGCGGAAGCGCCGAGTGAGCCGTAGGTGCCCGTCTTGCCGACGACGGTGCCGCGGAGATCCGGCTCGTCGAAGCGCCCGTCGAGCGTTCCCCGATCGACGCCCGCGACGGGGAGCACGTCTGCGAGCGTCAGCCCGTGGCGCGCGACCTCGCGATCGAGAGCGCGCACGAGCGCGACGGAGGCGCGCGGGCTGATGCGGTTCGCCGTCCCCGCTCCCGCCGCGTTCGTGATCACGATCTCGTCGGCGAGCTCGGACGGCACGCTCGCGCGCGCGAGCCGCTCGACGGCCGCGGGCCCTCCGATCCTCTCCGAGAGCGGGTGGAAGACGTTGTTCGAATAGCCGTTCAGCTCCTTCAGGATACGCTGCAGGCTCGGCGAGAGGTGCACGAGGAGGAGGGGATCCGCGGGACCCGGCGCGACGGAAGCGGGCATCGGCCGCGCGTTCTCGAAGGCGAGTCCCGTCGGAGCTCCGTTCACGCGCGCACCGAGCCGAGCAGCCGCGGCGCGCCACGTCGCGGGATCGATCCGTCCGCTGAGGGCGAGCTCGAACGCCCGTCCGCCGGGATCGGGCTTCCAGTTGAAGAAGAGATCGCCGTGCACGCGCAGGCTCCCCCCGACGCGATCGACGCCCGCCTGCGAGAGCTCCGCGAGGATCAGAGCGGCGCTCTCCGCGACGAGGAACGGATCGCCCGAGCCGTCGACGACGAGATCGCCCCACACCGCGCCCTCGCGCACGCCGCCGATCCCACGGAGCGTCGTCGCGAAGCGGTAGTTCGGTCCGAGCTCGTGCAGAAGCGCCGTCGTCGTCGGGATCTTGCTGACCGAAGCCGGATGCACGGGGCGATCGGCCGCCTCCGAGGCGAGGACGGTCCCGTCCGCTGCGACGGCGTACACACCCTGGCCGACGCCGACGGTGCGGCGGGCGAGGGCCTGATACGGCGGCTCGACCGCGAGCACGAGAGACGCGTGCGACACGGCCGCAGCGCACGTCGCCCATACGATAGCGAGAAGAGCGCGCACGAAAAGCCGCTCCGAGAATCTTCCGCCACGCGCGCTCAGGGGATCAGCCCCGCGCGCCGGCCCGCGGCGATCGAATCGATCGCGTCGATGCGCCGCACCGCACCCTGCACTTCCTCGGCGAAAGTCGATCGCCGCGCCGCGAGGTCCTCGCCGCCCGGATCGACGAGCCCGCGGTTCCGCGCGAGCTGCAGCGCCGTCTGGAAGACGACGCGCGAGACCGACTCGGGGCTCCGGATCCGTCTCTGCAGCACGTACTGCTTCCCGAGGCCGGTGCAGGTCGAGAGGAACGCGGCCTCGTCGAGCTTCTTGTCCGCGGGTGCGATCTCGAGACCGTCCGCGACGACCTGATACCCCTCGAGGAACGGCCGCAGCACGCGGTGCGCGAGGAGCGGCCGCATGCGTCGCGCGACCCCGTGGATCTCGTCCGCGCCGAGAGCCAGCGCGTCGCGCCAGCCGCTCGCGCGCACGTCGAGGTCCGCCACGAGCTCGTCGCGGAACGCTTCCTTCTCCGCGAAGAAGAACTCGAACTTGAGCAGGTCGCGCAAACGGAGCGCTTCCGCCTCGAACTCCGCCGCGGCGTCGCCGACCTCGGGCTCCGCGGCGCGCAGCAGCGCCAGCTCGGCGATCGCTCCGGCGAGGAAGAAGTGGATGATCGTGTTCCGGTAGTACGCGGCCGTCAGGTGCTTCTCGTCGGCGATCCGGTAGACGCAGTCGGGACCCTCCGAGAAGCAGGACAGCACGCCGGAGTCGACGAGAGCGTCGAGCGCGCGCTGCAGGCCCTCGTCGGAGCCGAGCTCGAACTCGTCGGTCACCGGAAGCTGGCGCCGCGTGACGTACTCGAGGAGCGTGTCGAGCGTCGCGCGCGTCTCCGCGAGCGAGAGAGCGCGGTCGCCGACGCCGAGAAGGGCGAGCGTCACGAGCGACGTCGAGGTGATCGGCGTCACGCGGTCGATCCGCACCGCGACCTCGAAGGCGAGCTTCTGGATCGCGAGGTCCTGCTCGTCCGGATCGATCTCGGAGGCGTCGTCGTGCTCGCCGAGAGCCGCGCGCAGCGAGACGGGCTCGCCGAAGCTGATGTAGATCTGCCCGTAGCGACGCCGCAGCGAGCGGATCATGTGCACCATCCAGCCGAAGGACTCCTTCTGCTTCTTGGCGCCTCTCTGCTCGGCGACGTAGTCGCCGACGTCCTGGATCTGGTCGTACGCGATCGAGACTGGGATCAGGAAGACGTCCTCCGCCTTGCCGCGCTTGTACGCGTCCGCGACGTAGGCGAGGAGCCCGAGACGCGGCGGCAGGAGCTTCCCGGAGCGGGAGCGGCCGCCTTCGATGTACCACTCGAGGGAGAAGCGCTTCTCGATCAGGTAGTCGACGTACTGCCGCAGGACGAACTTGTAGACCTCGTTGTCCTTGAACGTCCGGCGGATGAAGAAGACGCCGCTTCGCCGCACGAGCGGGCCGACCGGGAAGAAGTTCATGTTGATGCCGCCGGCCGTGTGGTTCGGCGGATGCCCGTTCTCGTGCAGCGCGTATTGCAGCACGAGATGGTCGAGGTTCGACTTGTGCGACGGCAGGAAGACGAGCGGATGCCGCTGCCCCAGCCCGTAGATCTCCTCCAGGCGCTGGCGATCGTAGTGCAGCGCCTCGGAGTACCCCTGCGTGTAGAGGAGATGGATCAGGTGCGCCGAGAGATCGATCACGTACGGACTGTGGGTCGCCGCGATCTCGCGGAGGTAGCGCCCGGCGCGCTCCGCGACGCTCTTCTCCGGCAGATCGAGCGAGCGCGCGAGCTTCGCGACGCCGGCGCGGAACGTGGCACGCGCGAGGATGTCCTCGCGCACGAGCTTCGGCACCTTGTACCGCTGGCCGCGCAAGCGCCTCTCGGCGCGCTCGAGCGCGAGCATGGCTTGACGCTCGACGAACTCGGGCAGCCCGGAGGTCTGTGTGAAGTCCGCACCACCCTGCTCCCGCCAGCGCTCGCGCAGCTCGGACGTGCGCGCCGGCGCGGCGACGACGACGTGGCATCTCTGCGGATGGCGGCGCAGGATCCACGACTGGCGCAGGCGGCCGGGATCGCGCGGGTCGCCGACGGTCAAGAGCTCCTTCAGCGGGTTCTCGCGGACGCCGTCCGCCGTGCCTCGCTCCCAAGCGACGCGGAGGGGCGCGAGGAGCATGTCCTCGCCGCCGGCGAGGAGCGTTTCGAGCGAGGCGTCCCGGCTCGGCTTCCGCGGGCGCCGCCGCGAGGGAGGCAGGGAGAGGACGTCGACCGGCGCCGAGGATCCGTTCGACGGCCGGTGCTCCGCGATCCAGTCGCGCAGGATGCGCTCCTCGAGCCGGCTCGAAGCGTCGAGCAGAAAGACGACGTGCTCTCCCGGGCGACCCGGCCACACGTCGCCGTCGACCTGGGCGGTCGTCCGGGGACGTGCCGGCTCCGGAGAAGCGACGCCGGTCGTGCTCATCCTCCCGTCTTGAAGGAAGCCGTCCCCTTCGTCCAGAGGCCGATCGTCGACGGTCGCTCCGCGTCACTTGCTCCGTCGCTCGCTCGTCGGCGCGCCGGCGGGTAGTCTCGGGCTCGGGAGGCAGAGGGGCACGATGGGGACTTCGCTCGACCGCGAACCGTACGTCAGCCTGGTCACGTACAAGCGCGACGGAACCGGCGTCGAAACTGCCGTGTGGGCGGCACCGCTCGACGGCAAGCTCGTCGTCTTCACCCTGCGCGACTCGTTCAAGGTGAAGCGCCTCCGGCGGAATCCGAAGGTCCGCGTCGCGCGCTGCAACCTGACGGGCAAGGTCCTCGGGCCGTGGGAGGACGGGACGGGCGTCGTCGTGGACGATCCCGCGTACGAGAAGCGCGCGTACGAGGCGCTCGACGCGAAGTACGGCTGGCAGATGCGCATCGGAACGTTCTTCCGGCGGATCTTCGGCGGCCTCGAGAAGCGCGTCATCCTCGCGATCACCCTGGACGGCTGACGTGCAGCCGCGCTTCGCGCTCTCGCTCGCGCTGGCGGCGACGGCGACTCTCTGCGCCGTCGCCGTGCCGTCGCTGTCGTTCGGCGCCGCTGCGATCCCGGCGACGCCCGTGATGACCGTCTACCGCTTCAACGGCCCGCTCGAGATCCCGTACTACGACGCGGCTCGCTTCGCGCAGAGTGGCTCGACCGCGCCTGCGGGCACGCTGGCACAGGGCAGCTCCGTCGTGCCGTGCCTCGTCGTGCGCGACGGGCGGCCGCTCACCGATGCCGGTGGCACGCCGTACGTCGGGTTCGAGCTCGTCGTCGACGCGCGGCGTGCGACGCCCGCCTCCACCGCGCGGTTCGAGGAGGTCTCGAAGGAGCGGGAGGCGAGGAAGGTCGAGAGCCACGTCTGTCCGCCCGGCGTCTCGCACGTGCTCGACGTCCGGAACCTGTATGCGATGGACAAGCCGCCGCGCTTCGACCCGCCGCGTCCGGCGCAGCTCGCCGCGAACGCCTCACTCGCGGGCAGCGAGGTCGACGCGATCGTGCGCGACTTCCATGCCTCGCCGCAGTGCGAGGCGTCGAACGAGCGCCTGATCGGACGGCGCGCCGCACTGCAGCGCGCGTGGGACGCGTACGCGGCCGCGAGCCGTGGCCGCTGGCCCGCGGGATCGCTCGCACGGGCGCGGCAGCTCGACTACGTGATGCGGACCGCGCTCTACGAGGGCCACCTCGATCGCGGCTGCAGCGCGTACGGCGCCTGCGAGCGGAACGTGATCGCACTCTCGATCCGGAACCGCGGCCGGAGCTGCTCGCGCGGCCAGGGCTGCCGCTCGACGGGGGACTACGAGGGCGTCGCCTCGTCGGTCTCGCAGTACAACATCTGGGACGAGCTCCTGACCCAGACTTCGGGCTTGACGGGCTGCTTCCTTCGCCCGGACCTCGCGAGCCACGAGCGCTACGCGAAGCTGCAGCGGATGTACGCGCAGAACGCCGGCGACGTGGAGCGGATCCTCTTCGGCGACGAAGCGGCTCTCGCGACCGTGTTCCCCGGCGAGTCGCCGAGCGGCCTCGGTCGGCTCCGCCACTACTACCACCCGCCCGCGATGGGGAAGTGCTTCCCGGACCAGCCGCGGCTCGAGTACATCAGCGGCGCGGTCGCGCGGCGCGGCGATCAGCTCGCGCTGATCGCGAACGAGCGGATCCACGTCGACGCGCCGCAGGGCTCGGGTTACCTCTTCCGCGAGGCGACGGTGCGCGACGAGGCGACGAACGACGTCGTCGAGATCACCGACACCTATCCCGGCTTCGTCATCGACGGGAGGAAGATCGCGCTCGCGCGTCCTTCGATGTGCTCACCCTACGGCACGCCGCGCGGCTGCCGGTTCCCGACGGTCGGCCGTCACCGGAAGACGCCGAGCTGGCTCTCCGCCGGCGAGCCGTTCGAGGCGACGTGCCGCGTGCGCGCGAGCGGCGAGACGTGCGCGGGCGAAGGCGTTCCCGAGAC
Source organism: Deltaproteobacteria bacterium (assembly GCA_016874795.1). GTDB lineage: Bacteria > Desulfobacterota > Binatia > UBA12015 > UBA12015 > VGTG01. Next base: position 33,122 of record VGTG01000023.1, on the reverse strand, counting down.
GGTCGCGGTCGGCGGCGTGTGCGACGTCGCGATGCAGCCGATCGCCGGCGTTCCCTAGTGCACCGCCGACACCTCCATTCGGTGAATCGGCAGAGGGTTGGACGGCGTTCGCTCGGCGGAGCACCTACGGAACGACTCGGTTCAGTGGGCGATCGATGCCTTATATCGACGCGCATCACTATGCGTCGGCGTCGGATACCTCGCTTGCCAGCACGGCGTTCCGTCACCGCGACGTAAGCGAACCGTCACCTCGCCTACGAAGCTCAGATCCGGCACGCCGAGCGCCGCTCCCTGCCCGCTCGCCTTGATCCTCGCCTTGCCCGCATCTCCCGGCTGAAGCGTGAGCTGGCCGATCCCGTCCGGCGTGCGGTCGCGATCCTCGTAGTGGAGTCCCTTGTTCGTCGACTGCCAGCACGGCTTGCCCGCGCAGGTTCCGGCCGCGGGAGCCGTCGCCGAGAGCTTCAGCCCCCCCTGGTCGTAGACGCACAGTGTGAGGTCGGTGACCGAGAGCGGCGAGCCGAAGTCGACCGGCGAGACGGGCGTCCCCGCCACCCAGGTCCACGACAGCGAGTCCCGCGACGGATCGAACGGGTGCTTCCGGATCGTCACCTTCGAGCTTCGCGCCGGCATCGAGTCGCAGAGGACGCCGCTCGGCGGAACGCAGCCGTTCGGCGGGTCGCATACGAGGCACGGATCGCACGAGATCGTCCCCGCCTGGCAAGCGCCGCTCTCGCACGTCGCATCCACGAGGCACTGCGGCGAGCCGTCGCACGGCGTGCCGTCCGTCGCCGCCTCGTCACACGCCGCGGAGCAGCAGTCGCCGTCGAGCTCGTTCCCGTCGTCGCAGATCTCGCCCGGGTCGAGCGTGCCGTTGCCGCACTGCGGGCAGATCTCGAGACCCCAGCCGTCGAGCCAACCTTCGTCGCCGCCCGCGGTGTCACGGATCTCGAGAGACCAGGTTCCCGACGCCGGCTCGCCGACGAAGGCGGAGAGCGGGTTGCTCGGCAGGTAGAGATTGCCGTCCGTCGGCGGACACGGGATCGTCTGACCCGCCGCGTCCGAGAGATCGAGCGAGAAGCCGGGATCGCTGCCGCACACACGGTCGATTGCCAGCACCTCGGTTCCGGAAGGGCTCCGCAAGCGGAACTCGAGGTCCTGCATGAACGTGTGGCTGCCGTGGAGGCTGACGACGCGAACGCGATCCACGTTCACCGCGGGAGCGGTGATCGTCGAGGTCACCGTCGACAAATCGTCGATTGCGAGCGGCACATCGGAGGCCGTGTAGACCGGGCACGCCGGCGGCGGCGCACCGATCGTGACCGGCGTGCTGGTCACGTTGTTGGTCTCGTTCGCCTCGGGGATCCGATCGAGCGGATCGACGATGACGCGCAGGGTGTAGGAGCCCGGCGCGAGCCCTGCGTCGGTGACGTCGATGTACTGACACGGCAGGCCCTCGATGTACACGTCCGAGCAACCCGCGCTGATCCCCTGAAATCCGCAGGTGTACTGGGGCTGGTCGCACTCGAGGTCGAGGAGACAGAAACCCTGCTTGTCGCCGACCGCGATGACCGCGCCCTGGTCGTCGAGGAGATCGGCGCGAACGTAGTTCTCGAAGTGCGCGTGCCCGTGCGCGGTGCTGCACTCGTAGAACGGGTTGCCGCACGCGGCGCCGGGATTGGTCGGGCAGTCCGGACATCCTGGGTCGCCCATGACGAGGTCGTCGGCGCCCTCGTTGCGCGTGCGCAGGCCGTACTTGATCAGGAAGCGGCCGGTCTCGGCGCCGGCGCAGCCTTCCGCGACGTCGCCCGGGTCGACCGTCGCATCCGAGTCGACGCTGAGCGAGGCGATCTCCGGCACGAGGTCCGGCAAAGCCTCCGCTCGCCCCACCAGGCCCGGCAGACCGAGCAGGGTGAGAAGCAGCAGGAGATGGCGGGGCACGCGCAGACGAGTCCTATCAAATCTCGGTGCCCCGAGACGAGAGCCTTTCTTCCTACTCCGCAGCGTTCGTCTCCTGGAGCTTCTTCTATCGTGCGCTGTGTATCTTCATGGGGAAGCCGCTCGAGCCGGTCAGCACGCCCTACATCTTGTCGGCGTTGATCTCCTCGACCTGGCCGAGCTGCGCCGGCGACAGGTGGAGCTTCTCTTCATCAACGCGGTCTGGACCTTGGCCCGTGCTCCGGGAGGGATCCTGGCGATGTCCTCCACGTTCTGACCGAGCCGCAACGAGGATCTGCTGCCGAGTCAGGTCATGCGCCTCGGCAGCACACTCGTGTGTCTGGCGAGATACCGGGGAGATCTCTGTCCTCCGTGAGCTAATCGAGCTCTGCGAGGATCCTCGCTCCGTCTGCACCGACGTCCGGCGGGGGCCGGTGCGTCGCCGGCTCGGCGACGCCGGAGATCTTGATCGGGTTGCCCGCGACCCAGAGAGTCCCGATCCGCGGATCCGGGATCGCGCGGAGCATCTCGCGCGCCTCGACCTGCGGCAGCCGGACCGCGTCCGCGACCGTGTTCACCGGTGCGCACGGCGTTCCCGCGGCCTCGAAGACCTCGAGCCAGTGCGCGGTCGGGCGCGTGCGGAGTACGCTCTCGACCTCCTCCTGCATCGCCGCAACGTTCACGCGGCGGTCGTCGGCGGTGACGAAGCGCGGATCCGACTTCATCTCGGGACGCCCGATCTTGTCGCAGAAGACATGGTACAGCTCGTCGTGCCCGGCGCAGACGACGAGCCGCCCGTCGCTCGTCTCGAACGCCTGGAACGGCGAGATGTTCGGATGCCGCGTCCCCGTCCGCTGCGGCAGGTCGCCCGTCACGAGATGGCGCGTCAGCGCGTTCTCGAGGATCGCGATCTGCGCGTCGAGCATCGCGACGTCGACCATCACCCCCTGACCCGTCTCGCGCCGCTTGTAGAGCGCCGCGCAGAGGCCGACGGATAGGAAGAGAGCCGCCGCCATGTCGCCGATCGAGACGCCGACGCGTGCCGGCGGCTGATCGGGATATCCTGTCAAGCTCATCATCCCGCTCATCGCCTGCGCGACGAGGTCGTACGCCGGACGACGGCTCATCGGCCCCGTGTGCCCGAATCCCGAAGCGGCGCCGTAGATGAGACGCGGCCAGCGCGCGTGCAGCGCCTCCCAGCCGTAGCCGAGCTTCTCCAGCGTCCCGGGACGGAAGTTCTCGACGAGCACGTCGGCGCGGTCGAGCAGGCGCTCGAAGACCGAGCGCCCCGCCTCCGACTTGAGGTCGACCTCGATCGACTCCTTGTCGTAGTTGAGCGCCGCGAAGTAGAGGCTGAAGCCGCCGCGGAACGGCCCGACGTCGCGGACGTCGTCTCCTCGGACGGGGCGCTCGACCTTGATCACGCGCGCGCCGAGGTTCGAAAGGACGAGCGTGCAGTACGGACCGGCGAGGACGCGCGTGAGATCGACGATCGTCACGCCGGCGAGGGGTCTCGGGTCGTTCTCGGGCATCCCGGCTCCCTACCATTGCTTCGCCTACCGATTCACGAGCTCCACGCGACGATTCTGCTGGCGTCCCTCCTCGCTCGCGTTCGGAGCGACCGGCGCGAGCGGTCCGGCGCCGTGCGGGTCGAGCCGTGCGCCCGCGATGCCGTACCGGCTGGTCAACGCCTTCACGACGGCGGCGGCGCGCGCCTCGGAGAGCCTCAGGTTGTGCGCGAGCTCGCCCGTCGAGTCCGTGTGCCCGACGACGAAGATCGAGAGATCGGCCTGCTCCTTCAGGAGCGTCGACGCGTACGATCTCACGACGGTGCAGTAGGACGACGTCGTCGTGCTCGCTGACGGCTCCTTCGTCGTCCGCCAGCACACGATGCGCGCGAAGACGCACGGAGGACGCGACTACGCGAACGTCTACTGCTTCGTGTTCCGCTTCGACGACGCAGAACGCGTCGCGTACTTGACGGAGCACTGGAACACCTGGCACGCGCAGCGCTTCCTGCTCGATCAGTGGAAGATCGAGCCGGCTCACCCGCTCGGCGGCGCGAAGCCGCGCACCCAGGTAGCCGAGCCCGGCGCTCAGAGGAACGCGGCGAAGCCCTCGGCGAAGCGCCGCTTCCCGTCCCTCTCGAGGACCTCGCCGTGCGTGACGAGGACGCGGTCGAAGTCCCACTCGAGGATGCGCCGGAGCGAGCCGCGCGCCGCCTCGCGGTCGCGGATCCCGAAGCGCACGATCCGGTGCGGCCCGAAGAACCCGGTCGCGCCGACGAGCCAGCAGAAGATCCGCGCCCGTCCCGCCGGTGCCGTCGGCATGTGGAAGGCGAGGTCCGTCAAGATCAGCGTCCGGCTCGGCCGGTGGAAGAAGACGACCTCGTTCATGAGCGGCGCACCACGGACGACGACCTGATCGAGGACGGCTCTCCACTCGGGCGCCGGCGCGTCGTCCAGTTCGCCGTCGAACCGGACGTCCTTCTTCTTCTCGGCGAGGCCGGGAGCCGCGTGGAGCTTCGCCTCCGGATAGGCCTTCCCGTACGCGCCGACGAAGAAGTGATGCACCTTGCTCGGTGGGGCGATCGCATGACCGTCGTGCGGCTTCCGGTGCGGCTGCCGGCATCCGCCAGGGCAACCTCACCTACCACTTCCCGGCGAAGCTCGACCTCGTGAAGGCGCTGCGCGACGAGGCCCGCGCCGTGCTGAGCCGTCGCGAGGCGCTCGGTCCCACCGACGACGTGTGCACCGACTACGTCCACCACGTCACCTCCTCGATGGAGCTGGTGTGGCGGTATCGGTTCCTCCTCCGCGACCGCGCCCAGCTCGTCGATACCGACCTTCCTCGGAGTGCCCCGCCCGAGCTGGCTGCCGACCTGGCCCGACTCGAGCGACTCATCGAGCGATTCCGCGACGACGGGCTACTCCGCCGTTCCCTCGACGTCGATCTCCGCGTATTCGCCCGGTCACTGTGGGTCGTCAGCCGCTACTGGCTCGACCACCTCGACGAGTTCGAGCACGTGGGGGAGACCGAGTGGTCGCACCATGCTCGCGGCATCGAGCACCACCGCGCCGTGCTCGACCCCTGCTTGACCGCCGACGGCCGCCGCCGACTCGACGACGCCTTCCGGCGAGCCTCGCGGAGCTGGTTGGCGGCATAGCGGGCCCGCGAGCCACGTACACCGAACTCGACCGAGACCACGGAAGCGATCACACAGGAGGAACCTGACGATGGACCTGGGCTTGCTGTTCTTCCCTCATCCGACCAACACCGCCGACATCGCACGACGAATCGAGGAGCTCGGCTTTCGCAGCATCGTGTTCGCGGACACCCAGAACCTCACGCCGGAGACGTGGAGCCAGATGATCCTCGCCGCGACCGCAACGACTCGCATCGAGCTCGGCACCGGTGTGACGAACCCGGTGAGCCGTGACCCGGCGGTCACCGCCTCGGCTGCGCTCGGCGTCCAGGTGGCGAGCGGCGGACGACTCGTGATCGGCATCGGTCGCGGCGACTCCTCGATGGCCAAGATCGGACGGCGTCCCGCAACTCTCGCGGAGTTCGAGCTCTACCTCCGGCGCCTTCGGGACTACCTCGACGGCAAGTCGGTGGATCGCGACGGCACGCCGAGCCGCATCGAGTGGCTCGACGAGATCGAGATCCCGCGCGTGCCCATCGAGGTGTCGGCGACCGGCCCCAAGGTGATCGAGCTGTCTGCCCGCCTCGCCGATCGCATCTGCTTCGCGGTCGGCGCCGATGTCGAACGACTCGAGGACTGCATCGCCCGAGCCCGGCGGGGCGCGGAAGCAGCCGGCCGTGACCCCGGCGAAATCCGCCTCGGCGCCTACATCAACTGCGTCGTCCACGACGACCCGGCGGTCGCGCGCGAAGCCGTGCGCGGCGGAGTCGCCAGCTTTGCCCACTTCTCGGGATTCCCAGGCATGCGGATCGACGACCTGCCGGAGGCGGTTCGCAAAGCAGCGGCGACGATGCGCACCGACTACGACATGACTCACCACGGTGCAGCCGCCGGCTCGCACGCCCAGTCGCTGGAGCCCGAGTTCATCCACCGTTTCGGGATCGCCGGCCCGCTCGACGAAGCGCGTGCCCGATTCCTCGAGATCCGCGATCTGGGGATCGACTTCGTGCGCGTCGTGCCGGGCTCCCGCGACGCGCCTCGCGAGGTCACGTTTCCATCGATCGCACAGCTCAGCTCCCTCGTCGACGAGCTCGCCGCCGACACCCTCGACACATCGAGCCGGTCGTGAGCGCGCTGCGGGTGCTCGAGTCGTCGCGCCGCCGAATGTGAGCATCGACGGCGACCCGGCCGCGATCCCCGGCCCATCACCTCGTCACGCCGGGGAGCTTTCTCCGGTCCGCCCTCGGTCCGGCAGCGGTGTGATGGCGTGGGCGCCCATGGCTCAGAGAACCTCCAGGAACTGATTGGGGTCGAGATACTCGACCGAACCAGCGACTCGCCCCTCGTCGTCGAAGCGAAAGATGGTGACGCCTTTGTTGCGATAGGTCTTGCCCGTGCTCGTCGCGGCCTCGTCCTCCCAGCGCACACAGACGGCGTCGCCCTCGGCGATCGTTTCGACGATCCGGAAGCACATGCCCTGCGGGAACAGCTCGGGGATGAGGTTCGGGTTCTGCGCGTGGCGCCCCATGCGCTCGGGTGAGAGCCCGACCACCTCGACCTGCCCGCCAGGCGCCAGGTTCGCGAACAGGTAGCCGAAGTCGCTGCGCGAGAAGGCGAGGAAGATCTCTCTCGCCCGCGCCGCGTTGCGCTGCTCGCGCGCGCTCCGCCCGGGGACCTCGAAGCGTTCGATGTCCAGCACACCAGCGTTCATGACGTTCCTCCCTCGCTCGTTCGCGTCGTCACTGAAGCAGGAATCCGGCGTCGACGACGATCGCCTCGCCGGTGATATAGGCCGAAACCAGTGCGGCGAGGAAGGGCGCCACATCGGCGACCTCCTCGGGCTTGCCCCAGCGCCCGCCGAGCGGAACCACTTCCTTCGGGTCCCCGGGCCCACCCTGCGCGATGAGCGGGCTCGTACCGGCGTCTCGATGACGCCGGGCGCGATCGTGTCCTTCTACAACGCGCCAGCCATCCTGCTGCCCGTCCTCCGGGTCGCCATGCTGTTCTTCGGGCGCGGCAGCGTGCTGCTCTCCCTGTTCAGCATCGAGCTCTTCCCGACCGCGTACCGACGTCGTCCTGTGCATGTTTCCGGGAGACCAGCGGACGCGCGCTCGACGAGATCTCGCCCGACCACGGACGCCGCGCGCGCGACGCGCTCGCACGGCACCGCCCTCGCGTGCCATCCTCCGCCATGCGTCGCGTCGTCGTGGCCGGGTCGAGTGGGTACGTGGGCAGGTACGTGGTCCGCGAGCTGAAGCATCGCGGGTACTTCGTGCGCGCGCTGACCCGTGACGCGCAGCGGCTGGCGGAGCCGGGGCCGTTCGCAGCACCCGCGGTTCGCGAGCAGTGCGACGAGGTCTTCGTCGGCGAGGCGACGCGTCCGGAGACGTTGCACGGGCTGTTCGACGGCATCGACGTCGCGTTCTCGTCGCTCGGCATCTCGCGCCAGCGCGACGGGCTGTCCTTCGAGCAGGTCGACTTCGCGGCCAACCGCAACGTGTTCGAGGCGGCGCGTGCGGCGGGCGCGCGGAAGCTCGTCTACGTGTCGCTGTGGGATCCGGATGCGCTCGCGCACCTGGCGATCGTGCGCGCGCACGAGCAGGTCGTCGCGCTGCTGCGCGCCTCGGGTGTCGCGCACTGCATCGTGCGCCCGTCGGGATACTTCTCGGACATGGGCGTGCTGGTCGACATGGCGAAGCGCGGCCGTGCGTTCATCGTCGGCAGCGGAACCAACCGGATGAATCCGATCCACGGCGCCGACGTGGCGCGAGTCTGCGTCGACGCCATCGAGTCGCCGGCCGCGGAGCTCGGAGCCGGCGGTCCCGACGTCCTGACGCAGCAGCAGGCGGCCGAGCTCGCCTTCGAGGTGCTCGGCAAACCACCGAAGCTCTTGCACCTTCCGGTCCCGCTGCTGCGCGGCGTCGCACGTGTGATCGGCCTCCTGAACCGCCAGTTCGGCGACCTCGCGGAGTTCCTGGTCACCGCGGGCGAGGTGGATGGCGTCGCGCCACGAGCCGGCACGATGACGCTGCGCGACTACTTCGCCGAGCTCGCGCGGAGGGGTTGAGACCCATGCCGATCCAGCCGCCCCGGTCGCGCCCGAGCCGGTGCTCGGCCGCGCGCCGGTGCGGTCTGCGCCCGGCGCGCGGCCTCGCGGTCGCGCTCGCGCTCTGTGCGTGTGGCGCGACCGACCACCAGCCCCGTTCCGCACACTCGGTGCCCCCCGGGGGCGCGCTGCCTGCGGCTCGTCCGTGCGTGTCGATCGCCCGCATCGAGCGCAGCGAGATCGTCGACAACCAGACCATCCGCTTGCACTTGACCGACGGCACCATCATCCGGAGCCGCCTGCCCTCCCCCTGCTTCGGCTTGAAGATGCAGGGCGGCTTCGCCTTCCGGACCTCGACGGATCAGCTCTGCGAGCTCGACGTCATCCACGTCCTGCGGCCCTCCGGTGGTGCCTGCGCGCTCGGGACCTTCGATCTCGAGCATCTCGCGCCCGACGCCGAGGCACCCCGTTGATACCCCGCCCAATCCTCGATACGCGTGCGCATCGGCACCGATGTTCCGGTGCATCGCAAGAGCATCCGCACGCGTGCCTAGGCCGCAGCCACGACGATGCAGCGCGTGGCCAATGGCTGGCTTGCCGAGACGCCGGTGGATCGATGGAGGTTCCGATCAGGAGATGAGCTCGCGCGTCAACACACAGGTGGTTCTCCGCGCACATCCTGAGGGTCCCCCCAGGGAGGGGGATTTCGCGTGCGTGCAGACGACCGTTCCGCGCCCCGCGGACGGCCAATTCCTGATCCGCAACCTCTATCTCTCGCTCGACGCCGGCTTCCGCCAGTGGATGAACGAGGGAGCGGGCGATGGCTACCTCCCCGCCATGGAGCTGAACCAGCCGGTGATGGGCCTCGTCCTCGGCGAGGTCGTGGAGTCGCAGCACCCCGACTATTCCCCCGGAGACCTGGTCATGGGGCGGACCCGCTGGGAGAGCTTCTCGCTGGCGGACGGCAACGACTACATGACGAAGCTCGCACCCGACCCCGCCGTGCCGATCTCGCACTACCTCGGCGTGCTCGGGCCGACCGGCCTCACGGCCTACTTCGGGATGCGCGACATCGGCCGGCCGAAGCCCGGCGAAACGGTCCTCGTCAGCACCGCGGCGGGCGCGGTGGGCTCGGTCGCGGCGCAGATCGCGCGAATCCACGGCAGCCGGGTGATCGGGCTGACCAGCAGCGACGACAAGTGCCGCTGGCTCGTCGACGACATGGGGCTCGACGGCGCGATCAACTATCGCTCGGGCGAAGGGATCGAGGCGGGCCTCGCCCGTCTCTGCGGCGACGGCATCGACGTCTACTTCGACAACGTCGGCGGTGCGACGCTCGACGCGGCCCTCGCGCACCTGCGCATCGGGGCGCGCGTGGTCATGTGCGGTGCCCTGGCCGGTTACAACGACACGAAGCCGCTGCCAGGACCGTTCAACATGTTCAAGATCATCACCCAGCGCGCGCTCCTGCAGGGCTTCATGGTGACCGATTACGTCGCCGAGTACCCCGCCGCGATCGACGAGCTGGCAGGCTGGCTCAAGCAGGGGCGTCTGCGCGGCGCCGAGGAAGTCGTCGAGGGCATCGAGCAGACCGGGCCGGCGTTCTGTCGCATGTTCGCCGGGGGCAACCGCGGCAAGCTCGTCGTCCGCGTCGGCGAGCCCTCTCGAGTCTGACGCGTGGCGCGTACGCTGGAGTCGCTCATCGATCGCATGGAGATCATCGAGCTCCTGCATCGCTACGCGACCGCGATCGGCGGAACCTACCTCGACGAAATGGTGAGGACCGCGCACGGCTGGCGGATTCGCGAGCGCGACCTGCGCATCACGTGGCAGGAAGGGAACCCGCGGGTTCTCGGAGGCTGAGATGCCGGTCACCCACTACGAGAAGGTCGACGTCTATCCGATCGACCCGCCCGTGCTCGAGCAGATCCTGCGCGAGCAGAACGAGTGCGTGTTCTGCTGGGCCACGCGCGACCACTGGCCGATCGGCATGATCATGAGCTACGTCTGGCGCGACGGCCGCTTCTGGCTCACCGCCGCACGACAGCGCAAGCGCATCAAGGCCCTCGAGCGCGACGACCGGGTCGCCCTCTCCGTGTCGAGCGTCGGCACGAGCCTCGGCCCCGCGCGCGGCATCACCGTCAAGGGCCGCTGCGCGATCCGCGACGACCGGCCGACGAAGGATTGGTTCTATCCCGCGCTGTCCGCCGCGGTCGTACCCGGCGACGCGGCCGGTCAGAGAGCCTTCGGCGCGATGCTCGATTCGCCCAACCGCGTGATCTTCGAGGTCGAGCCGGTCGAGTGGTTCACCTTCGACGCGATCAAGATGATGCAGGACTCCCTGTTTCCGAAGACCTGAGGAGAGAGACATGACCGCAGCCGCGAAGCCGTTCGAGAGCCCGTTCCTACAAGGGATCATGGCCCCGGTCCTCGACGAGCGCGACGACCGCGACCTGAAGGTGAGCGGCGAGCTGCCGCGCGGGCTGCGCGGCATGTTTCTGCGGAACGGGCCGAATCCGCAATTCCCGCCGCTCGCGGCCTATCACCCCTTCGACGGCGACGGCATGCTGCACGCCGTCTACTTCGAGGACGGTCGCGCCCGGTACCGGAACCGCTGGATCGAGTCCCGAGGCCTGCTCGCCGAGCGCAAGCGCGGCCACGCCTGCTTCGGCAGCGTCGCCGGATTCACCCAGCCAGACCAGCAGGTCGTGGCGGAGGTCGGACTGCTCAAGAACAACGCGAACACGCACACGGTGTACCACGCCGGACGCTACCTCGCGCTCATGGAGGCCGCGCCGCCGACCGAGTTCTCGCGCGACCTCGCGACGCTCGGCGAGTACGACTTCGGGGGCAAGCTGGAGGGCCCGATGACCGCCCATCCCAAGCTCGACCCGGTCACCGGAGAGATGCTCTTCTTCGGATACTCCCCCTTCCCGCCGTTCCTGCAGTATCACGTCGCCGACGCATCGGGGGCGCTGGTACACAGCGTGCCGATCGACCTCCCCTTCTCGATGTTGACCCACGACTTCGCGATCACCGAGAGCTACGCGATCTTCTTCCTCTCCCCTGCCGTGTTCGACGTCGCGGCGATGATGCGCGGCGAGCCAGGGGTGCGCTGGGAGCCCGAGCACGGCACCCGCATCGGCGTGCTACCGCGCCGCGGCCGCGGCGAGGAGATCCGCTGGTTCGAGATCCCGAACTGCTACGTCGTGCATTTCTTCAATGCATGGGAGACCGGCCGCACCATCGAGATCTTCGCGCCCGCCTTCGACACCATGCCCGGCGGACTCTCGATGAGTCGCATGGAGCAGACGGAAGAGCCGAAGCCTTGGCGATGGTCGCTCGACCTCGAAACCGGACACGTCGCGAGCGAGCAGTTCGACGATCGATCGGGCGAGTTCCCTCGCATCGACGACCGGTGCGCCGGCCGGCAGCAGCGCTACCTGTACAACTCGATCGCCCGCGGCTGGGACTTCAACTTCGACTTTCATGGCGTCGTCAAGTACGACATCGAGAACGGCCGCTCACAGCAGTTCGTCCATGGCGACACCGCGGTGAGCGGCGAGCACATCTTCGTCCCGAACCCGGAGGGCCGAGACGAGGACGACGGCTGGCTGCTCACCATGGTGACCGACCGAGCCACGGAGAAGTCCGCTCTCGTCGTCCTCGACGCGCGCGAGCCGAGCGCCGGACCGGTCGCGCGGGTCGAGATGCCGCGTCGCGTCCCGCTCGGCTTTCACGCGAACTGGTTCCCGGCGGAATGACTCGGCGGGCGCCTCGCCCCGCACCCGGCCCTTGACGAGGTCGCGCTCGACGCGACCAGCCTCGGCATGGAGCTCCTCGGCGTGATCGGCTGCCGCGGCGACCACGTGGTCGAGAAGCTCTACCGCGACGTGAAGGCGATGGACATCGTCGAGGGCACGGGACAGATCCAGCGCATCATCATCGCGCGCAAGCTGGTCGGCCTGCCCCACTGAGGAGACGAGATCGTGCAGTACGGCATCCACCTTCCGCAGGGCGGCCGGGCCGCCTCGGCGCCCGCCATCGCCGCGGTCGCGAAGCACGCCGAGGAGCTCGGCTACGCCGACGTGTGGGTGAGCGACCACATCGTCATCCCACGCCAGGCCGAGTACCCGCCCTCGCCGTACCTCCTCGAGCCGATCGTCGCGCTCACCTGGGCGGCCGCGGCCACCGCGCGCATCCGGCTCGGCACGACGGTGCTCGTGCTGCCGCTCCGCCCACCCGTCCTGCTCGCGAAGATGCTCGGTTCTCTCGACCTGATGAGCGGCGGGAGGCTCGTCGTCGGAGCGGGGAGCGGCTGGCTCGAGCGCGAGTTCGACGCCCTCGGCGCGCCGTTTCGGCGCCGCGGCGCCTGCACCGACGAGACCATCGACATCCTGCGCCGCTGCTGGCAGGACGATCCCATCGACTTCACGGGAGCCGCGACCGGCGCGAAGATCGTCGACATGCGCGCCAAGCCGCAGCCGGGTCGTTCGATCCCGATCTGGGTCGGCGGGCGCAGCGAAGCCGCGTACCGGCGCGCGATCGCGCGCGGCGACGGCTGGCACGGCGCGTTCACGCCACCCGAGCAGGCCGCGGCGGTGGTCCAGCGGCTGCGGCGCGATCGACCGGAGGAGTCTTTCACCCTCTCCATGCGCACCGGCCTCGATGTCCTACGCGACGGCGAGGACGCGGTCCTGCGGGCGCTCGACGGCTATCGCGCGGCCGGGTTCCAGCACTTGGTCGTCGAGCCCGCGCAGCGCGACCGAGACGCCTGGCTCCGCTGCACCGAAGCCTTCAGCAGACTCTTCCCGCGCGTCGGCTGAGGTGAGCGCCGTGTCGACTCAGGATCGCGTCAACGGCGTTCTCGCCTTCACCGACCACCTCGAGCGCGACGCGATCGTCGCGTACGCGCGCCGCCTCGAGGATCTCGGGTACGAGACCATGCTCCTGCCCGACCTCTTCGGACGCGACCTCTTCGTCCTCGCGGGCTACGTCCTCGGACACACCGCGCGGCTCCGCGTCGGCACGGGCATCGCCGGCATCTACGGCCGCGACCCGATGGCGATGCTGCACCACGCGCGCACCTTGTCCGAGCTCTACGACGGACGGTTCCTCCTCGGCCTCGGCATCAGCAACCCGATGGGTGCCGCGCTCCGCGGGCAGGCGTGGACGCCGCCGCTCGCCAGGATGCGCGCCTACCTCGACACGATGCGCGAGCTCGAGGCGAGATCGCCGCCGGCACGACACCGGGCACCGGTGCACATCGCCGCTCATGGCCCGAAGATGCTCGGGCTCGCGGCGTCGCACGCGGACGGCGCCAACACGTATCTGATGCCGCCCGCGCGCACGGCCGAGGCACGATCGATCCTCGGTCCCGAGCGGGTGTTGAGCGTCTTCCTCCCTTGCTGCCTGTGCGAGGACCCCGCTCAGGCCCGCAAGACGGCGCGCAAAACTCTCGCTCCTTACCTGACGATCGACGCCTACCCCGCACAGTGGCGGAAGCTCGGCTTCGCCGACGCGGACTTCCAGAGCGGCGGCAGCGACCGCCTCATCGACGCGCTGGTCGCCCACGGTGATGCCGCCGCGATCCGCGCACGCATCGCCGAGCACCTGGCGGCGGGCGCCGACCACGTCGTGGTGCTGCCCTACAACCCCGTTCCCCGCGGCCCGGCCGTCTTCTGGCCGGTGCTCGAAGCCCTGGCCCCGCGCGCGTGAGATCGCGCCGTCGCTCCTCGCGGCGCGGCCCCGGGCCCGAGTGAGAGGATCGTCCCCCGGCTCGCTCGACGTCCTACTCGGAGAGCAGCGCGCCGATCCGCTCGGCCGTGTCGACGAACTCCTCCACCATCTCGGCGACCACGGCACGCGTGGGCTTGGCCACGTTCATCTGCCCCACCACCTGACCCACGAAGTAGGTGACGAGCTGGTGCGCCCCCGACCCGGGCTGGCCAGCGAGGCGATGGATACGTCGCTGCGCGGCGGCGACCAGCATGCCCTGGAGCGGCATGGGCAGCGTGGCCGGAGCATCGGGCGCCTCCCATGCGTCCGTCCACGCGCTGCGCAGCATGCGCGCCGGCTTGCCGGTGAGTGAGCGCGAGCGGCGCGTGTCGTTCGATGACGCGGCGAGGAACTTTTTCCTCATCTCGGGTCCGGTCTCGGCTTCGTGCGTGGTGAGCCAGACCGAACCGCACCACACTCCCTCGGCTCCGAGCGCGAGCCCGGCGGCGACCTGGCGTCCCGACGCGATCCCGCCCGCCGCGAGGACCGGAATCGGCGCCACCGCGTCGACGACCTGCGGCACGAGGACCATCGTGCCGATCTCGCCGGTGTGTCCGCCGCCCTCGCTCCCCTGGGCAATGATCAGGTCCACGCCGGCGTCGCGGTGCGCAATCGCGTGCTCGAGCCGACCCGCGAGCGCGGCCACGGGCACGCGTTCGCGCCGTGCCCGCTCCATCAACCAAGCGGGCGGGCTCCCGAGCGCCGACGCGAGCAGGCGCACGCCGTGCTCGAAGGCCACGTCGATCAGCGGCTCGAACGAGCCCGGATCGATGGCCATCACCCGGTCGCTGGACGCGCCGGAGGCGTCGCTCTCGGCCGTCGCCGCCACGCCGTAGCGCTCGAGCAGATCGTCGATCCACGCCAGGTGCTCGGCGGGGAGGCTCGACGCCAGCGCGGCGGCATCCAGTCCGCCCTCGTCCGAGCCGAAGTATTTGCGCGGCATCAGGAGGTCGACACCGAAGGGACGATTCCCGGTGCGCTCGCGGATCCAGGCGAGGTCGACCGCGAGCTGCTCGGGCGTGTGGCCCACCGCGCCGAGCACTCCCATGCCCCCTGCGTTGCTCACCGCCGCCGCCACGTCGCGGCAATGCGTGAAGGCGAGGATCGGAAACTCGATCCCCAGCATCTCGGTCACTCGTGTGCGCATCGGAGACCTCGCGTCGCGATCTTCTCGGACCGAAATGACCCTCGCAGTCGCGTCTGCTCGAGATGGCGTTCTTCTCGCTCCGGCAGCATGTCACCTCGGCTCGACGATGCTCTCCGGCACGTCGCCCTGCCAGGCCCGCTTGTAGAACTCGAGGCCGGCGATGAACTGCACCTTGTCGTCCGCATCGATGAACGACACCGGGCCGTGCCCAAAGTAGAGAAACTCGGTCTCGCTGCCGCCGGCGGCCTCCTCGTGGATCTCGCCGATCTCCTCGTAGCCGTAGACTCCGGCCTTGGCGGAGCCGCGCTCGAACAGCAGCTCGCCCTTCAAGATGAAGAACTCGGCCGGGGTGATGTGCTGGTGCCGTCCGAACTTCACCCCGGGCTGGAGCTGCACGTAGAGCACCCAGTCGCCGGTGACGTCACAGTACCGCAGGAGCTTGAACTTGACGCCGGGCCCGAGCTCCCGCCACTCGATCCGGCTGACGTCGACGAGCATCGCGCCCCGGATACCCGGGTCGTGGCTCTCTCTCGGTACACGGTCCATCGATCGCACCTCCTCTGCGTGACTCGCTTCCTCAGCCCCCGCGCGCGAGCGGCTCGAGCACGACGACCGGGATGCGCCGCTCCGTCCACGTCTGATAGTCGGCGAAGCCCTGCTCCTGCTTGCAGATGGCGGCCCAGAGCCGACCGCGCTCCTCGCCCTCGGCTTCGCGCGCCCGCACGTCGACGATCGTCGATCCCTTCTGGACGCGTCCGATCGGGTTCTCGAGCAGGTTCAGCCACCAGCCCGGGTGCCGGGGCTGACCGGCGAACGACGCGATGACGACCCACGTCGCGCTGTCCGCGAGGTGGGCGAGCGCAACGGTGCGCGGCTGGCCGGTCTTGCGGCCGGTCGTCGTCAGCAGGAGCACCGGGTTGCCGCCGATCGATCCGCCGATCCTGCCACGGGTGGCCCTGTAGAGGCGCACGTGGTTGCGCCAGATGAACTCGTTGAGCCTCGTCCGTCGTACCGCCCCCATCGTCGCCTCCCGATCGTCGGTCCGCTCGCCCCGTGCACGTCGCCCGTCGGGTCCTCCGGCTCCTCGCGAGCGCGCGCTCGGCGTTGCGCTCGTAGTCGCGGAACAAGGCGTCGAAGTCCAGCGCATCGGCGTCGACCAGCCAATGGTACACCGTGCCGATCGTAGATCGCCCTCCCAGGCGCCACTCGTGGCCTAGTGCACTAGAGGTTCCCGACCTCGAGCTCGAGCGAGGCGGCGAGTCTGCGCTCGGCCGCGGCGATGCGCTCCGGCAGGTGGTAGGTCGGCCACAGCCCCGGCGCTGCCTCGCGCTCGCGGAGCACCTCCTTCGCGACGGTGAACTTGTGGACCTCGGTCGGTCCATCCACGATCCCCATCTCCGGCACGAGCTGCCAGAGCGCCATCAGCGGCGTCTCGTTGGACATGCCGAGCGAGCCGTGCAGATGCAGGGCACGGTAGACCACGTCGCGCAGCACCGCGGGCATCGCGGCCTTCACGGCGGCAATCTCGCGCCGCACCTCGCGTGTGTAGGCCTGGTGCTTGTCGATGAGCCAGGCCGTGTAGAGCACGTGCAGCCGGAACTGCGTGATCTGGATCCATGAGTCGGCGATCTTCTCTTGCGTGAGCTGTTTCGCCGCCAGCGGCTCGCCCTTGGTCCGGCGGCTGAGCGCGCGCTCGCACATCATGTCGAGGGCGCGCTTGAGCTGCCCGACGGTGCGCATCGCGTGGTGGATCCGTCCGCCGCCGAGTCGTGATTGCGCCACCTCGAAGCCCTGCCCGGGACGGCCCAGGATGTTCTCCTTCGGCACACGACAGTCGGTGAAGCGCAGGTAGCCGTGCACCCCGCGTCCGATCTCCTCACGCAGCCCCGACGCCACGTTGCGCACGATCTCGAGACCGGGCGTGTCGCGGTCGACGAGCAGGATCGACGCACCCTGGTGAATCGGGACGGACGGATCGGTCACGACGACGACGAGCAGGAATCGAGCGAAGTCCGCGTGCGACGCGAACCACTTCTCGCCGCTGATCACCCAGTGGTCGCCAACGAGCTCGGCGCGGCAGGTGAACTCGGCGGGGTCGGAGCCGGCCTGCGGCTCGGTCATCGAGTAGCAGGAGGCGATCTCGCCGGCGAGAAGCGGCTCGAGGTAGCGCTTTTTCTGCGCGGGCGTGCCGAAGCGCGCCAGGATCTCGGCGTTGCCGGTGTCGGGAGCCTGGCAGCCGAAGACCGTCGGCGCGAAGCGGCTCCGTCCGAGGACCTCGTTCATGAGCCCGAGCTTCACCTGTCCCAAGCCCTTGCCGCCGAGGTCCTCGCCCAGATGGCAGGCCCACAAACCTTCGGCCTGCACGATCCGCTTGAGCGGCGCCATCGCGTGCGCGGGTCCGTGACGCGCGGGATCGAAAGGATCCGACGGTCCGCGGAAGACGAGATCGAGCGGCTCGACCTCCTCGCGCACGAACCGCTCGATCCAGTCGAGCCTGCGCTGGAACTCGGGGTCAGTCTCGAAGTCCCAGGCCATCTGCGTGCACTCCTCCAGCGCGAGCTCTGCGGAGACTCCGGATCGCCGCGCCGCGCGCCGGGAGACGGGCCATGCGTGGCTTCGCGCCACGATCGGGTATGGTCGACCAAATGCCGCCGGACAGCGGCGTGGACGCACGCTTCGTCTGTCTCCGCGATCCCGACGGAACCGTCCTCGAGCTCGTGGAGACGCGGACGGCCCAGGCGGGTTGAGGGCGCCTCGCCCGCCGACGCTCCGGCGCAGCACCGCGCCCGGTGCGGATCCCCGATTGAATCTTCGGCAGCACTGTGCGACACGATCGGGCGAAAATATACTCAAGGTAGTTTATTCCGCCAAACGAGCTCGACGAGCGACCCCAACTGGCAGATCCGGCGAAGACGAACCCTTCCATGGAGGACATCGATGAGCCTGTCCCTTTATGACGCGGTCGTGCGCCCGTTCGCGCAGATCCTTCCCGGCGTCGAGCGATGCCTCGAGAAGGGCCGCGAGCACTGTGCGTCGACCGGGCGGAACGTCGACGAGCTCGTCGACTGCCGGATCCATCCGGACATGCTCCCGCTGCACTTCCAGATCGTCACGCTGGTCCACATGTCATCGGTCGCCATCGCGGCCGCGCGTGAGGGCAGCTTCGGCGCTCCCGATCTGACGCTGAAGTTCGACTACACAGGCCTGCAGCGCTACGCGCGGGCCGCGCGGGACGAGATCGAGGCACTCGGCGCGGGCGAAGTGAACGCCCTGTCGGGAGGCCGGGTGACCTTTCGGGCGGGCGACGTGACGCTGCCGTTCACGACGGAAGACTTCTTCCTCTCCTTCGCCGTGCCGCACTTCTACTTCCACGTCACGACCGCCTACGACGTGCTCCGCATGCAAGGCGTGCCGCTCGGTAAGGGCGACTTCCTGGGTCAGGCGCGGACACTCCCGGCCGGCGCCGCCGCGCCCAAGGCCGGGTGAAAGGATTCGACGTGACGACCGAGCTGCTCCGCGGCCACGTGGCGAACGTCGGGAACCATCTCGACCTCAGGGGAGAGATGTTCCCGGTCGACCGGGAGATCGGTCCGACCGAGTGCGAGATCGAGGGCAGGGTTCCCGCGAGGCTCCGGGGATGGTTCGTGCGCAACGGCCCGAACCAGATGTTCGAGCCCGTCGGGAAGTACCACACCTTCGACGGGGACGGGATGCTGCATGGCATCGAGTTCCTTGCGGACCGCGTCATCTACCGGAATCGCTGGGTGCGGTCCCGTGGTCTCATGGCGGAGATCGCGCTCGGGCGCGCCGTCTACCCGGGGCTGAGCGACGTCATGAACTTCCCGGACCCGGCGCTGGTCCACGGCGCCGGGCCGGTCAAGAACAGGGCAAACACACACATCATCCGGCACGCCGGAAAGCTCCTCGCGCTGTGGGAGCAAGGCCTGCCCACCGAGGTCACGACCGATCTCGACACCGTCGGTCAGTGGGACTTCGGGGGCAAGCTCGCAGGCGCGATGACGGCACACCCGCGGATCGATCCGCGGACCGGAGAGCTGTGCTTCTTCTCCTACAACCTGTTTCCGCCGTACCTGACCTACTACGTCGCCGACGCCACCGGCGCGCTCGTGCATCGCGTCGACCTCGACATGCCCGCGCCGGTGATGATGCACGACTTCGTCATCACCGAGCATCACGCCGTCTTCATGGACAGCCCGGTGGTGTTCGACATCGAGGCGCTGGGCACCGGCGAGCCGATGGTCACGTGGCGCCCCGAGAATGGGACCCGGCTGGGTGTTCTTCCTCGCCGCGGCAGACCCGACGAGGTCCGCTGGTTCGAGGTCGAGCCGAGCCACGTCCAGCACTTCTGGAACGCCTGGGCCGACGGAGGCCGGATCGAGCTCGCCGGCTGCCGCTACGAGAAGGTGGACTTCGGCCTGCAGGCCGAGGACGCCGACGCGGAGACGGGCGTCGTGACGATCGGCGCGCGGCCGGCACGGTACTGGATCGATCTCTCCAGGGGCACCGCCGGCTGGGAGCCCCTCGACGACATGCTGGGCGAGTTCGGCCGCATCAACGACGACCTCACCGGGCTGCGTACCGAGTGCCTCTACATGCCGGCGTTCACCCGCGCCGGAGCGATCGCCGGAGACTTCGACACGTTCGTCAAGTACAATCTCGGAACCGGCTCACGGGAGACCTGGTACGCAGGCGACGAGGGCCACCTCGGGGAAGCCGTCTTCGCCCCCGACCCCGCCGGGAGGGCAGAGGACGACGGCTGGATCCTGAGCCTGTCCCACGACTCCGGAAGGAACCGGAGCGAGGTGCTGATCTGCGACGCTCGCGACATCACCTCTGGGCCTGTCGCTCGCGTACAGCTCCCCCAGCGCGTGCCGTTCGGCTTCCACGCGAACTGGTTCCCGCGGGCCAGCCCGTTTGGTGGATCGACCTCCTGAAGCGCGGCGAGTTCCCGGCGTTCACCCGCAACCCAGGCGAGCTCACGGAGCGTCTCGACGCCCTGCCGACCCCGCCTCGGTGGGTCGTCGTCGACGAAGTGCAGCGTGTCCCGGCGGTCCTCGACGAGGTGCATCGGCTCATGGAAGAACGCGGCGGCTCTGCTCCGGCGAGGTGAAGCGGTGAAGCTCGCGCATCATCAGATGCGACTCGACCCGGCCCGCGCGAGCCCCCCGCGCGGCGGCCCGAAGAGCACGCGGCCCGTGCGAGAGTCCGAGCCGAGTGAGACGAGGGCGCTGCGCTGACGGACGCAGCCACGACGACGATCTACGCCCCGGCCGAGCCGCCGCGTCGAGGCCGCGGTGCGCTTCTGCTACGGGTCGCTGCGTGAAGGCTGGTCCGCTCCGTGAGCGCTCGCTCGGAATGCGGCGCCATCGTGGTGGGCGGCTCGATCACGGGGCTCAGCTCGCTGCGTGCGTTCGCGTCGCACGGCATTCCGGTCGCGGTCGTCGCGACGGACCGACGCGACGTCGCGCCCTACTCGCGCTGGGCGAGCGAAACGCATCGACTCGATGACGTCCAGGCCGATCCCGAGTCGGTCCTCGACCTGCTCGAGCGGCAAGCGCGGCGATGGCGGGGACGGGTCGTCCTGACCAATCTCGACGAAGTCGCAATCCTTCTCGCGCGGCACCGCGAGCGTCTCGAGCGCTGGTATCGCATCGTGACGCCTCCCTGGGACACGATCCGGCACGTGATGCAGAAGGACCTGACCTACGCCGCAGCGCGAGAGGTCGGCGTCGATGCTCCGCGCTCGTACGGCGAAGCCTCGCTGGAGACCGCCGCACTCGACGACGTCGTATTCCCGGTCGTCGTCAAGCCCGTCGAGAGCCGCCCGTTCGTGGTGCGCTTCGGCGTAAAGCTGTTCGTCGCCCACGATCGAGATGAGCTCCGGCGCCGCGTCGAAGACGTGCTCGCCGCCGCGCTGCGCGCGGAGATCATCGATCTCGTGCCGGGCCCCGACGACCTGTTCTACAGCTACACGGTTTACATCGACAGATACGGCGACCCGGCCGCGGAGCTTTGCACGAGGAAGCTGCGCAAGAGCCCGCCCTTCTTCGGCGTGGCGCGGGTCGCCGAGGTGGCGAGCCGAAGCGAGCTGCGCGAGCCGACCCTCGCTCTCCTGCGCCGGATCGGGTGGCGTGGGATGGCGAGCGTCGAGTACAAGCTCGATCCCCGCGACGGGCGCCATCGTCTGATGGAGATCAACGGCCGCTCGTTCCTGATCCAGGGGCTCGCCCAGCGAGCGGGCGTGAACTACCCGCTGCTCGCCTGGCGCGAATCGGTGCTCGGAGAGAACGTCTCCGCCGCGTTCAACGGCTGGGGGGGAGTCTGGATCCACCTTCTCGACGACCTCTACTACGGGCTGTTCCATCGCGCGGTCGAGGGAGCGAGCGTCCGGCAGTATCTCACGCCCTACGGGCGGCCGAAGATCTTCGCGGTCTGGTCGGCGGACGATCCGAAACCATTCTTGATGCAGGGCTACCACGCTCTCCGTCACGCGGCGGCGGCGTCGCTCGACGGCGAGATCAGAGCGGCGCTCCGCAGCCACGTCCAGGGCATGCCCGCGGGAAACGGTCACTCACGGCCGTGAGCACCAAGAGCAGTTGCCCGCTCACGATCATCATCACGACCTACAACCGGCCGCAGCTCCTGCCGCGCGCCGTGCGCAGCGCGCTCTCGCAAACCGTCGAGGACATCGAGGTGCTCGTGGTCGACGACGGCTCGACGAAGCCGGTCGACCTCCCGACGCACCCGAAGCTCACTGTTCTCCGGCTACCGGTGAACCGCGGTCTTGCGGCCGCGCGCAACGCGGGTGCCGCGGGCGCGCGCGGACGCTGGATCACTCATCTCGACGACGACGACGAGCTGTTACCGTGTTTCGCGGAGGTCTCGATCGATGCGCTGTTGAGGACGAGGGAGCCGCGGCCGGTCGCAGTGATCTCTGGCCTCGAGGAAGTGAACCAGCATGGCGACGTCATCGAGACGCACTTTCCGCCGACTCTCTCGCGCGGCTCGTTCTTCGGCTTCGCCGACATCGAGCCCCGGCTGTCGTTCTTCTCCAAGCAGACGCTGGTGGTCGAGCGCGAGCTGCTGCGGCAGGTCGGCGGCTTCGACGAGTCGCTCGCCGCGCTTCCCTATACGGAGCTCTTTCTCAGGCTAAACCAGGTGTGCACGATCCTCGGCTTGCCCGTCGTCACCTATCGACAGCTCGTGCACGCAGGAGCGAGGCTGTCGCGCGATCGGTCGCGCCGTCGCTCGGACTACGATCGCCTGGTAACCAGGCACCGAAACCTGCTCGACGCGCATCCGAAGCTGTTCGCCGCGGTCGCTCTGCGGCAAGCGCGTGCCCTGTACGCCTTTGGCGACGTTCGCGGAGCCTTGGTAGGCCTGGCGCAGGCGGTGCGGTGCGAGCCGCGCCATGCCCTGAGGCGCATCACGCCGCTCGTTTTGCGCGCTGCTCTCGGGAGACGCTAGCCTCGCGCACTCGAGGAGCGGATGAGCCACGCAGAACGCTTCGGCCTCCGGCGGTCTCCTGTCGTGCGGCACCTCGACAAACTCCCGGGCTTTGGGCACGTTGGCGGCGCGTGAGGAGTTGACCATGCCTGCCGCCGATCATCGACTGACCACTCTGGAAGTCGCCCGCTTCGTGGTGGATGGCTACCTGCGATTCGATGCGCTGGTGCCGGACGCCCTCAACCGGCGCGTCCTGCCGGAGCTGGCGCAATTGGCCACGACGAAGCTGCCGCAAGCGATCGGGCTGCCGCCGTCGGAGGATGCCGTCGCCCGTCCGCCGAGCCTGACCCCATTGTCGCAATGCTACCCGGCCCCGTCCGCGCTCGGCGAGGTGCTGCGCCTGCCTGCGGTTCGCGGCATCATCGAGTCGCTGGTCGGCGCCGACCCGCTCTTTGATCACGACTTTGTCCACATGCTGCCACCGCGGATGCCGCACTGGCAGCATCTGCACGTCGACGCGATCCTCGACACGCCCGATCCGACCTTTGATATTCAGCTCTTCTATTTTCCGGACGCGGTGGGCGCGGGAGAGGGCGGCACCCGGTTCGTCCCCGGTACGCACTTGCGCCGCGTGCGCGCCGAGGATGTCTCGCGCTACCGGCATGTGCTCGGCGACGAACGCTTCGTCGGACCGGCGGGCACCATCCTGATCTTCCATCACGGCATGTGGCACGCGGGCGAGGCCAACCCCAGCGACAAGACGCGCTGGATGTACAAGATCCGCCTCAACCCGCGGGTGCCGCAGGTGCGGCTGTGGAACACCGACGATTTCACCGCGCATCACAACGACGCCGCCGATCATCGCTTCGCCACCATGCGCTTCGACAGCGTGGCGCAAGTGCTGCGCAAGGAACAGAAGTGGCAGCTCGGCCACGAGGTTCGCTACGACCTCGTGCAGCGTGTGCGGTTGTGGCGCTACCTCAGTGGTGACGATCGCTTCGATGCGGACTACTACCTGACGCGACTAGAGCAGCGCGCGACGCTGGCGGAGTCGTCGACGCCGCGCGCGCAGTCATGACCACGCGGCAACAGATCCTCTACCTCTGGCTGGCAGAAGGTGACCTCGCCACGGCGGTGGTGGGCTGGGCCTTTCACGATGGAGCCGCGGGCCGGGGCCCGGCGCTCCCGGACGGAGAACCCCCCTACGCGACGGGAACCGCTGCCCTCGAGGCGGGATGGTTCCTGCTGCAATCGCCGCCACCGGTCGCGGTCCAGCGCGGCCGCGAGTACGAAACCGGCCATCTCACCAACGAGTTCGTCTTCGAACGTCGCGTCGACTGCGGCGCGTGAACCCGGCGTCTCTCGGCGGCTACCGCGGGCAGCCGTCGAGGGCGTTGTTCACGGCGGTGACCAGTTCGTCAACGGTCACAGTGTCATGCGTACGCATCGCCTTCCGGTCGAAGCTCATGAATCTGCGCTCGGCGTCTCGGGAAACGGAGCGCCTTTCTCGCTGGCACGCCGGACGGCCTTTTGGGTAGGATGCGCCTCGCGCCGGCCAGCGGCTGGTCGGGGTCGACGGAGAGCGGGGGGGCTTCTTCGGATGCGAATCTTCACAGGCATCGCCGTCACGGCTCTGCTGGTTCTCTCGCCTGCCGGAGCTCGCGCCAAGGGTCCCTTCTGGTCGTTCGAGACCGGCCACGTCCGCCCGCTCGCGCTCTCGCCCGACGGCACGCGGCTCTTCGCGGTGAACACGCCGGACAACCAGCTCGAGATCTTCGACGTCTCCGCGAGCGGGCTCACGCATGCAGGCTCCGTTCCGGTCGGCCTCGAGCCCTGCTCCGTCGCGGCACGAAGCGACGGCGAGGTCTGGGTCGTCAATCACCTCTCCGACAGCGCCTCGGTCGTCGACGTCGCTTCGAGCCCGCCGCGCGTGACGCGGTCGCTCCTCGTCGGCGACGAGCCGCGAGACATCGTCTTCGCGGGACCGCGCGAGGGCGGACCGGGCACGCCCTTCACGCGCGCCTTCATCACGACCGCGCACCGCGGACAGAACAGCCCCGTCGATCCGCAGTTCACGACCGAGGGCGTCGGCCGCGCCGACGTGTGGGTGTTCAATGCGCTGAACCTCGGGACGAGCCTGACGGGCGACGAGCTCGCGATCGTCACGCTCTTCGGCGACACGCCGCGCGCGCTCGCCGCGACCGCCGACGGCTCGACCGTCTATGCGGCGGTCTTCCACTCCGGCAACCAGACGACGAGCCTCGACGAGTCGATCGTGTGCAACGGCGGCTTCGGTGCGGCCCCGTGCAACCTGCCCGACAACATCCACGTGTCGAACGGCCTCCCCGGGAGCCAGGTCCCCGGCGGTTTGCCCACTCCGAACCGCAACCATGCGAACGTGCTCGGCCCGGAAGTCGGGCTGATCGTCAAGCTCGACCCGACGACGAACACCTGGGAGGACGAGCTCGGCCGCAACTGGACGAACGGCGTCCGCTTCGACCTCCCCGATCTCGACGTCTTCGCGATCGACGCGGACGCGGCGACGCCCGTCGAGACGGACGACTTCGCGCACGTCGGCACGATCCTCTTCAACATGGCCATCAATCCACAAAACGGAAAGGTCTACGTCAGCAACACCGAAGCGGGGAACGAGGTGCGCTTCGAGGGCCCCGGCTCGATCAGCACGACGGTGCGCGGCCACCTGCACGAGGCGCGGATCACGGTCCTCGACGGCGCGAACGTCCTCCCGCGCCACTTGAACAAGCACATCGACTACGATGCGGTCCCGCAGCCTTTGGACGTCAAGGGCCGGAGCCTCGCGACGCCGACGGACATGGTCGTGTCGAGCGACGGCGCGACGCTCTACGTCGCCGCGTTCGGCTCGAGCGAGGTCGGCGTCTTCTCGACCGCCGAGATCGAGAACGACGGCTTCGTGCCGGATGCCGCCGATCACATCCTCGTGAGCGGCGGCGGCCCGTCCGGGCTCGTCCTCGACGAGGCGAACGACCTCCTCTACGTGCTGACGCGCTTCGACAACTCGATCTCGGTCGTCGACGTCTCCGGCAGCCCGGTCGGGACGGAGATCGACCATCTGCCGCTGCACAATCCGGAGCCGGCAGAGGTCGTCGACGGGCGCGCGGTTCTCTACGACGCGCAGTTCACCTCGAGCAACGGCGAGGCGTCGTGCTCCTCGTGCCACGTCTTCGGCGACTTCGACAGCCTCGCCTGGGACCTCGGCGATCCCGACGGCGACGTCACCGCGAACCCGAATCCGTTCCTCTTCTGCGGCTTCGTCCCCTGCAACACGCCTTTCCATCCGATGAAGGGCCCCATGACGACGCAGACCCTGCGCGGCCTCGCGACGCACGGCCCGATGCACTGGCGCGGCGACCGCACGGGCGGAGACCTCGACCCGGTGCCGGCGTTCAACTCGTTCAACGTCGCCTTCCCCGGTCTCCTCGGACGCGACGAGGGCGAGCTCCCGACCGCGGACATGCAGGCGTTCACCGACTTCATCCTCGAGGTTTCGCCGCCGCCGAACCCGGTGCGACCGCTCGACAACACCCTGGTTGGCAGTGCCCTCGCCGGACAGACCTTCTTCTTCGGACCGACGAGCGACGTCCTCGCCGACTGCAACGGCTGCCACACGACCAATCCGGCGCAGGGCTTCTTCGGAAGCGGCGGCACTTCGACGTTCGAGGGCGAGACCCAGGAGTTCAAGGTCGCGCACCTGCGCAACATGTACACCAAGGTCGGACGCTTCGGGCAGCCGCGAAACGGCGCGATCACGCCGGGGGACAACGGGCACAAGGGCCCGCAGGTCCGCGGCTACGGCTTCCTGCACGACGGCGCGATCGACACGCTCTTCCGCTTCCACAGCGCGAACGTGTTCAACTTCCCGAACACGCAGACGATCCGCGACGTCGAGAACTTCATGCTGCAGTTCGACACGGACCTGGCGCCGATCGTCGGCCAGCAGATCACGCTGACGCCGACCAATGCCGCGACCGTGGGCCCGCGCATCGACCTCTTCAAGGAGCGCGCGACGACCGCGTTCGCGATCTTCGGGCAGCCCGGTGCCACGGAGTGCAACCTCGTCGTCAAGGGCAACATCGCGGGCGAGGCGCGCGGCTGGCTCTACCTCGGATCGAACCAGTTCGATCCCGACCGTGCCGCTTCGCCGAACATCAGCGACGCGAGCCTCCGCGCGCTGGCGGCGACGCCCGGACAGGAGCTCACCTATACCTGCGTTCCGCCGGGCTCGGGCACGCGTATCGGCATCGACCGCGACCTCGACGGCGTTCTCGACGGCGACGACAACTGCCCGGCCGCGGACAATCCGACGCAGGAAGACGGCGACGACGACGGAATCGGCGACGCGTGCGATCCGGATTCGCCTCCGCCGGGCACGCCGCAGAACGCGGCGCAGCAGCTCTGCATCAACACGATGAACAAGAACTTCGCCAAGGTCGCGAAAGCGGAGTCCAAGCTCGTCGAGGGATGCATCAGGAGCTTCGCGAAGAACCTCTCGGTCTCCGCCGAGACCTGCATCGCCGCCGATGCGCAGGGGAAGGTGCAGAAGGCCGTCGACAAGACCGCCAGCGACGAGGCCAACAAGTGCACCGTCCTGCCCGACTTTGCATTCGGCGGCGCCGTGGACCTGACGACCGCCGCGATTCAGAAGGAGACCGACTTGGCGCACGACCTGTTCGGCGCGAACCTCGACGGCGCCCTCGCGACGGAATTGGCGAGCTTCGCGCGAAGCCGCTGTCAGCAAGCCGTCACGAAGTCCGTGCTGAAGTGCCAGGAGACCAAGCTCAAGGAGTTCAACAAGTGCAAGAAGGCGGGCCTCGCCGACCTTTCGATCCAGAGCGCGACGGAGCTCGAGTCCTGCATGGACGCGGATCCGACCGGCAAGATCGCGAAGGCGTGTGACGACACCGCGAAGCCCGACAAGATCCGCAAGGGCCTCGACACGCAGTGCGCGGACCAGGGCGTCGACTTCGCGGCGGCGCTGCCGGGCAGCGGTGTCGCCGGCAACCTCGAGGCGACGCACGCCGCGATCCTGACGCACGTCGACTGCCGCCTCTGCCTGGCTCTGAATCTCGCGGACGACCTCGGCCGCGACTGCGACTTGTTCGACGACGCGACCGCGAACGCGAGCTGCAGCTAGCCTGCATTTCTCACCAGATACCTACTGCGGCGGCCGATAGCACCGAATCTTCGCGAGCTTCTCCCTCCGGGCTCCTCGACGTACTGTTCAAGTACGCCTGCGTCGCCCTCCGGTCCGAGGCTCGCGAATCTTCCGCACTCTCGACCGCCTCGCGACGTGATCTGGTGAGAAATGCAGGCTAGCGATCCCCCGGCAAAGCCGGGGGCATTCTTTGTGTGAGCCGCTCAAAGCGGCTGGTTTCGGGCCGCCCATCGGCTCATGCTCTTCGACCCGCGGCTCAACCCACCGGTATTGGGGCGGCTCGCGGCGTTGAAGCTGGTCGTGCTCGCGGCGCAGCTCGCCGGTCTCCGGCTGTTGCGCCGCACGGCGACGTCAGCGCGGACGGTGCAGGTGGGCTTGATGTGTTTCGCTGCCGGTGCATTCGGTGCGGGCGTTCCCGAGGCTGCGCCAGGTGGATCGGCGCTCCCGGCCTGCATGGAGACATCGGTGCCGATGGTTGCTTACGTCGGGATCGTATGGTGAGTCTCGGTGCGATGAAGCGTCTCTCGCCTTTTGTTCTCCTAACGGTCGCTTTCGCTTTCACCGCGGCGGGCGCGACCGACCTTCCGGCCACCGCCTGCGGCGTGCGGAAGGTCGCCACGATTGCCAGCGCGTGCGGGGAGCTGCTTCGCGTCGAGGCGCGTTATCTTTCCGACGGCGACGCCCCGCGGCGTGACACCCGCGTCGCCCGCACCTTGGCGCGTCTCGACACCGCGTGGGACAAGGCGGAGGTCGCCGACGCGAGCGGCATGTGCGCCTCGCGGAGCGCTGCCGGCGATGTCGCCGGAAGCCGGCTCAGCGAGGCGGTTGCAACGACGGCGGCCGCGCTGCCCGGCAGCGTTGCTTGCCGCGCCGGGTTGGTCTCCGCCCTCGCCTCGCACTGCCGACGGGCCATTCGGAGCGAGGGCGCTTTTCTGCGAGATCGCGACCGCGCGGCGAGCGAGCGTGCTCGCGCCGTTTCCTCCCTTCGCGATCGGCTCGAGGCGGAGCCTCCAGCCGCTTGTGCCGGCGCTCCGATTCCGGAAGGCACCGTCGACGCGCTGTTCCGCCTCGCCGGGATCGCCATCGGCGACGCAACCATCCGCGGGCTGCGCGCACTCGGACACGAGGCGGGGATCGTGATCGGTGCGGCGGTCGAACCACACGAGGTCGCAGCCGACCCGAGCTATCCGCTCGTGCTTGCGCACGATGTCGCATCGCTCACTGCCGAGAACGCGATGAAGTGGGGCCCCGTCCACCCGCAACCTGGAGCCTACGACTTCGCCGCCGCAGACGCCGTCGTGGCTCTCGCCGACGCCGGCCCGCACCGCCTGAGGGGACACACGCTCGTATGGGGTGCGTTGCAGCTCCCTGCATACGTGCAGAGCGCGGCCTCTACCGACGAGCTGCGTGGCTACCTGTTGGACCACGTGGCGACCACGATCGGTCGTTGGGGTGGGCGGATCGCGCAATGGGATGTCGTGAACGAGCCTCTTGCCGCCGTACACGAGCCGCCGACGTCCGACGGCCTCGACGACAACGTGTTCCGTCGCCTGCTCGGGCCCGGTTACATTGCCGAGGCCCTCCATCTGGCGCGCGCCGCCGACCCGGGCGCGAGGTTGTACGTGAACGAGAACGGGGTCGAGATCCCAGGGCCGCGCCAGGATCGCTTCTTCGCGCTCGTGCAGGAGCTGCTCTCGAGCGGCGCCCCGCTCGACGGTGTGGGCTTCCAGTCGCATGTCGGCCTGATTCCGATCGGCCTGTATCCCGAATCTGCGACCATCGAGGCGTCGCTG
The DNA here is from genome assembly GCA_016874795.1 of Deltaproteobacteria bacterium. Lineage (GTDB taxonomy): Bacteria > Desulfobacterota > Binatia > UBA12015 > UBA12015 > VGTG01. The sequence goes on along the minus strand of VGTG01000023.1, from coordinate 3,617 downwards.
AGACGCTTCGCCGATCTCGGCCTCGAAGTGGAGCTCACCGAGCTCGACGTGACGCTGGCTTTCCGCGCCGGCACCGTGCCGAGCCGACTCGAGTTCCAGGGCGAAGAGTACCGAAACGTGGTCGAGGCCTGCACGCGGGTGCCCGCGTGTACCGGCGTCACGCTCTGGGGCTTGTCCGACCGCTATTCCTGGCTCCGATCGTTTTTCCCCAACGACCGTCCGCTGCCGTTCGACGACGCCTGGCAACGCAAGCCGGCGTACTTCGGAATGCGCGCGGCACTCGCGGCCGCCGCGCTGCGCAAGGCAGGATGAGCCCGCCCCACTGCGTCAGCCGTCGGCGCGCGCCTTGAAACGTCCGGGCTCGTTCCGCAATGCGCCGGCTCCCGAATACGACGCCTCGAAGCATGCGCCGCCTTCGATCTGGAGCTGCACCCGAAGTGGGAACGAAAGCGGCGGCGTGGGCATTCCGTAGCTCCTCCCCGAGAGATTCTCGCCCGCTCCCTTGATCGCGACGCGGGCCTTGCCTGCGTCGCCGGTTCGCAGGTCGAGCTGGAAGACACCCTCCGGGATTTCGTTCTGGTCGAGGTACTTGTATCCCTTGCCGCCGGCGAGAGCGGCCCAGTGCCAGGGGGCGCCACACACGGCCTGCTCGCCGGAAGCGACGGCACGGAAGAGGAGGGCCGGGTTCATACCGGACTCGTCATACAAGCAGAGCGCGTAGTCGCTCGTGCTGAAGGGGTCGCTCAGGTCTGCGAGCCCCGTCGCTTCGCCGTGCGACCACTTCCACGAGATCTTGTCGCGCGAATCGTCGCTCTTGTCGGTGACGCTGAGGAGGGAAGAGGCCGGTCGGGTCGATCGGCGGCAGTCCGAGCGTGGTGCGGCCACGCAGCTCGCCGTTGCCCCATCCCACGCCTCGCAGAGGCCGCAGGCCGTGCGGCTGTGCTGCTTCAAGAAACGCCAGATCTCCACAGGACCTTCGACGTCGCGGTTCTGCGGCCCGAGAAAGCTCGCGCTCGGCGGGACCGGGTGGGCGATGCTCGGGATCGTATGGCCGCCACCCTTGACGGTGTAGAGCCGTACGTCCGTACCCTCCGCTCCGCCGCAATGGGCTTGCGAGGAGACGGTGCTCTCGTCGCCCACTCTGATGTCGGGCAGCTTGACGGACACCGGCACCGGATTCGTGCCGAGGAAGCTGCGCCAGAAGTCGTGTGTGGCTGCGGTCGATTGGACCAGGCCTTGTCCCGGGAGAACCGTACCACCGTTGAAAGGCATGAACGCATCCAGCGTACCGTTCATGATCAGCACGCTCCGCGGCTGCGACGGTGCCGCAGCGCATTCGCTGTCCGCGGGCAGGTTTGCGATCACCGCCGCGATCGCCGCGATTCGGTCGGAGAGATCGAAGGCCAGTCGGTAGGACATCAATCCGCCGTTCGAAGGTCCGGTTGCGTACACGCGGTCGAGGTCGATCGCGAAGGCGCCGGCGGCCCAGTCGATCAGCGCGCCGATGAAGCCCACGTCATCGGCGGTCGTCGTCGAGCCTCCAGCGTCGGCGCGGCAGTCGTTCCAGTTGAAATTGCCGTTCGGGCCGGAGAGGCCCGTCGTCGGATCGGTGCCGTTCGGCTGCACGAGGATCATCGCCTCATCGTCTGCGATGTCCTGCATCTCGACGTAGGCCGAGAACGGAAGGAGCTTGTTGCTCTGCTTGCCCCCATGCAGCACGAAGAGGAGCGGGACGGGCGTCGCCGGCAGACCGTCGGGCACGTAGTAATCGAAGTATCGGGTGATGCCGTCGTGCGAGAGGGTGACGTTCTGGACCCAGGTTCCGGCCCGGGCCGATGCGGCTGGCCCGAAGAGGCACATCCAGACGAGGAGGCCCGTGACTGCGATGCCTCGTTTCCCCAGTCGCATCGGCGAGCTCCCAGCGCCTGCGGGTCGAGTCCGCGCTCCCCTGCGAGGGGATCGGGGCAGGCGGGCGGGGACAGGTTCCTTTCGTGCCCCCTCCTTGTCTCACAGCGCTCGCGAGCGCGCAATTGGCGAGTCGAGCCGGCAGGCTAGGCCTAACGGCACTGTGCCGCGAACGGGGTAGGAGTTGGTACACGGAGGGAAGCTGCCGATCACCGCAGGAGGATACGAGGGTAGCAGCGGGCCCATGCGCTCTCCCTGGACGAGATCGAAGAGTGCTTCGGCCGAGCCTGCGTTCGGTGTGTCGATCAACACGACGCGCTCCACGTAGCGAGCTCCACGTGAGCAGCGCGCCGGACGCGACCGCGAACCTGGGCACGCGTGCCGTCCATCGCGCGCGCTTCACCGTCACCAGGGCGGACCTACCACAGGGCGTGATCAGGTGAAGCGAACCCGAGGGCGCCGCGACCTCACGGTGTGACGAACTGCCAGTCGCACGTGGTCGCGACCAGATCGACGAAGGCGCGAACCTTCGCAGAAAGGAGCTGCTTGCTCGGATAGGCGAGGTGAATCGGGAGCGGTGGCGGCTCGAATTTCGCGAGTACGACGCGGAGGCGCCCGCGCCGCACGGCAGGCGCGACCTGGTACGCGAGCAGCATGGAGAGACCACGGCCGCGCTCGGTCTCGTGGATGGCGGCGTCGATGCTATTGGTCACGAACGCCGGAGTGAACGGCACGGGGGTATCGGACGCGGAGCCGAAGAAGCGCCATTCGGGCCGCGGCGTGATCCCGGTGAACTGTACGACTTGGTGTGCGGCGATGTCAGCGGGCGTGCGCAGTCGGCGCCGGCCAGCGAGGTACGCCGGCGCGGCCACCACGACGCGTCGAGTCCCGCCGACACGGCGGGTGACGAGGGTGGAGTCTTCGAGGGAGCCGATGCGAACTGCCAGGTCGATCCCCTCGTCCACGAGGCTGAGGTTGCGGTCGGAGAGGATCAACTCGGCCACGACCTTCGGGTGCCGGTCCAGGAACCTCGACAGCACCGGCGTGACATGGAGACGTCCGAAGAGGTTCGATGCCGTGAGGGCGAAGCGGCCCATCGGCTCCGAGTCCTCCGACTGCGCGGCGCCCTCGGCCTCGGCAACGTCCGCGAGGATGCGGCGTGCGCGTTCGATGTAGCGGGCTCCGCCGTCGGTGAGCCGAACCGAGCGCGTGGTGCGTTGCAGCAAGCGGACCCCGAGGCGCTCCTCGAGCCCGGCGATCAGACGCGTCACGACCGGAGGGGAGACCCTGAGCCGTCGCGCGGCTCCGGTGAAGCTCCGCAGCTCCGCGACTGCGACGAAGGCGGCCATGGCGTCGAGGCGGTCCATCGAGGTTTATTGCTGATATAGCAATAGTCTCCTGTCGACAACGAGTATTGTTGCGAGAGGAACCGAGGCGCATGGTCGCACCATGACCGACCCGAGCATCCCTGCCGTCGCTTCGGCCTCGCCGTTCCATGCCGGCGAGCGGCGCGTGCAGGAGCGCCTCGGCGTGCGCGACATCGAGGGCTGGGCGCGAAAGGTCGTGCGTGACCATCTCCCCGAACAGCATCGTGCGTTCCATGCCGCGCTCCCCTTCTTGGTCGTGGGCGCCCGGGACGCGTACGGACGCCCCTGGGCGACGCTGGTCGTCGGACCCGCGGGCTTCGTCACTTCCCCCGACCCCCGACATCT
>VGTG01000022.1 GCA_016874795.1 Deltaproteobacteria bacterium | reverse complement strand
CGCAAGCGAGGGGGCACTGCCCCCTCGCCGAAGGCTCGGCAAAGCCGAGCCTTCTCCACGGTTGATCGCAAGCGAGGGGGCACTGCCCCCTCGCCGAAGGCTCGGCAAAGCCGAGCCTTCTCCACTCCCCCGCTCGCCCGCAGCACCGGCCGCGCGCTCCGCGCGCGGAGGTTCGAGAATCCGCGGCCATCAGCCGCGGCGGGGGCCTTCGGCGATCGCTTCGCTGAGGAGGTCCGAGACGACGCGCGCCTGAGCGCTCCGATCGAAGCTCTCGATCACGGCTTCGTTCGCGACGGCACGGATCCCGCCGTGGCGGTACTCGTCGACGAAGCGTGAGAGCTCCGCGCGGATCCCGGCGACGTCGTTCGGATCGACGACGCGGCCGACGCCGGCGCGGTCGAGGATCTCCTGCGTCGCGCCGGGAATCGTCAGCGCGAGGATCGGCTTCCGCGTGAACAGGTACTCGAACATCTTGCCCGGCAGCTTGACGCCGCCCGACTCCTGCGCGGGGATCTGGCAGAGCATCAACGCGTCGCTCTCCGACACGAGCTGCACGACCCGTTCGTGCGGCATGTAGGCGTGGAAGCGGACGACGTCCCCGATGCCGAGCTTCTCGATCGCCTCGTCGTACCGCAGCTGCCGCTTCGTGCCGAGGAAGTTGACCCGCAGAAACTCCCGCGCGGCCGGATCCGCGTCGATCAGCCCCCGCACCGCGACGAGGAACGGTCCGAGGTCGAACATCGTCTCGACGTTTCCGGAGAGGCTCAGATGCAGATGGCCGGGCTCGAGCAGTCGTCGCTCGCTCGAGACCTGCGCGAAGTCGGCCGGATCGAATGCGTTCGTGAGGACGCGGACACGCTCGGGCGGACACCACGGGTACTTGTCGAGGAACGTCTGCCGCGCCGGATCGGTCGTGACGAGGACGTTGGTCGCGTTCTCGAAGATCTGCCGCTCCCAGCGCTCCTCGCGACGCTGCCGGCCCGGATGGTCCGGGTACCATTGCCGCCGGCGGAGACCGTCCGTCCAGGGATCGCGCATGTCGGCGATCCACGGGAGATGGAGGCGCCGCGCGAGCGCCAGCGCCATCACGTTGAGCGAGTTCGGCGGCGAGCTCGAGTAGACGACCGCGGGGTTCTCCTTCTGCGCGATCGCGAGGCTCCGCACGAACGCCGCGGCCGACCACACGATCTGCGGATCGGGAATCAGGAGGCGCGACCAGATCCAGTCCTCGACGCGGCCCGCGAGCCCGGCCTGACGACGGCTCTCGCGCGTTCCGACCTCGTCGAGGCTCGCGGCGGCCGCCGGAGGCGCCTTGCTTCCACCGCCCGCACTCTTGCTCGAACCCTTCTCGGACTTGCCGCCGCGTAGTGCGCGTAGGGCCCGTCCCGCCAGGTTCGCCGCACCGAGACGCAGGCTTTCGTACTCGACCGTCGGAGTCTTGTAGACGACGGCCGACTCCGGGATCTCGCTCGCGAGGGTCGGGTCCCAGAGGCGCGAGTACGGATTCGCCACGGTGTGGACGACCGGGCGCCAGCCGAGACCCGCGAGATACTTGACGAGCTTCAGCGTGCGCTGCACTCCCCCGCCACCCTGCGGCGGCCAACGGTACGTGAGGACGAGGACGGTCCGGCCCCGGCCCTCGCTGCCGGTCGTGCGTTCCATCGCGGCTGCCGGAGGAGTCGGGCTACGCCGGCTCGCGATCGGCCTGCGCGCGAGACGACGTCGGCTCGCCCTTCGACGGGAAGTACGGCTTCGCGTTCGTGGTACGGTCGTCCTTCTTGCGCTCGATCGAGCCCATGTCGCAGCGCGGCTCGGCGCCCTGCTTTCCCATCTGCGGACGCGCGACGCCGCGCTGGTCCGCGCCCGCGCACGTTCCGTCCGCGCCCGTCGGCTTCGCCGGGTTCGCGGCGTCGATGATCGGGCTCGAAGGATTCGGCAGGAAGGACGGCGTCGGTCCGCCGTTCGGGCCGATCTTGCCGAGCTGCGGCGACTGGCCGAGCAGGTTCCCGGACTTCTCACCCGCGAGCGTGCAGCCGGCCTCGCTCTGCAGGAGGTTGTATCCCTGCGACTGGAGCGTGCCCGAGCAATCCGAAGCGACCGTGCGGACCGCGTTCCCCGCGATCACGCTGTTCGCGACGGTGATCTGGCCGTCCTTCCCGGAAAGGATGCCGCCGCCCTCGCCCTTCCCTTCCGAGCCAGCCTCGTTGCGGGCGATCGTCACGTTGTTCATCTTCAACTTGCCCTTGGCGCGGTTCTCGATCGCGCCCGCGGACACGCCGGCCTGGTTCATCCCGATCGTGGTATTGACGATCGAGAGGTCGCCGGAGTTGCGGATCGCGCCGGCGTTCGCACCGGCGCCGTTCTGCACCATCGACACGTCGAAGAGGTCGAGCTTTCCCTCGATGTTGTCGATCCCGCCGCCGTCGTTCGCCATGTTCTTCCGGAAGAGGACGATCCCGGCCTTCATCGTTCCTTCGTTCGCGACGCCGCCGCCCGAGTCGGTCTTCGAGCCGTTCGCGAAGAGCTGGCCGTTCATCATCTCGACCGTCGCGCCGGTGCCGTTGTAGATGCCGCCGCCGCGGCCGTCCGCGCTGTTCCGCGTGAAGCTGACGTTCTGCAGCTTGGCCTGGCCTTGATTGAAGAGCCCTGCACCGCGCCCGTTCGCCTGTCCCGGATCGGTGCGCGCGCGGTTCTCGTTGAAGAGGACGTCCGTCAGCGTGACGCTGCCTCGATTCAGCATGCCGCCGCCGTCCGCGCCCTTCGCGAGGCCGCCCTGGATCGTCACGTCGGAGATCGAGATCGTCGAGCCCAGCGCGATCTCGAACACGCGGTTCAAGCCGGCGCCGTCGATGATCGTGCTCTGCGAATCCTCGCCGGAGATCGTGATCTCGCCGTCGAGGAGGAGGATGCCCGACTGCGCGAAGTTCGGACCGGCACCCGGGACGGCGAGCTTGTACGTGCCGGCCGGGATCTGGATCGTCGAGGCGAGCTCGGTCGCGTTCGCCTCCTCGATCGCCGCGCGGAGCGTGCAACCGCCCGCCTTCGACTCGCACTTGCCGCTGCCCGGCTTGACGGCCGGCGAGTCGGCCGTCGAGTCGACCTGGAAGCTGGCCGCAGCCGACGTCCCGGCGCTCGCGAGACCGAGCAGGATGGCGAACGATACGCTCCGTGCGTGACGCATGTCTCCCCCTCCGAACAAAAGTCGCGGTATTAGCCCACGCGGGCAGTACCGTAAAGTGAAGAGCTAGCCCGTGGGCCGCTCGTTCCAGGTCCAGCCGTCGATCTGCAAACCCTTCGCGGCGCTGTAGCCGGTCGCGGTGCTCTGCACGCGCCCCTTCCCGTCGACGAGAACGAACGTCGGCGTGCCGCTCACGCCGTAGGCGAGGAAGGTCGCGCGGCTGCGATCGAGCGCGACGGTCTCGGGGAAGGGAGCCTTGTAGCTGCCGAAGAACGCGTCGACCGCGCTCTCGTCCTCGTCCGAGATCGCGACGACCGGCACGCCGCGCGCCTTCGCGAACGCCATCACCTCCGGAAGCGCGGCCTTGCACGGCGCGCACCACGTCGCCCAGAAGAACAAGAGGTGCGGCTCGCCGCCCGCGAGCGTCTGCGGCAGCTCCGCTCGATAGGAGGAGAGACGAAGCGGCGGCGCCGGGTCGCCCGCCTTCGGCGGCGCCGGAAGCTCGGGGAACTGCCCGGGATGCGCCTTCGGAACGAGCGTCCGACGAACGACCTTCTGGTCGTGCAGCACCTCGAGCGGACGCGGCTCGTCGATGCGAGAGAGCATCGTCCATTCGCGGATCTGGCGAGGCTCGGCGAAGTGCGCCTCGGGGGGCCCCAGGATCACGTCGCCGGGCTCGATCCCCGCGGCTTCCGCCGGCGAGCCCGGGTACACCTGACGCACGGACACCGCGCCTTCGGAGAAGCCGCGCTGCTTCCGCACGCCGGCTTCCGCCTGACCGAACTGGATGCCCATCCACGCCGGCAGGACCGTGCGCGCGACCCCGAGATCGTCGGACCATGCGGGAAACGCGGGACGCTCGATCGCCGGGCGCGCGACGTCTCCGGACACGGGAAGCGTCAGGTCCTCGCACTGCTCGAGCGCCGCCAGGGCCTGTCGCTCTTCCGGTGTGGCGTGCTTCTCGAGATAAACCCGCGCGGCGACGTCGAGCAGCACCGTCTGCATGCGGAGAAGCGCCGCCTCGCGCACCTGCATTCGGTAGTTCACGTCGGTCGCGGTCTTGCTGCGCTGGCGGAGCGTCTTCAGCCGATCGTACGTCGCCGCGTCCTGGTGGGTCCGCGGTCCGAGCGCCGCGACGAGCTCGGAGCCGAGCTTCCGCGCCTCGCGCGCGTCGAGGCCCTTCAGCTTTTCTGGCTTGACGCGCTCGCTCCACGCGGGATGGTCCGCAAGGAAGCGCCTCAAGTTCGCTTGCGACAGGTCGCCGAGCGAGTCGTGCCAGGCGGTCGCGTGCGTATCGAGTGGGTCCGCGACGCGCGGAAGCTGCTCCAGCCGCTCTTCGACCTCGGCGAGGCTCCGCGGGCTCGCGAAGCCGAACGTCTCGCCGATGCGGTCGAGAAGCCGTATCTCGGGCTCGTAGCGGCTCGGATCCTTCCACGCCTCCTCGAGAAGAGCGTCGGCGTACTCGACGGACTTCCGTCCCTCGGAGAAGGCGGCCTGGTCGAGGAGCACGCGGACGTACTCGTCCGACGTCCGCAGCGGCACGTCGGGCGTGTGATCGTTGACGAGCGTGTGGACGTGCGCCGCGGGAAACGCGCCGGTCTCGCGCAGCCCGGCGAGGAAGTCGATCGAGTGGCCGACGTTCGCATCGCCGCGGTTCTCCGGATAGCAGCCGTACGCTTCGCGGTCGTCGGTCGTCGAGAAATACCCGCAGACCGCGCCGCTCGGCAGGGAATCGTCCTCGCCGTACGCGAGCTGCGCGAAGCCGCCGGAAAAACACTGCGACATCAGAGCGACCGTGCGGACGCCCGCGGGCAGACCGCTCATCAGGCCGGACAGCTCGTCCACCGTGAGAGAGGCGCCCTTCCCCCACAACAGGAGCGAGTTGCCGCGCGCGCCCTCCGCCTCGGAGCCGGGGATGCCGTGGTCGGTTACGTAGAAGAGGAGGACGTCGCCGTCCTGCAGCGCGTGTCCGTCCTTCGCGAACCACGCCGCGATCGCCTCCTTCGTCGCCGGCCGGAGCGTGTAGCCCTCGATCTCGCTGCTGCGGTACTCGATCGGGCGACCGATCGCGGGCTCGAGCCAGGTCCCGTCGAGGAGCCAGCCGTCGTCACCCTCGGGACGGAGCTCGCTCGTGGCGAGATCCGCGCCGGGGTCCTCGCCGTCGCTCGAAAAGACGACGATCTGGTCCTCCGGGACGCCGGCGTCCTCGAGCACGTCGAGCACGCCGCGGAGGTGGATGAGATGCGATTGATAGTTGATCGCGCGGCTCGCGCCGCCGTTGATCAAGACCGCGTGCACGCGCTCCGGATCGATCGCGTCGCGCTTGGCCCTTTCGCTGGAGCTCTCGTCCGTCGGCCGAACCGGACGGCGGCCGCACGCGGCCTGCGTCGCGAGCGCTCCGAAGAAGAGCGCGAGCACCGCGACGAAGCGAAGGCCGCTGCCGCGGGCGCTCATGCGCCGTACACCTCGCGCAGCTCGCGCGCGCGCACCACGAGGTCACGCCCGCGCCGGACGACGAGCCCTTCGCGAACGAACTCCCGCAGCGTCTTGGTGACGCGGGCGCGCGACACGCCGGCGAGATCCGCGAGCTCCTCGTGGGTCAGACGGATCTTGAGGAGCCGCCCGTCCGCGTCGAGCACCCCGAACCCGTCGGCGACGTCGGCGAGGCCGAGCGCGAGCTTGCCGCGGAGATCGAGCGTCAGGAGCTTCACCGTGCGCGCGAACGTTCGAGAGAAGTGATCGAGCGTACCGCGCGTCATCGACTGCAGGACCTCGACGGGAAGATCGGCGGTGATCTCGCGGAAGCGCGGCGCACCGAGCTGCGCCGCGTGCACCTCGGTCAGTGCGCACGCTTCCTCGAGCCTCCGTCCGCCGACGGCGAGATGGCTTCCGAGAAGAGCGCCCGGCTTCGCGAGGGAGACGAGCACACGCTTTCCGAGCGCGCCCGGCACGGAAAGCTTCGCGACGCCGTCGAGAAGCCAGAAATGGTCGCTCGCGGAGCTTCCCTCTCGATAGAGGACGCGTCCGCGCGCAAAGCGGACGGAGCGCGCCTCGTCGAGGAACCGCTCGACGCACGGAGCCGGCCAGCCCTGCCGGAGCAATCCCTGGGCGAGCTTGCGAGCGGAGCGCGGTTCCTCGCGCAGAGGACGGGTTGCAGTCGCGCGCATGGACGGCGCCGTGGTCGCACTACCGCCGGTGGCGGAAGATGACCTCGATTTCCTTCACGACCTCGAACGCCTCCGCGTACGCGACGTTGATCTGGAAGCCGCGATAGCTCGCTCGCCCTCGTACGCCCTGCAGCCAGAGGTCTCCGTTCACGTCGTGCTGCGACTCGTGCGCGCGGATGCTCTCGATCTTGCGGTCGATGAAGTCGGAGATGTCGACGAAGGACTGCGCCTTGAAGCCGCCCGGAACGATGCCGCCCGGGATCGTCTGCTCGTACATCAGGAGCGAGCACCGGTTCTTCCGCGTCGCGGAGATGACTCCGCGCGAGAGGTTGTTGTGGTCCTGGTGCGAGTCCTGGTCCCAGTGCGTGTAGATCAGGTCGGGATCGAGCTCCTTCAGGATGCGGTCGACCTGGCCGACGAGCCGGCGGTCGTACACGAACTCCTCGGACTCGATCTCGAGGAAGCGGAGCTCGCCGCCGAGGATCTCGGCGCTGCGCCGCGCCTCGGCCTTCCGGCGCTCGGGCTGCGACGGAACCGTGCCGACGACCATCACCACGTGATCGCCGACGGCGACGTGCTTGGCGATGGTGCCGCCCATGCCGATCTCCATGTCGTCGGGATGGGATCCAAAGACCAGCACCTTCATACGACAACCTCGTCATAGAAGCGGAGCACCGTGATCTCGCGGAACGGCTCGATCGCGACCTCGCGTCCGCAGGCGAGCTCGAGGAGCAGCCACGCGATGTTCACGCCGGCGAGCGAAGCGAAGATCGTCGCGCCGCCCATGCGCGGATTCACCTCGACGAAGCGCATGCGACCGTCCTCGTCCCGCTTCATCTGCATGCAGCTCGGGCCCTTGATCCCGAGGAACGCGGCGAGCTCGAAGCACGTCTTCTCGACCTCGGGGTCGCGGACGACGCGGCCCTTCACACAGATTCCCTCCTTGACGGCGATCCGCTCGCGCGGAACCGCGGCGAGCGGCTTTCCCGCGAGATCCGAGAGGCAGTCGATCGAGTACTCCTCGCCCGGAAGGTAGTCCTGGATGATCAGGTCGTCGCGCTTCGCAACCTCGGCCGCGAGCTCGCCTTCGTTCCGGCACAGCGCGATGCCGCGCGCCCCCTTGCCGCGCACCGGCTTCACGAAGCACGGGAAGTCGTGGCGCGCTTCCGGATCGAGCGTCGTGCGCGGCAGCGGGAAGCGCTCGTGCGTCCGCTGGTAGAACATCCACTTGTCGATGCAGCTCTCGACGACCGGCCAGTCGCTCATCGCGACCGTGACGCCGCGCGCCTCGAGCTCGGCCTTCCGCTGGCTGTAGATCAGCGTGTCGAACCCGGAGGTCGGGAAGATGACGTCGATCCGCTCCCGCTCGATGACCTCGAGCGCCCGGTCGAAGAAGCTCGGGTCCTTGATCGGCGGCAGCACGTGGTGGCTATCGGCGAGGTAGAGGCCGGTCGATAGCGGGTTTGCGTCGGTCGACACGATGCGCCCCTTGAACCCGGCCTGGCGGAGCGCGCGGAGCGCGCCGATCGCGGCGTCGCCGCCGCCGCCGGGCAGGAGCACGGTCGGGAGGGAATCGTGTGTCATCGGAAGGCCTCGTCCGGTCTCACCGGTGGTCGCGAACCGAGCGTCGCGAACCCTTCGGAGGGGTGCTTCGACGGCCGGAAAGGCGTCAAACTGTGCCCTCGGACACAGACTCGATGCTGCTCGAGACCGGCTCGATCCGGTATAGGGAGGTCGCCGAGCACGCGCAAGCGGATCGTGAGAGCAGCGCGCCCGGCGGAAGGCGAACGAAGCCATGGACCGTGAGATCCTCCTGACCGGCATCGGCGGACAGGGCGTCCAGCTCGCCGCGAAGACGCTCGCGCTCGCGGGAATGCTCTCCGGGCGCGAGGTGATGCAGCTCAGCATGTTCTCGGGAACGATGCGCGGCGGCTCGAGCGAGTGCACGGTCGTCGTCGCGGACGGGCCGGTCGAGGCGCCTCCCGTCGTGCCGTGGGCGTGGGCCGCGATCGCGATGCACCCCGCAGCACTCGAGCTGACCTGCGGGAAGCTACGCGAGGGCGGCGCCGTGCTGTTCAACCAGTCGCTCGTCGCCGCACCGACCGGACGTCCCGACTGCGGCTGGTACGGCGTCGAGGCGGGAGCGATCGCCGCGGCGCGCGGGAATCCGCAGGGGCAGAGCCTCGTGGCACTCGGCGCGTTCTGCGCTCTCACCGGGATCGTGCAGCGCGAGGCCCTCGAAGAAGGGCTCGCGCAGTCCCTGCCGTCGTACCGGCGCGACAACCTCGCGCGGAACGTCGAGTGCATCGCCGCGGGCGCCGAAGCCGTCGCGGCCGTCGCCGGCAAGCACCCCGCCTGGAACGGAAACGGAGCCGCGTGATGGCGAAGTCCGTCGGCACGGTCGTGATCGAGGTCGATGCGTGCAAGGGCTGTGAGCTCTGCATCCCCGTGTGCCCACCCGGCGTCCTCTCGATGTCGCCGAGCGTGAACGCGATCGGCTTCCGCTATCCGATTCTGCGCGACGGCTGCACCGGGTGCGAGCTCTGCGCGGAGATCTGTCCGGACTACTGCTTCGAGGTGTTCCGCGCGGCTCCGTCGCGTGCCTCCGCGGAGGTGACCGCGTGAGCTCGACCGGAAGCACGACCGAAGCTCCTCGACGCGCGTTCCTCGAAGGCGGCCATGCCCTCGCCGAAGCCGCGATCCAGGCGGGCTGCCGCTTCTACTGCGGCTACCCGATGACGCCTTCGACGGAGGTCCTCGAGTACATGGCACGCCGGATGCCCGAGGTCGGCGGCGTCTGCATCAACGTCGAGTCCGAGATCGAAGGCATCAACATGGTCTGGGGCGCGACCGGCGCGGGCGTCCGCTCGATGATCGCTTCGACGACGAACGGCATGAGCCTGATGCAGGAGAGCCTCTCCGAGATGGTGCTCGGTCAAGTACCGGCCGTGGTCGTCAACATGGGACGCGGCCAGGGCGATTACAACCAGTGCACGCGCGGCGGTGGGCACGGCTCGCAGCGGCTGATCGTCCTCGCGCCGGCGAACGCGCAGGAGGCCGTCGAGACGGCGTACCGCGCGTTCCACCTCGCGGAGAAGTGGCGTCACCCGGTCCTGATCTACGGCGACTTCCTCCTGAGCCACACCTCGGAAGCGGTCACGTTCGCGCCGCCCGACGACGCGACCGGTCCTCTGCCGGCGAAGGACTGGGTCACCGACGGCGCCACCGGACGTTCGCCGCGGCTCCTCACGTCGCTCGGGATGCGCGTCGTCGAAGCCCCCGAGGACGGGCTCGCGATCGGTCCGGGCCAGACGCGCACGGACGTGACCGCGCCGATGCACATGGCGGTCGCGCGGCATCGCGAGATCGCCGCGCAGGAGATCCGCTTCGAGACCGCCTGGCTCGAGGACGCGGAGCTCGTCGTCACCGCCTTCGGCGTGCTCGGTCGCTTCGCGCGCTACGCGGCGCAGCTCGCGCGCGAGGAGGGAATGCGGATCGGCTTCGTCCGTCCCTACACGCTCGTGCCGTTCCCCTACGACGTCTACCGCCGGGTCGGCGAGCGCGGCATCCCGATCGCGGTGTTCGAGAACAACGCGGGACAGATGATCCAGGACGTGCAGCTCGGCGTGCTCGGCCGCGCGCCGGTCCACTTCATCGGCGAGATCTCGATGGACCGCTCGGGCTTCGGCGTCGGCCCCAAGATCGACGCCCTCCACATCCTCGCGCGCCTGCGCGAGGTCTGGGCGGCGCGCTCCGCCGCCTGAGAGATCGAGGAGAGACGATGGCCACGACCGGCGAAGCCTCCGGACCCGCCGCGGAGATGCGGAAGGTCTTCACCCGCTCTCCCCTCCTCGGCTCGGACACGCACTCTCTCTGCCCCGGCTGCGGCGAGCCGAACGCGATCCGCGTCCTGATGGAGACGATCGAGGAGATGGGCGAGCGCGGCAACACGGTCTGCGTGCTCGGGATCGGCTGCTACACGGCGTTCGGCGCGCTGATGCAGATCGACTGCCAGCAGGCGATGCACGGCCGCGCACCCGCGCAGGCGACCGGCGTGAAGCGCGTCCTGCCGGACCGCCTCGTCTTCACGTTGCAGGGCGACGGCGACATGGTGACGGAGGGCCTGCAGGAGATCGTGCACGCGGCCGCGCGCGGCGAGCGCTTCACGGCGATCTGCCTGAACAACGCCGCCTTCGGCGAGACCGGAGGCCACATGACCGCCACCACCGTGCTGGGACAGCGCACGAAGAGCACGCTCGGCGGACGCGACGCGGGCCGTCACGGGCACCCGATCAAGCTCCCCGAGATGCTCGCAGGGCTCGACGGCGTCGCCTACGTCGCGCGCGGCACGGTGCACACGCCCGTCGGCGTCAAGAAGACGAAGAAGCTCTTCCGCGCGGCGCTCGAGACGCAGCGTCTCGGGCTCGGCTTCTCGCTCGTCGAGGTCGTGACGATGTGTCCGACGGGCTGGTTCGTCTCGGCCGCCGAAGGGCCGCGCTTCCAGGAGGAGAAGCTCCTCCCGGTGTTCCCCGTCGGCGAGCTGAAGCGCCCGCGCGATCTCCGCGTGTGAGCTGGCAAGAGGCCGTCCTCGAGCACGCGGCGCGTGCGCCCGGGTGGATGCGCGAACGCGCGAGCGCCGACCTCGAGGTCGCGGTCGCACAGGCGCGGCTCGACACGCCCGTCCTCGACGTCGCGGGCCTCGACGAAGCGGCCGCGGACCGGGCTCTCACGTTCTTCCTCTGCGTCTCGCTCGCGAGCGGCGCGCGCATCGCCCGCGTGCGCTGCGGTCACGGCCCGTCGGACGCGCTCGCACGGCGCGCGAAGCGAGCCCTCGGCCGCTCGATCGCTCGGCTCGACGTCGAGAACGCCGCGCTGATGGGCTACTTCGACGTCCATCTCCGCGAGACGACCGAGATGAGCCCGAGCGCCGCGGCTTCGCTCGTCCGCCGCTTGCGCCGGGCGATCGACGCCGACGACGATGCGTCCGCCGAGCCCTGAGCGTCCCCTTCCCACGGGGGCTTGCGTCGCTTACGGTTCAGTCGCCGTCCGAAGTGCGTCGCGGCAAAGGAGACAGAACGATGCTGAAGCTGTACGGAGCCGGCCCGTCGCCGTTCGTCCGCAAGGTCCGCGTGGTGCTCGCCGAGAAGAACGTCTCGTACGAGCACGACCCCGTCATCCCGATCGGTGTGAGCGACGAGTTCAGGAAGCTGAGCCCGCTCGGGAAGATCCCGCGATCGAGGACGACGGCCGCCCGCTGTGCGATTCGTCGGTGATCTGCAACTACCTCGAGCGGAAGCATCCCGAGCCGGCGATGTACCCGAAGGACGCCTACGGCTGCGGCCGCGCGATGTGGTTCGAGGAGTTCGGCGACACGAAGCTCGTCGAGATCATCGGCCCGGGCATCTTCGCGCAGCGGATCATCCAGCCGCTCTTCTTCCAGCAGAAGACGGACGAGTCGATCGTCGAGAAGGCGCTGAACGAGCAGCTTCCACCCTGGCTCGACTACCTCGAGAAGGAGATTCCCGGGGAGTTCGTCGTCGGCGGCAATCTCTCGATCGGCGACATCGGGATCGCGAGCCCGTTCGTGAACCTGATGCACGCGGGCGAGAAGATCGACGCTACGCGCTGGCCGAAGCTCGCGCGCTACGTCGAGCGGATCCACGCACGGCCGTCGTTCGCGAAGCTGATCGAGGAGGAGAAGGGCTTCTTCGGAGCGGCGGCCAAGTAGAAAGCTCCGCGTGCGGATCTCCGTCGAGCCTCGGGCATCGGACGACGACAAGCGCGTCGTCCGCGAGCGCGTCGATCTCTACAACATCGCACGCACCGGCTTCGACGAGTGCCACGAGGTCTCGATCTTCCTGCGTGGCGACCTCGGCGAGATCCGCGGTGGGCTTCTCGGGCTCGTCTGGGGCGGCTGGCTGCACGTCCAGCATCTCTGGGTCGAGGAGGCGCTGCGCGGCGGGGGCCACGGACGCGCCCTCCTCGAGGCCGCGGAAGCGTTCGCGCGCGAGCGCGGCTGCACGGACGCCCACGTCGAGTCGCACTCGTTCCAGGCGCCGGAATTCTACGAGAAGCTCGGCTACCAGCGCTTCGGAGAGATCGCGAAGCCGAGCGGACACGGCGAGGTCTTCCTGCGGAAGCGGCTCGCGTGAGCGTCTCCCCGGCGGCTTCGCCGGAAGCCGAAGCGGCATCCGCGCCCGCAGATCCGCGGAGCGAGTACGAGCGTCGGCGGGATGCGCACGCGGCGACCCTCGCAGGCGCGGAGAAGCGGCATCGGCTCGCTTCACGCTTGCGTCTCGCGACGGCGATCGCCGCGATCGCGCTCGCGTGGGCTTCTCTCGATCGCGAGCTGTTCGCACCGCTCTGGCTCGTCGTGCCGGTCGCGGTCTTCGTCGGGCTCGTCTTCTGGCATCAGCGCGTCAAGGAGACGCTCG
The DNA here is from genome assembly GCA_016874795.1 of Deltaproteobacteria bacterium. Classification (GTDB taxonomy): domain Bacteria; phylum Desulfobacterota; class Binatia; order UBA12015; family UBA12015; genus VGTG01. Next base: position 35,640 of record VGTG01000022.1, on the reverse strand, counting down.
AGCGCTCGCGACGCGGCGAAGCGCTTTACGTCGGCGGCCTCGCGCGCCTCGACGGCGTGTGGCACGGGCGCGGTCCGGCCGGCGACGATCTGGTCCCGCCGGAGCACCTCTACGCCGAGGATCTCGACGTATTCGGCGACGGATCCCTCTTTCAGCTGCTGAGCCAGGCGCGCACGCATCACGGTGAGCGGACTCTCGCCTCGTGGCTCGCCGCGACGGCAAAGGCCGACGACGTCCGGTCGAGGCAGAGCGCCGTCGCAGCGCTCCGCTCGCGGCTGGATCTCCGCGAGGATCTCGCTCTCGCGGGCGAGACGCTCCGCCGGGCCATCGACGCCGATCGGCTCGCCGCGTGGGGTGCGAAGCCGGCGACGCTCGGATCGACGTGGGTTTCCGCCGTCGCCGTGCTCGTCTCGGCGTGCACGATCGCGGCGTTCGCCCTCTACGGCGCGGGACGCGTGCCCGCGGCACTGCCTCTCGCCGCTTCCGTGCTGCAAGCCGGCTTCCTCGCGACGCAGCAACGTCGCGTCGCCCGAGCGCTCCGCGGCGTCGATCACGCGGCGAGCGATCTGGCGCTCCTCGCACTCCTTCTCGAGCGCTTCGAGAAGGAGTGCTTCGTCGAGCCCCGGCTCTCTTCGCTCCACGGCGCGCTGCAGGCGAGCGGCGCGCCCGCGAGCGCGCGCATCCACGGCCTTCGTCGCCGCGTCGAGCTCCTCGACGCGGGGCGGAACCTCCTCTTCCTGCCGATCGCCATCGTGCTGCTCTGGCAGGTGCACGGCGCGTGGTGGATCGACCGCTGGCGCGCGCGCTTCGGCCCGGAGATCGCTCGCTGGCTCGAGACGATGGGCGAGCTCGAGGCGCTTTCGTCGCTCGCGAGCCACGCGTTCGAGCATCCCGGCGACATCTTTCCGGAGCTCGCGGGAGGCGCGCCCTCATTCGTCGCGGAGGAGCTCGGCCACCCGCTCCTGCCCGTCGCGACGTGCGTGCGGAACGACGTCCGGCTCGACGGCGAAACGCAAGCGCTCGTCGTCAGCGGGTCGAACATGTCCGGCAAGTCGACGCTGCTCCGAGCCGTCGGCGCGAACGCGATCCTCGCGCTCGCAGGCGGAACGGTCCGCGCGCGGCGTCTCTGCTTGACACCGCTGTCGCTCGGCGCGTCGATCCGGACGCACGACTCCCTGCAGGACGGGCGCTCGCGCTTCCAGGCGGAGATCGAGCGGCTCGGCGCCGTTATGCACGCGGCCGAGAAGTCCGCCCCCCTCCTCTTCCTGCTCGACGAGATCCTCGCCGGGACCAACTCGCACGACCGGCGCATCGGCGCGGAGGCGGTGCTGCGCGGCCTGCTCGATCGCGGTGCGATCGGGCTCGTGACGACGCACGACCTGGCGCTCGCCGAGATCGCGGAGTCGGACCCGCGGATGGGAAACGTCCACTTCGAGGATCACGTCGAAGGCGGACGAATGCACTTCGACTACCGCATGCGCTCGGGCGTCGTGCGGCGAAGCAACGCGATCGCGCTCATGCGCGCGATCGGGCTGCCGGTGTAGCGCTCGTCCTCAGGCTTCCGCGCGGAAGATCCAGCGGCGCAGCCCGGGGTGCAGCGCGGGCACGAGCAGTGCCGTACCGAGGAGCACGACCGCCGCCCAGAAGCCCGGCGAGCCGACGTCGACGAGGCTCGAGCCGAAGAGCGAGAACGCGAACGCGCGGATCAAGCTGCCGGTCGCGACCGCGAGGAACAACGGCATCATGCGCATCGAAGAGCACGCCGAGGCCCAGAGCACGGCCGTCATCGGACCTGCGGGATACGCGGTCGCCGTCCAGACGAGCATCGGCCCCGCCGTCGAGAGCCGCCGCTCGAGCTTCGGAAATTTCGCCGCGAGGTGCGCACGTGCCCAGTCGCCGCCGATGCCGCGCGCGAACGCGAACGTCAGCAGGCCCGAGAGAAGGAGACCGACGCCGCCGAGCACGGTTCCGCCCGCGGCTCCGAAGACGAGCCCCCCGACCGAGAGGATGATGCCGGAGGGGATCAGGAGGAACTGCCGGCACGCGAGCATCGCGACGAAGATCGCAGGAGCGAGCCAGCCCTGCGCGTCGACCCATCGCCGGATCGAATCGGGATGGAGCTCGAGGCCGGTGTGCAAGAGAAAGCTCTGGCCCGCGATGAGGAACCCGAGGGCCAGGACGACGAAGACGACCGGCTTCCACCGACTCATCGGCGATCAGAGGTCTCCTTGCCCCTTGCTGTACGAGAGCACGGTGCCGTTCGCGTTCGCGGCGAGCGGCACGACGTGGCGGTACTCCTCGCCGCCGGCTTGGATCTCGAGCTCGAAGTCCGGTCCCGTGCTCGGCGGAATCGTGAGCCCGGCGAGCTTCAGCGACACGTCGGCGTTGTTCCGCTGCGCGTGCAGGTAGCCCGGCAGGAAGAAGTCGAGCTTCACGATCCCGAGCGGCTTCCAGAGCTTCTTGTCGCGGAGCTTGCAGCGAATCGGCTTGACCGGGTTCGCGACGCCGCTGCACTCCATCTCGCCGGCCGGGATCGTCACCTCGAAAAGAGGCGTCTCGAGCGGAACGCCGATCCGGAGCGTCCATCCTCCGGTGACGTCGATCGTCGGCGTCGGCGGGTCGAGCGGCGTGTGCAGCCCACTCCGCGCGAAGTCGGCCCGAAGCTGCACGCGGTCCCTTCCGGGGCGGCCCACGTTGAGCTTGACGGAGCGGATCGCGGCCGAGGAAACCGTCGTGACGATGTCCGCTTCGTTCGCCGGGAGGCCGGGCGTGCTCGACGAGATCGAGACGCGGTTCACGACGACGGTTCCCTCGGGCACGGATGGGTCGACGCGCAGGACGACCCAGAGATCGCGGCAGCGCGGCGTCGCGATCTGGTCGCACGGCGCGACCGAGCCGAGCTCGAAGCGGACCTGATCGCCGATCACGATCGCGGGCACCTCGGCGTAGTCCGGCTGGCGGTGTGCGACGACGAAGCTCGTCCCCGGTGGGAGGTGGTCGATCACGACGACGTCAGACGCGGGAACGAGCGTGAAGTTCTCGACCTCGAGCTCGTAGACGAGGTCCTCGCCCGGCCGCACGGGATCGACGCGGTCCGCGAGGTCGACGTCGAGCGGAAATTGCGCGTCGTTCGGACCGGCCGCGGCCGGGGCGGCGAGGAGGCACATCGACAGCGCCACGACCGCCTGCGCCGAACGACAACGCATCATGTCCGGTACCACGGCGCCCGCAGCGCGGGCAACGAGGGGAACGAGGGGGTCCGGTTCGTTAGCGCGCATCTGCACCCAGGCTCACTCGAGCCTGGGTGCAGATAGGGCGTAACGAACCGGACCCCCTCGCGGGGGCGGTTACACCTTGCTATGGCGGCGCGCAGAGCGAAGGAGGAATCCCATGGCGACCAAGGCCGAAGCGGCGCTCGCGCGCTTCCAGTCTCTCCTCGGCAAGGAGGAGGGCGTCAGCGAGTGGCATCAGGTGAAGCAGGAGCAGATCAACCTGTTCGCGGATGCGACCGGCGACCACCAGTTCATCCACGTCGACCCGGAGAAGTCCGCCCAGCTCTCGCCGTACAAGGTGACGATCGCGCACGGCTTCCTCACGCTCTCGTTGATCCCGTTCCTCAGCGGGACCGTGCCGCCGCCCGACACGCAGGCGTTCGACGGCGTCTTCATGGGCGTCAACTACGGGCTCGACAAGGTCCGCTTCCCATCCGCGGTGAAGGTGAACTCGAAGGTGCGCGCGCGCCGGAAGCTGATCGAGGCGGAGCTGAAGGCGCCGAACTCGATCCAGCTGAAGCACGAGGTGACGATCGAGGTCGACGGCGAGAGCAAGCCGGGCTGCGTCGCGGAGACGCTGACGCGCTTGATGTACGCGTAGCCGCTTCGAGGGGGCGACGCCCCCTCGCTCGAGCTAGATCACCCCGTCGTCGGCGAGCACGCGAAGCTCGTCCTCCGAGAGCCCGAGGAGCCCGCGGTAGACCTCCTCGTTGTGCTCGCCGAGCCGCGGCGCGCCACTGCGGATCGCACCGGGAGTGCGCGAGAAGCGAGGATGGACGTTCTGCATGCGCACCGGCCCGACGACCGGATCCTCGACCGTCGCGAGGTCTCCGCGCGCCGCGACGTGCGGATCCGCGCAGATGTCGGCGACGCTGTACGTCCGCGCGAACGGCACGTCCGCGGCGATCGCGACGCGCTCGATCTCCTCCGCGTCGTGCTCCGCGCACCAGTCGGCGACGATCTGGTTGATCTCGTTCGCGTTCTTCACGCGCGCACGAAGTGTCGAGAAGCGCTCGTCCGAGAGCAGGTCCTCGCGGCCGATCAGCCGCGCGAGGCGCGGGAAGAGCCCGTCCCCCGCCGCGATCAGGCTCACGTACTGTCCGTCGCGCGTTCGCCAGTTGTCGAGCGGCGCGGAGTTCTTGAGCCGGTTCCCTTCGCGCTCGCGCACGATCCCGAGGCGGTCGTACGCCGCGATCGTGTGCTCGAGGATGCGCAGCACGGAAGCGTAGAGTGCCAGGTCGACGACCTGCCCGCTCCCGGGCTCGCCCTTCGAGCGGTTCGCGTCGCGCTCGTACAATGCCATCATCAGCGCGAAGGCGTTGAAGAGCGCCGTCAAGTAGTCCGCGATGATGATGCCCGGCCGCACCGGCGGGCGGTCGGGATACCCGGTGACGTAGAGGAGCCCGCCCATCGCGATCCCGTTCCGGTCGAGGCCGGGACGCTGCGCGTACGGTCCCGTCTGGCCGTAGACGCTGACGCGAGAGAGCACGAGACGCGGGTTGATCGCTGCGAGGACGTCCGGCCCGAGCCCCCACTCCTCGAGCGTGCCGGGCTTGAAGTTCTCGACCATCGCGTCCGCGTGCACGACGAGACGCTTCAGGAGCTCGCGTCCGGCCGGCTTTCGCAGATCGCACGTGACCGACTTCTTGTTGCGTCCCTCGACGGCCCACCAGAGCGAATAGCCGTCCTCGAACGGCCCGATCGTGCGCATGAAGTCGCCGGTTCCCGGCTGCTCGACCTTGATCACCTCCGCGCCGAAGTCGGCGAGGAGAGTCGCCGCGAACGGCGCGCCGATGCGCGTCCCGACGTCGACGATGCGGAGTCCGGCCAGAGGTCCCTTCGCTTCGACAGCTTCGACGGCGTCCACGGCTTCCACGACGTCCTCAGCGCGGCAGGCCCAGCACGCGCTGGGCGATGATGTTCCGCTGCACCTCGTTCGTACCCGCGAAGATCGAGGCGGCGCGATAGTAGAGGTAGGAGCGGAGGAGCCGGCCGCGCGCCACGGAATACGGTCCGCCGTCGAGGATCCCCGCGGGCCCGAGCAGATCCATCACGACGTCGTGCATCCGCTGGCTCATGTCGCTCCAGTAGAGCTTGATGAACGAGCTTTCGGGACCGAGCTTGTCGCCGCGCACGAGCCGCGTCAGCGTGCGCCAGTTGTTGAGCTTCGTCACCTCGACCTCGATCGCGAACTGCGCGATCCGCTGGCGCATCGCGGCGTCCGCTCCGCGCACCGCCGCGAGGCGGAGCATGTCCTCGAGCAGGATGCGATGGATCACGAGCTGGCGCGGCGACGTGCCGCGCTCGTGCGCGAGCGTCGTCTGCGCGATCGTCCAGCCGGCGTGGAGCTCGCCGACGAGGTTCTCGCGTGGCACGCGCACGCCTTCGAGGAAGACCTCGTTGAACTCCGACGTGCCGGTCAGCTGGCGGAGCGGCCGCACCTCGACGCCCGGGCTCCGCATGTCGACGATCATGTACGAGATGCCGCGCGCCCCCCGTTGCGACGGATCGGTGCGCGCGATCAGGATCCCGTAGTCGGCGTACTGCGCCCAGCTCGTCCACACCTTCTGTCCAGTGACGACGAAGTGATCGCCGTCGATCTCGGCGCGCGTCGTCAGCGACGTCAGGTCCGAGCCCGCTCCCGGCTCCGAGAAGAGCTGGCACCAGAGATCCTCGGCGGAGAGGATGCGCGCGAGGTAGCGGCGGCGCTGCGCTTCCGTGCCGTGCGCCATCAGGGAAGGCCCGACGAGGTTCACGCCGATCCGGTTGATCACCTCGGGCGCGCGCGCGGCCGCCATCTCCTCCTGGAGGACGTAGTGCTCCTCCGGTCCGGCGCCGCGGCCGCCGTACTCGGCCGGCCAGTGCGCGCCGACCCAGCGGGCCTCGGCGAGGCGCGCCTGCCATTTGCGGAAGAACACGACCTCCTCGTCCTGGCTCTCGAACTCTGGAAAGGAGTCGGTGCCGTAACCCGCGGGCACGTTCTCGCGAAGCCAGGTGCGGAGCTCGACTCGGAACGCCTCCGCGGCGGGCGAGAAGGTGAGGTCCATCGCGCCGGACTCTATCGAGCGACGGCGCCGCGCCGCAACGCGCTCCGGTACGGCGTCGACGCTCGAGGGCGCACCGTGGTACGGGTCCGACATGAAGCTCGAGATTCGCGAACCGGAGGTCTTCGGCGTCACCGAGTCGAGCGTCACGCTCTCGCTCACCGTCCACGGCGCGACGGGGCCGGTCGACGCGACGGTGCGCCTCCGCGTCGATGGGGAGCTCCGCGCGACGAGCGAAGGCGTCGCGGGCACGCGTCTCGTCCGCATCGACGGGCTCGCGGCCGGGACCGACCATCGAATCGACATCGAGGTCGACGGAGCGGACGCGCCGCCGCGAGATCGTTGGTTCCCGGAGCGCGTGACCACGCTCGAGGCTGCGTCTGCGCGCGAGGTCGCGAGCTTCGCGACCCTGAACGATCTCCACTTCGGAGAGCCGCGCTTCGGCGGAACGATGCTCGCCGACGGCTCGTACGGTCCGACGGCGGACGGCTATCCCGACGTCGACGAGTCCGAGTCGGACGTCCCGTACTGGCTCGTGATGAACGAAGATGCCGTCGCCGACATCAACGCGCTTCGCGTCGGCGCGACGATCGTCAAGGGCGACATCGCGGACCGCGGACGCACGGCGCAGTTCGAGGTGGCACGCCGCACGCTCGATCGTCTCACGGCGCCGTGGCACGCGTTCCTCGGGAACCACGATCACTATGCGCTCGTCGAAGGCGATGAGGACGGCGGCGAAGGCGTGGCCGTCGACGGCTACGGGCTTCTCGGCCAGCCGACGGCGCCGCGCACGCTGGATCTGGGAGGCTGGCGGCTCGTGCTGCTCGACACGGTGCTCCCGGGCCATCACCACGGCGTCCTGCCGCTCGAGCGGCGCGCGTGGCTCGAGCGATCGCTCGAGGAGTCGCGCGCGGCGAACGTTCCGACGCTCGTCTTCATGCATCACCAGCCGGTGCCTCCGGAGCGGCGACACACCTACCCGAACACGATCGGCGTTCGGCCCGAGGACTCGGTGCCGTTCTACGAGCTGATCGGACGGCATCCACAGGTGCGCGCCGTGCTGATCGGGCACACGCATCGGAATCGGGTCCGCTTCCACCCGGCCGCGGGGACGACGCCGTTCGTCGAGGTGAACTGCGTGAAGGACTACCCCGGCGGATTCGCGCACTACCGCCTCTTCGAGGACGGGCACTTCCGCCAGGAGGTGAAGCGCACGTCGAGCGGCCGCGCCCTCGCCCACTCGACGCGATGTCGCGGGTTCTTTGCGGGAGGGTATCGGACCTTCGCGCTCGGCTCGCTCGCCGAACGTTCGTTCGTCTCGCCGGCGGCGAAGTAGGAGGCGAAGCGAGCCTGTCGACCGCCCTCGCGACGGCTCGGGCAGTCGATTTGACGTCTTGCACGTTCCGCCGGCCTCGGTAACTTTCTCTCTAGGTCGCTCCGAGCAAGGATGATCTGGGGCTCCCGCGCCCCGGCTCCGACAGACCGTTTCCCCGGGGAGAGAAGGAAGGGCTTTGTGAAGAGACTTCGCGATCGTAGGACCGCCGCCGCTCTGGCCGGAGGCATCGGAATGGCCGCCCTGGCGCTCGTTCTCGGAGCGGCGCCAACCGCACGGGCTCAGGGCATACAGCTCACGCCGGACTCGGCGCGCTACCTCATCAATCGCTTCGTGCCGCCGAACCAGCAGTGGGCGATCACCTACAACGTCGGTGACGACACCTTCACTGGCAACGTCTTCAAGACGGACGGCGGTCCGCCGTCGTTCATCTGGTGCCTGATCACGGACATCCGGTACGCGCCTGATCCGGTCGACAACAACTACGTCTTCGACTGCCTCGGCGCGCCCGCGTGCAACATGGCGCCGTGCACCGAGAGCCAGTGGACGCCGATCGGCACGGGCCTGATCATCGGCGGCGACTTCGTGCTCCCGCCGGACACGAAGTCGACGCTCGGCGGAAACGTGCAGCCGGTCTTCACGGCGCGCTGCGCGCTGCCGGCGTGTCACGACAACGTGACCGCGTCGGGCATGCTGACGCTGACCGCCGGAACCACCTGGCTCGACACGTTCAACGTACCGGCCTTCGAAGCGCCGGGCTCGATTCGCGTCGTGCCGTTCGACCCGGAATCGAGCTACCTGCTCGGCAAGATCCTCGGAACCGCAGCGGGGAACCGGATGCCTCTCGGTGGCCTGCCTCTGAGCGAGGAGGAGACCGCGGCCGTTCGCACCTGGATCGCCGAGGGCGCCGTAGACAATTGATTGCGCGGGGCGCCGCCCCTCGCCCCCGTCGGGCAAAGCCCGACGGGGCCCTCACTCCCCGCTCGCTGTCGGCCGCTCGCTGCGCGCGCGGAGGGTGCTGGGTGGCGAGCTCCGCTCGCCGCTCGCACGCGGAAGCTCGGCCTGGCGCGACGTCGCCACCCGACCCGTCTTGCGGTAATGCGCGACATGGCGCGTTCGCGGGCAAAGCTGCGCACGGCGAGGGCACTCTTTCGGGGGTACCGTGGCACCCCCCTTGCATTTCGGCCTGGCCGGTGCGAGCGGACCGGCCACAGAGGAGTCATGCGCGCGGGACCTTCTAGCAACAACCGCCGGGCCTGGCGCACGCAGCCGGTCCGAACTCTCCCCCTCCTCTTCCTCTCCTTCCTCCTCCCTCTCCTCGGACCCGAGACGAGCCCGGCGCAGTCCGAGCAACTCACCGCGGTCGAGGTGACGCCGGCGACTCTGACGCTCGCGCCGCTGGCGACGCGGCAGTTCGTCGCGACCGCCGTCTACAACACCGGCCGCCGGCAGGACATCACGGCGGTCGCGGACTGGACGACGGGCGACTCGAAGCATGCCGAGGTGAGCACAGCGCACGGCAGCCGCGGCCTCGTCACCGCCGGGGATCCCGGCACTGTCGAGATCCGCGCGTCATTGCAGCATGGCACGAGCCGGACGAGGGGCATCGCAAACCTCACGGTCTACGCGGGCCCGCTCGTCTCGATCTTCACGAAGCCGACCACGAAGAACGTCGAGCTCGGCATCAACGCGGCCTTCAAGGCGCGTGGCCTCTACCAGAACGGCTACGAGGCGGACCTGACGAAGGCCGTCACGTGGACGTCGAGCAACACCGCCGTTGCGACGATCTCCAACACCGCACCGAACCAGGGCATCGTCACGCCGAAGGCCCTCGGCACGACCGTCATCCGCGCCAAGCATGTGCCGACGAACCTCCAGAACACCGTCGAGGACGGCACGACGAAGGTCCTCTCGCCCATCACGCGCATCGAGTTCGACCAGCGGAACCTGACGCTCGGCATCGGCATGAAGAGCGATCTCCGCGTCTACGGCTACCGCGCGGACGGCAGCCGCTCGAACATCAGCGAGAAGGTCGACTACTCGATGAGCGCGCCCGGCGTCATCGCGATCTCCAATCAGGCGGCGACGGCCGGCGAGGTGACGGCGCTCGCGAACGGCACCGTCACGGTGAACGCGAACGATCCGGTGCGAAACCTCAACACGGCCGGGAAGTCCGCGTCGGTGCAGGTCGCGGGCACTCTCGTCAGCCTCGAGGTGCGCCCGAATCCGTTCCGCGTCGCGATCGGGGAGCTCCGGAACCCGCAGGCGATCGGCATCCTCTCGAGCGGTCTCGAGACGCCCGACCTCCGCCGCCGCGTCAACTGGCAGACGACCCACCCCGCGATCGCTTCGGTTTCGACGATCAGCGAGACCTACGGCGCGGTCCAGGGCCACCAGCTCGGCGCGACGCAGCTCCGTGCGACCGAGCCGAGCACGGGCAAGGTCTCGGCGCCGGTCCCGGTCACGGTGCAGGGGCAGATCACGAGCGTCTCGATCGAGCCGAAGGAGATCCGCCTCGGCCGCAACATGAAGCTGCCGCTCAGCGCGCGCGGCAACCGATCGAACGGCAGCGATACGGACATCTCGTCGAGCGTCGAGTGGGCGATCTCGCCGCCGACCATCGGCACGATCGACGAGGACGGCGTCCTCACGACCCTGAGCGTCAACGGCAGCGCGACGATCCGCGCGACGATCCCGGGCGGGCTTTCGTCCTCCGATTCGGGGAACGACGCGACGCTCACCGTCGAGGGACAGCTCGTCGGCCTCGCGGTCGAGCCGGAGCTGCTCCGCGTCCAGCTCGACATCCGCCGGCGGGCGCAGGCGATCGGCAAGCTCTCGACCGGTGCGGACACGAACGACCTCCGCGAGGTCGTCGACTGGAGCGTCGCCAACCCGGCGGTCGCGCAGGTCGGCACCGGCGTCGTCGTCCCGGGCGAAGAGGACCCGCTCGATCGCGGCGAGCTCGTCGGCATCGAGACGGGCCGGACGACGCTGACCGCGCGCGAGCCGGTCACCGGCATCACCTCGACGGAGGTCGATAACGTGCAGGTCGTCGGCGAGATCCTCGGGATCGAGCTCGAGCCCGGCAACGACGGCCTCGTCCCTCTCACCACGCCGACGCTCTACAAGGTCCGGGCGACGTTCTCCGACCAGTCGACCGGCAACGTCAGCGACAAGTGTACCTGGACGATCGACGACGCGAGCGTCGCGCTGGTCGACAACACGCTTCCCGGCAAGGGTCTGATCACCGGCCTGATCCAGGGCGAGCGCACGACGGTGCGCGTCGACTGCGACGGCTTGCGCGACGACGCGACGGTGCGCGTCGTCGGCGACGAGATCGCGCTCGAGGTCGATCCCGCGACCTTCCGCGGCACGGCGCTCCGCACGAAGCGCTTCCGCGCCGCAGCCATCTACGAGGAAGGCGAGAAGGCCGACGTCACGAACGAGAGCACCTGGTCGTCGACGAACCCGATCGTGGCCAAGGTCGATCCCGAAGAGCCCGGTCGCGTCAAGTTCCTGAGCGACGGCGTGGCGACGATCTTCGCGGTGTCGCCGCTCGGACACATCGGGATGTGCGATCTCACGGTGGTCGGCGGCGTCACGGAGATCCGGATCTCGCCGAACCGTGCGACCATCCGCGGCAGCAACGGACGACAGCTCCTCGCGACGGCACAGACGAGCGACAACCAGCGGCGGCTCGTCACGAAGGACGTGATCTGGTCCTCGGACAACGAGGACGTGGTCCGACTGAGCGAGGTCGAGGGTGAGGAAGGCCTCCTCCTGAGCGCGAACCTCGAGGGCACCGCGATCATCACGGCGACTCTCGGCGACGTCGAAGCGACGGCCGAGATCCGCGTCAAGTCGCTGCTCGAGAGCATCCAGCTCCGCCCGGACCGCCGGATCATCACCGTCGGACAGAACCGCCGCGTCACGGCGCTCGGCCAGTACGACGACGGAGACTCGCGCCCGATGACGCCGTTCGTCGAGTTCTCGAGCACCAACCCGGCGGTGGCCGAGGTGCTGAGCCACGGCAACGAAGCAGGCAAGGTGACCGCGCTCGCGCCCGGCATCGCGAAGATCAAGGCGACCGATCCATCGACGGGGATCGTCTCGAGCGAGACCGAGATCGAGGTCGTCGCCGCGGAGTGATCCCCGGGCCGCGGCGGAACGACCCTCCGGCGCGGCGGATTCCGCTCGCAGTTGACGCTGCCGCGCGGCTTCGCCAAGGGAAGGTGCGGGGACCGCTCCGCAGTCGATGCGACTCCATTTCACGCCTCGCCGGTCGCTCGGCTCGCCGATCGGTTCGCTGCTCGTGCTGCTGCTCGCGGCGAGCCTCGTCGCGTGCCGGAAGCCGCCCGACACGGTGCTGCAGCCGGTGCGCCGCCTCGTCGAGGAGCTTCAGCCCGCGGTCCCGACCGGGCGCTGCGTCGTCGCGGACGAGTCGCGTCCCTCCCTCGGCTGCCCGGCCCGCTGGGAGATCTTCGGTACGACCTTGCCCTTCCCGGAGGGCGACACGGTCACGGTGTTCGTGAACCTTCCCGCAGTGCTTCACGAGGGGCCGATCGTGCTCGAGCCGAGCCTCTCGAGCGACGACGCGGACGGGTGGAAGCGCATTCCCGCGATCCTGCTCGAGGGCCATCATCCGGGCGCGAACCTCACGATCCCGATTCCCGAGATGGTGCGTCGGCCGCAGATTCGCGTGCGCGTGGTCGCGCAAGCGATCTCTCCGACGCCGCCACGTCATCGGACCCGCCCGCTCGAGGTGAAGCCACGCTCCGTGCTGAGCGTCGGGCTCGCGCTCGACCCGGTCGCGGAGGAGATCGGCGCGGCGCCCGTCGTGTTCACGATCGCGGCGGAGGGAAAGCTCGGCGAGCGCGTGCTGCTGCGCTCGGTGGTGGGGCCCGAGGACGCACGACGCGGTTGGATCGATCGTCGCGTCGATCTTTCCGAGCTCGCCGGCGAGCGCGTCCGCTTCCTCTTCTCGACCGAAGTCCTCCACGAAGCCGCGCACGAGGGCGCGCCGGCGGCGCATCCGTTCAGCGTGCCGATCTGGGGAAATCCGCAGATCCTCCAACCCCTGCCGCGCGACGGCCAGCGGAACCTGGTCTTGATCTCCCTCGACACGATGCGGGCCGACCACGTCGGTGCGCCCGTCGAGGGGCACCGTCTGATGCCGAACCTGGAGGCGCGCGCGGCGGAGGGCGCGAGCTTCGTGCAGGCGCTCGCGCCGTACCCGTCGACGACGGCCTCGCACATGAGCCTGTTCACGAGCTCGTATCCCGCGGTGCACAAGGTGCTGCACGCGAAGCACGTTCTACGGAAGACGATTCCGACGCTCGGCGAGATGCTCTCGGCGAAGCGCTTCGAGACGGCTGCGTTCACCGAGAACGGGATGCTCGCGGCGGAGGCCGGCTTCGAGCGCGGCTTCGACGACTACTACGAGAACAAGGGCCTGAGCATGTGGGACACCCGCGGCGACGCGGGCGTGACGTTCGACCGCGGGCTCCGCTGGCTACGCCGCCATCGCAACGAGAAGGTGTTCCTGTTCCTGCACACGTACCAGGTGCATACGCCGTACGAGCCGCCGCCGGAGTACGACGTGATCACGGTGCCTTCGCGCCCGGGGGAGAAGCCGCAGGTCGCGGCGCAGCGGGGCCGCTACGCGGGCGAGGTGCGCTACACGGATGCGGTGCTCGCGGGCGTGTTCCGCGAGATCGAGCGCCTGGGTCTCGCGGAGGACACGATCGTCGTGGTGACCGCCGATCACGGCGAGGAGTTCGGCGAGCACGGCTCCGTCGGCCATTCGCGCGGTGTGTACGAGGAGGTGCTGCGCGTGCCGCTGGTCGTCTGGGCGCCGGGCCTCGTCCCGGCGGGTCGCGTCATCGAAGCGCAGACGTCCCTCGTCGATCTCGCACCGACGCTGCTGGACCTGCTGTCGCTGCCTCCCGTGCCCGGCCTGCAGGGCGAGAGCCTGGCGCCGCTTCTCCGCGGCGAATCCTCGCACGCGCCGAGCGCGGCGCGCTTCGCGGAAGGTCCCGCGTACAAGAGCGCGGAGGGCCGGATCTTCTCGGCCCGAACGGAGCGCTACAAGTGGATCGGCCGCGAGCACGTCGCGGAGCCGACGGAGATCTACGATCTCGAGGCGGACCCCGGCGAGACCAGGAACCTCGACGACCCCGAGCTCCGCGCGAAGGGTCGCGAGCTCCTGTCGATCTACCGGAGCATGGACGCCGCGGGCGGCGGCCCGACGGAGCGAAAGCTCGACCCGCGCACCCAGGAGAAGCTGAAGGCGCTCGGCTACACGGAGTGAGCGCGGGTCGCTTTGGCGTCACCTTCGGCTCCCAGATATCTCTCGCGGGTCGATCAAGCCGTGGCGTTGCCAACCGACGCGAACGAGCCATGTTCGTGCAGAAGAAACTTCCGCCTCTCCGCATGCTTCGTGACCGGGGGGCAGGGCCGACCAGCCCACAAACCAGCGCCCAGAGGATGCCGCGTCGATCCGCGGCGGCGGGACCGCGCCACACCGCCGCCACCAGTGGTGACGAACGTTGAGAAGGACGTAGGCGAGCGCGCGCCGCACTTCGCGCGGTGTTCGCAGGGGCCGAAGGTGATAGCGCCCGTCCAGCACGGGACCAGAACGCTCGAACACGCGGTTCACGGCACGCGCGAGCCGCGCCCCGACGGCCTTCATTCCGCTCGCGAGCGCGCCGCGATCACTCGCCTCGACGATCAGGTGAGCGTGGTCGCGTTGCAAGGCGTAATGGAGGACCCGGAACTCCCCTTCGCGCTCGCGAACGGCACGCAGGCTACGCCGGAGCTCGCGCACGAGTCGCTTGGACCGAAGGCTCGGAAGACCACGGTGCAACCGCACCGTCACGTGCGCCTGAATCGCCGCACCGAAGGGACGACGCGAGCGGTGCGCGACGCGGGAATGCACCATGCGTGGTCGACCCGTTCCGCTTCTGCGGCCGCCCCAGCGTCGAATGCGAAGATCCTCGAACGAGAGCTGCGGATCCGACATGCGGAATCGCGCGGGCACGAAAGAACTCTACCGCAAGTTCGGCCAAATGTCAATAAAAATTTCCGAAAAACTCCCTTGATAAGGGCGATGTTCGAAATCGAGACACCTGGAAAGACCACCACACTAGGTCTTGATCGAAACGATCTCCGAAAACGCGCCGAGCGAAGCGTGCGAGCACAAGATCACACGAAACCCGCCGACCCCCGCCCCCTTCCCCGCCATCCTGAATCCGCAGAAGTCGCCGCGTCAATACAAACCGGGCTACCGCTTCCGCCGCAACGCCTCATCCGCCGGCCCAGGCCGCAACCTCTCCACCACCTCGATCATCACCCCCTGCCCCGGCCCTTCCGGCGCCGTGAACTGCACCCTCATCCCCGCCCCCTCACGGGGAACCTCGTCGAGCATCCGCACCCCCGCCGCACGAAGCCGCTCGACCGTTCCAGGAAGGTCGTCGGTCCGAAGACCGACGTGGTACAGCCCCGCCGCCGGGTGCGGCATGTGCCGGAGCTGCGTCTTCTCGATCGGCGCCTCGATCAGCTCGAGCTCGACGCCGTTCACCACGACGTGCGCGAGACGCAGCTGGCTCTCGGGGTGGCTCTCGATCTCGCCGCACTCGAGGCCGACGACGTCCCGCCAGAAGCGGACCGCGGCTTCGAGGTCCGTCACGTAGATCCCGAGGTGATCGACTTGCGTAACCGCAGCCATGGGCCTCAATACCGCCGCTGCCAGATCAGGTCCACGGTGCTCTCGCCCTCCGTCGACGAAGCGCCCTGCAGCGTCAGCCGCGGCGTCAAGTAGTACTGGATCGTCACGGAAGAGCCGACGAGGCCCTCGAGCTGTCGCTGCGTCCCTCCGGTCGGCCCGCCAAAGTCGCGCGCGACCGAGACGAACAGGTCGTCGCCGAAGTAGCGCCCGACGCCGACGGTCCCGACCGAGTCGCCCGACGGCATCGAGAACGTCAGGCTCGTCAAGCCGAACGTGTCGAGAACCGAACGCTGCAGATCCGGCGCCACGTACGAGGCGAGCAACGCCAGCGCCTGGCTCTGCAGCACCTGCCCCTGCGCGTTGTTCAGCTCCGAAGCCGGCTTCCCGAAGAGGATCACCGCGAGGATGTCGCTCTCGTCGAGCGGCGGCTCGCTCGAGAGATCGAGGATCGGATGCGCCGCGGTGCCGCTGACGCGAATCTCGACGAGGTAGTCGTTCGTCCGATACTGCGCCTCGACGTTCAGGTACGGATCGAGGGGGACCTCGCCGCTGAACGTGACGTACGCGAAGTTGATCTCGAAGCGACGCCCCTGGAAGATGTACCAGCCGCGACGCCCGTCGATCCCACCGTTGATGCGCAGCACGTCCGCGGGCTTCTTGCTGAGATACACCTCTCCGTTCAGACGCAGGTTCGCGTCGTAGCGCTCGACGCGCACGTGCTGGCCGAGTCGAACCGTGACGAGCATCTCGAGGTTCTGGAACATCGTCGGCAGCTCGCCCGCCGCGCGCGCGGGCGCGGCTGTGGGCCGCGTCGGAAGCGGCGTCACCTCGCCGCCGAGCTCCGGCGGAACGCCCGAAATCCACGGCGCGGAGTCGCCGATGCGACGCACGACCTGGATCGTCGGGTCGGGCTCCTGTGCGCCGCCGCCCGCGACGGTCGGACGGATCACCGCGGGCTCGATCGTGAGCTCGCCCTCGAGTTTCAGCGCCTCGATCGCGCCGTCGAGATCGACGCGACCCGTGGCGCTTGCCGTGACGTCGGGACGGTCGACCACCTTCGCCTCCTGCAGCGCGGCCCAGAGCGCAACGTCCTTCGGCACGCCTGCGTCGAGCGCGATCGTGCCGCCCGCGGTGATCGCGCCCTGGTCGAGCACGAGCTCGTCGAGGATCACCGCGTCCGGCTGCAGGACGACGTGCACCCTCCCGTCCTTGAACGTGGCGCCGCTCGCCGTCGGCGTGACGACGAGGTCCGCGATCCGGAGCTCTCCCGAGAGGAGCGGCTTCGATGGCGTCCCGCGGACGTCGATCGCGATCGCGGCGCTGCCGTCCAGGCGCCGCACCGCGTCCCCCGCGAGCGTCTCGAAAAAATCGATCTGCAGCTCGTCCGCGCGCACGGAAACGGTCATGGGGCGATCCATCGCGAGCGCGGGCGTCCGACCTCCGGCCTCGAGCGGCAGCTGCCCTTCGAGACGAGCCGATCCCGCGGGTCCGCCCGTGATCCCCCCCGACAGAGCGAGCGCGTTGCCCTGCGTGCGCGCGTCGAGCCGGAAGGCGCCGTAGTCTTGACCGGCGGCGCGGAGACCGGCGACGTCGAGCGCGAGCGTGATGTCCGGCCGCGCCGCGACGCCGCGCACCGTGAGTGTCGCCTCGAGGTTGCCGCCGCAGTCCGCGCCCGCGAGGAAGAGGTCGCACAGAGCTGCGAGGTCGATCTTGCGGATCTCGACGCCGAGGTCGTTGCCGCCCTTCTCGCCCGTCAAGCGTCCCTGGGCGGAGACCTCACCCCCACCGACGGTGAGCATCAGGCGCTCGACGTCGACGCGCCCGGGAAGGATCGCGACCTGCGCGGGCGGGACGAGCTCCCAGTCCGGTCCGACGACGGGCCAAAGACGAAGCTGGTCGACGGTGACGCGCGTCGTCCCGCCGGTGCTCTCCGCGCCGCCGCGGACGGAGACGGATCCCGGCTCGTCCGCGCCATACGTGAAGTCGAGATCGACGCGATCGGTCGTGCGCTCGCCGGAGCGCTTCCGATCCCAGCCGAGCTCGATCTTCGTCGAGCGCTCCTCCGCGCCGAGGACCTCGGCGAGAGAAGCGGACGGCTCGAAGCGCCCGCTGACGGACACCTGCGCCGTGCCGCTCGACTCGCCGACGTTCTCCGCGTCGAGCGAGCCGGAGAACGTTCCGATCGCGCCCGGCAGCTCGACCGGCCCCTTGCTCTGCACGAAGGCCGCGAGGCCGACGGCCTCCGTTCGCCCCCAGAGCGTCACGTCCGTATCGATCACGCCGTACGCGGTGCTGACGAGCGAAAGGCTCAACGGACCGCGCAGCCGGCCACCGACCCAGCGCGCCGCCGGATCACCGCCGAGCTGCGCCCACGCGAAGCCCTCGAGATCGGTGCGATCGGCGCCGACCCAGAAGCGATCGACGCGGAGGAGATCCGGCTCGAGCGCGGCCTCGACGATCGCTCCCTTCACCGGGATGTTGCGGAGCTGGCCCGGCGCGAGCTCGACGCGCAGGCTTCCCGTCGGCGACTCCGCCGCGGTGTCCGCGACCTGCGCCGAGAAGGTCGCATCGAGCGTCGTTCCCGCGAACGTCTCCCGAAGCTCGGGCGGCAGCGCGCCCGGGTCGTGCATCGCGAACGTTCCCTCCGCGGAGAGGGCCTGAGGCGTCGTCAAGCCATAGGTTCCCGTCGCGTTCACGGCGAGCGCCTGGTTCGGACCGGCGGCTTGCACCTCGAGCTTCAGCACGTCCGAGCCCGCCTCGCGCAGCGCCCTGGCCGTCGCCGACTCGATCGCGACCGCGAAGGCCTCCGCGGACGCGAGATGGATCTTCGCCTCCTCGATCGCGGGTGCGGGGCCGCCGATCTCGAGGCGGACGCTCGCGTCGCCCGTCGCGCGCACGGGCGGTCCGTCCGCGAGGAGCGCCGTCAGATCGAGACCTTCGAAGGAGGCGTCGGCGGAGACGAGCGAGCGCTCGTCGTCGATCGGCTCCATGCGGCCCGCGCCAGAGAGCTTCGCGCCCGCGACGTCGATCGCGAAGGACGCGTCCGGACTCGCCGTGTTGCCCGTGACCCGGAGATCCGCCTTCACGAGAGCTTCGTCGCGCAGGACCGCTGCGAGCCCGGCGAGGTCCGCCGGTGCGAGCGGGTCGGTCTCGATCGCGAGATCGATCGCCTCGTCTCCCTCGAGCTCGTACGTCCCGCGCGCGCGGAGATGCGAGGCTTCGCCGAGCGCCGCGTGGAGCGAATCGATCTCGGCGATCGCGTCCTCGAGGAGATCCTGGCGGACGCGCCCCTGCAGCTCGACCGACGAGAGACGGAGCGGCTCGGGCGCGACGCCGGCGACCGCGATGCGGCCGTCGTGCAGCACGACGTCCGCCTGCGTGAGCCATGCGGGAAGGAGCGGTGTATCCGGATCCGCCGGCGTGTCGGAAGCGACGCCCCAGTGCGCGACGTTCCATTCCCCCGCCTCGTCGCGCGCGAGCGCCAGGGTGGGATCGTCGATCTCGATCTGCACCTGCACGCGCGGCGGCACCCATCCTTGGATCGAGACGTGGAGCGAGAGCGATTCGATCTGCAGCTTCGGCTCGTCGCCACCGACGCGCACGCCCTGCAGCGTGATGCGCGTCGGCTCGAGGACGGGAATCGACTCGATGGCGACCGGATCTCCGCCGAAGAGACCGACGACCAATCCGACGAGCTGGTCGCGAATCCACGGCCGCGTCGTCGGAAGCGACGCGACGAAGAGGAGCACCGCGACGAGCACCGCCGCGAGCCCGACGATTCCGGCGAGCGAGAGAAGGATCCATTTGACGGCGCGTCGCATGCGAATCCCCGGAGCCTCAGAACTGCGGTCCGATCGTGAGCTGCACCTGGAAGATCGAGTCGCCCGGAGCGCGGTCGAGGCCGAAGCCGAAGTCCACCTCGATCGGACCGACCGGCGTCACCGCCCGAACCCCGACGCCGACACCCTTCTGCACGTTCTCGGGACGAACCGTCCAGGCCTCGAGCTCGACGTCGCCCGCGTCGAGGAACGCGAGTCCGACGACGGGTCCGAAGAGAGGATAGAGGAGCTCCGCCGTGCCGACGACGGCCGTTCGCCCGCCGAGCGGGTCGTTCGAAGCCGAGAGCGGCCCGACGCGGCGACGGCCGTAGCCGCGTACCGGGAACGCAGCGTTGCCGCCGGCGTAGAGCCGCGCCCAGAGCGGCACCTGCGGCGTGTCGTCCCAGGGGACGATCGTCCCCGCGCGAAGGCCGAGAAAGAGAACCAGCTCCTGCCAGTCGAGCGGCTGGTAATATGCTGCTTGACCGATCAGGCGGAAGTGATCGAAATCGCCGCCGAGCGGGCCGCCGGCGACCTCCGCCGCCGCGGCGACGCCGATGCCGCGGATCGGGTTCGCCGGATCGTCGAAGCCGGTCCAGCGGATGCCCGCGCCGATGCCGTTCGTGAAGCCCGCGACCTGGAACTGGTCGGGCGGCCCGAGCGCCAGGACCGTCTGCTCGGTCACGTTCGAGAGCGTGTCGTAGCGGAACGAGAAGTATGTCGTCGCGGTGAGGTGCTCGTTGATCCACCAATCGATCTTCGGCGTCATGACGAAGCCGAAGTCGACGTAGGTCGACTCGTCCTGCTGGCCGAGCGTGAAGACGAGGGAGCCGCGGTCGCGCAACCGCGGGAAGTGCGGCTGGATCAGCGAGGCCTCGAGCGCGCGGTTGATCTGCGAGATCTTCCCCGAGAACCCGAGCCGGCGGTTGTCGCCGAGGAAGTCGTAGTTCCACCACGAAGCGAGGCCGCGCACGCCGTCGAAGGTGCCGTAGCCGATCCCGAGACGGATCTCGTTCTGCGGCCCCTCGCTCAGCTCGAGCTCGATCGGCACCGCGCCCTCGGCCGTCCGCTCCTTCTTCTCGATGCGGACGACGGAGAAGAGACGCGTCGCCTGGAGCCGCGTGCGCGTCTCGTCGAGCTTCCGCTGGTCGAACTGCTCGCCGGGCGCGTAGGCGATCTCGCGCTGCACGACGTCCTTTTCGACGTCCTTCAACCCCTTGATCTTCGTGGATCCGAAGACGCCGTAGCCGCCCGCCTCGAGCCCGAAGGCGACCTCCGCGCAGCGATCGCGCACCTCGACCCGCGCGTGTCGCTGGACGCGAGCCTCCGGGTAACCGTGGTCCGCGAGGTAGTCGGCGTAGCGCGAAGCGGCTTCCTGGTAGTCCGTGCGGCGAAACGGCTCGCCGACGGCGAGCGGAAACCTCTTCCGGATCTCGCCGCTCGCCGCGCTCGAGATCGTCACCGACTCGAGATCGATGTACAGGCTACACACGAGCACCGGCTCGCCGCGGCGTACGCGGATGCGGACCGCCACGGTGCCGGGGGTCGGCTCGCCGTCCGGCTTCTCGCTCTTCTTCGGGCGCGAGAGGATCTCGATGCGCTCGTCGACGCGCGCCTCGTAGTAGCCCTCGCCTTCCAGGTTCGACCGGATCGTCGCGAGATCCGCGTGCAGGTAGCTGCCGGAGAACGGCGGATCGTCGGCCCAGAACTTCCAGATCGGACGCTCCTGCGTCTGCAGGGAGGAGCTCAGCGTCCACGCCTGCCACCACGGCAGGCCGTCGATCTCGAGCGACTCGAGCCGCCAGGGGCCGCGGTTGTCGAAGTCCTTCAGGCGGACGGTGCGCGGACGAGCCTCCTCCGCAGCGGCGCTCGGCGCTTGATCGAGCGGCGAGACGGCGACCGCGAGGAGCAGCACCGCGACGGCGCTGCGCGCCGCCCTGCCTGCCCGATCCAGCATCACCCCCGGACCTTTACAAACACGATGCGACGAAAGAGAAAAGGGACTTCGCGCGCAGGAGGCAAGGATGCAGCTCGACGACGTACGCATGATCGTGACCGGCGCTGCTCACGGGATCGGCCGCGGGACCGTCGCGGCGTGCTTGCGCGAGGGTGCGCGCGTCGTGGCGCTCGACGTCGCCCTACCGGACGCGGAGCATCCCGTGCACGCGATTCGGAATGCCGCCGCGAGCGCGCGCTTCGCGCGCTGCGACGTCACCGTGAAGGACGAGGTCGATCGCGTCTTCGACGAAGCCGTGCGGACGCTCGGGGGGCTCGACGTCCTCGTGCACGCGGCGGGCATCCTCCGCCTCGGGGCGGCCGCGGACCTGACGCCCGAAGCGTGCGAGGAGGTCCTGCGCGTCAACGTGATGGGAACGATCCTGACGAACCAGGCCGCGTTCCGTCACATGAAGGAGCGCGGCGGACGGATCGTCAACTTCGGCTCCGGCGGAGGTGTGCGCGGACAGATCGGCTCCGCGCACTACGCGGCCTCGAAGGGCGCCGTGCACTCGTGGACGCGCACCGCGGCCCAGGAGTGGGGACGTCACAAGATCTCCGTCAACGCCGTCGCGCCGGCGGCGTGGACGAAGATGTACGACGACTATCTCGCCGCGATGCCGGAGGGCGTCCGCGAGATCTTTCTTGCGGAGACGTCGAAGCGGATGCCGCTCGCGGATCGTCTCGGCGACCCGGAGAAGGACATCGCCCCGGTCGTCGTGTTCCTCGCGAGCGACGCCGCGCACTTCATGACGGGCCAGATCGTCCCCGTCGACGGCGGCATGGTCATGTTGGGAAGCTAGCCTGCATTTCTCACCAGATCACGTCGCGAGGCGGTCGAGAGTGCCGAAGATTCGCGAGCCTCGGACCGGAGGGCGACGCAGGCGTACTTGAACAGTACGTCGAGGAGCCCGGAGGGAGAAGCTCGCGAAGATTCGGTGCTATCGGCCGCCGCAGTAGGGATCTGGTGAGAAATGCAGGCTAGGAGAAGAGCTTCACCAGGGAGTCGTGCGCGGCGGCGGCGTCGCGGCGGCCGAGCGCCAGAAGGCGCTCCGCGTAGACGGCGTCGAAGAGGACGTAGGAAAGAAGGTCCTTGTCGGGACCCGTGCCGCGCGCGACGGTTCGCATGAAGAGCGCGGCGATCCGGTCGGTCGCGCTGCGATCGCGGGGACGGCGGCGGAGGCACTCGCCCGCGAGCTCGCCGAGGTCCTCCGAGGGACGGACGAGGCAGCTCTCGACGATCTTCAAGGGACGCCCGATCCGCTTCTCGGCGCGCCGGAGGAAGTCGTCGCCGCACTCGGCCTCGCCGGCGCGCAGGAGCTCGTTCGCGAAGCGAAGCTGCTCGACGTCGCTCTCGACGCGATCGAGGAGAAGCGCGTTCAGCACCTTCCCGGCGAGGTACGCGGGGTTCAGGAAGACGAGCTCGCGCTCGCGCGCGATCC
This sequence comes from Deltaproteobacteria bacterium, assembly GCA_016874795.1. GTDB lineage: Bacteria > Desulfobacterota > Binatia > UBA12015 > UBA12015 > VGTG01. The sequence goes on along the minus strand of VGTG01000022.1, from coordinate 13,010 downwards.
GGTCCTCCTCCTGGGCGGAGCGCAGGTGGCGAAGCCCGATCACGAGCACGCGGTCCGCCCCGAGGTGGAGAGCCGGCGAGAGCGGCGTGTTGAGGCGGAGGCCGCCGTCGCAGAAGAACGCGCCGTCGACCTTCCGCGCCGCGAAGAGCACCGGGATCGCTGCGGAGGCGAGCGCGTGGTTCGCGCCGATCCGGGCCGGCCGCGCGACGACGAACGGATCCTCCGGCCAGCCGCGGATCTCGCCGTCCGCGGTGTCGACGAAGACCACCGAGCGCCCGGTCGCGATCTCCGTCGCGGTAACGGCGAGTGCCTGCGGGGTGCCGGCGGCGATGTTGCCCTCGATCCTCGCCCAGTCGACGTAGCTCGCGATCAGCTCTTCGAGCGGTCCCGTGTCGATCAGGCCGGGGACGCGGACGGCGCCGGGGCCCAGGTCGAGCAGGCCGGGCCCGCGGCTCCGCCCGAGGAGCCAGAGCGGAAGCCTCGCGATGTCCCCCGCCCCGATGCGATAGACCTTCGCGAGCGAGAGCTCGGCCCAAAGTTGCAGCAGTCGGGCTCCGCTCCCGGGCGCGCCCCGCGTCGCGGCGAGGTAGCAGGCGTGCAGGGCCCCGATGCTCGTCCCGGTCACGATCGAGAACTGCACCGGACGGCCGAGGGCCGCGGGCAGCTCGTCGAGGACGTAGGACAGCACGCCCGCCTCGTACGCCCCCCGCGCGCCGCCTCCCGACAGGACGACCGCGATGCGCGGGGCTGCCGCGGCAGCTCCGTCCACGCCGTACGGTCTGCCGTGGATGAAGAGGCACGTCAATTCGCGGTCTCCGCGCGCACAGCGCGCGGCCGAGCGAAAGCGAGCGGAGGAGTGGAGAGGCGGTGGCTTCGCCGCCGCCTCGGCGAGGGGGCGGCGCCCCCTCGCTTGCGATCAACCGTGGAGAGGCGGTGGCTTCGCCGCCGCCTCGGCGAGGGGGCGGCGCCCCCTCGCTTGCGATCAACCGTGGAGAGGCGGTGGCTTCGCCGCCGCCTCGGCGAGGGGGCGGCGCCCCCTCGCTTCGACGTTGGTCTGCACCGTACGGAACGGCTAGATTGTGAAGGGAGAGCGCGTCGGGGTCCGCCGCCGCGCCGAGGTCAGAGGAGGAGAGGAGACGAGCTTGTCAGCCCCGGACTTCTTCAATCGCGCGAACGCCGAGTTCATCGACCAGCTCTTCGAGCGGTACCGGCGTGATCCCGCCACGGTCGACCCGACCTGGCGGGCGTTCTTTCAAGGGCTCGAGCTCGGTCGGAGCGAGGCGACCGCTTCCGGTGAAGCGACGTCGTCCTCGGCACCCCCCGCGACGTTCGGGCTCGTCAGCAGCTATCGCGACCTCGGCCACCTCCTCGCGAATCTGAACCCGCTCGGCGATCCGCCCGAGTGGCATCCGCTTCTCGACCGCGCCCATTTCGGGCTTCGCGACGGCGACTTGGCGCTCCCCTGCCCGTCCGGCGACTTCCGCGGCCCGCCGCCAGCGACGCTCGGCGAGCTCGTCGCGGCGTTGAAGGAGACCTACTGCGGAACGCTCGGCGTCGAGTTCACGCACATCCGCGACTCCGAGCAACGCGAGTGGCTCGAGGAGCGGATGGAGCCGTCGCGCAACCGCCCGCAGCTCGATCGCGACACGCAGCGTCTGATCTTCACGAAGCTCGTCGAGGCGGAGAGCTTCGAGCAGTACCTGCACAAGAAGTATCCGAGCCAGAAGCGCTTCTCGCTCGAAGGCGGCGAGACGCTGATCCCGATGCTCGAGCTCCTGATCGAGGACGCCGCGACCCACGGCGTCGAGCAGATCGTCCTCGGGATGGCGCACCGCGGTCGCCTGAACGTCCTCGCGAACGTCGTCCGCAAGCCCTACGAGATGATCCTCTCCGAGTTCGAAGGCAGCACGCTGCCCGACTGGGTGCAGGGCGACGGCGACGTCAAGTACCACCAAGGCTACTCGCGCGACCATCACGCCGTCAACGGCTCGGTCGTCCACGTCTCGCTGACGCCGAACCCGAGCCACCTCGAGATCGTGAACCCGGTCGTCGAGGGGAAGGTCCGCGCGAAGCAGAACCGTCTCGGCGACCGCGACCGGCGGCGCGTCATCCCCGTCCTCGTGCACGGCGACGCTGCGTTCATCGGGCAGGGCGTGGTTCCCGAGACGCTCCTCCTGAGCCACCTGCACGGCTACTTCACCGGCGGCACGATCCACGTCGTGATCAACAACCAGGTCGGCTTCACGACGCCTCCGGAGGCGGCGCGGCCGACGCGCTACGCGACGGACATCGCGCGCATCATCGAGTCGCCCGTGCTCCACGTGAACGCCGACGATCCGGAGATGGCGACGCGCGCGGTGCGCCTGGCCCTCGGCTTCCGCCAGAAGTTCAAGCGCGACGCCGTGATCGACCTCGTCTGCTACCGCCGGCACGGCCACAACGAGCTCGACGAGCCGACGTTCACGCAGCCGGTGATGTACGAGCAGATCGCCGCGCATCCCACGACGCGCGCGCTCTACGAGCAGCGACTCCTCGAGTCGAGCACGTTCACGTCCGAGGAGCTCGGCGCGGTCCATCGCGAGGTCGACGAGGTGCTCGAGCTCGCCCTCGAGTACGCGCGCGCCTTCCGGCCGCGGCAGCAGGTCTTCAGCTACGGCGACGCCTGGTCGGGGCTCGGCTCCGCGGGCGAGGGACGGGACGCCGACACGACCGTCTCCGAGGCGCGCCTGAAGGAGATCGCCGAGCGCTCGGTGTCCGCCGCCCCCGAGGGGTTCTCGATCCACCCGAAGGTGGAGAAGCTCTACGCCGAGCGGCTCGAGATGGTCCAGCGCGGCAAGGGCATCGACTTCGGCTGCGCCGAGATGCTCTCGATCGGCTCTCTCCTCCGCGAAGGGATCCCCGTCCGCTTGACGGGCCAGGACAGCCGGCGCGGCACGTTCAGCCATCGTCACGCGGTCCTCTTCGATCAGAAGACGAACGCACCGTGGGTGCCGCTGAACGACGTCGCCACGGAGGGCGAGAACCAGGCGCGCTTCGAGATCCTCGACAGCCCGCTCTCCGAAGCGGGCGCGCTCGGCTTCGAGTACGGGTTCTCGTCCGCGGCGCCGAACGTGCTGACGATCTGGGAAGCGCAGTTCGGCGACTTCGCGAACGGCGCGCAGGTCGTGATCGACACGTTCCTCTCCGCCGGAGAGTCGAAGTGGCAGCGCGCGAGCGGCCTCGTGCTCTATCTGCCGCACGGCTACGAGGGCCAGGGGCCGGAGCACTCGAGCGCCCGGCTCGAGCGGTTCCTCCAGCTCTGCGCCGACGACAACCTGCAGGTCGTCCAGCCGACCACGGCGGCGCAGCTCTTCCACCTCCTGCGGCGGCAGATGCATCGCTCCTTCCGGAAGCCGCTCGTCGTGATGTCGCCGAAGAGCTTGCTGCGCCAGAAGACCGCGGGCTCCGCGATCGCGGAGCTCACGACGGCGAGCTTCCGGCCCGTCCTTCCCGATCCCGTGACGCTCGAGTCGCGCAAGGTGCGCACGATCGCGCTCTGCAGCGGCAAGGTGTTCTACGAGATCGCCAAGGCGCGAGAGGCGCGCGCGGATCTCGGCGTCGTCGCGATCCGCGTCGAGGAGCTCTATCCGTTCCCGGCGGAGCGCTTGCAGGCGATCCTCGAGGAGTATCCGAACGCACGCGACGTCGCGTGGACGCAGGAGGAGCCACGCAACATGGGCCCTTGGTGGTACGTGTCGCAGCACCTTCCCACGGTGATCGGCGATCGCGAGCTGCGCTACGTCGGCCGCGACGAGGCGGCGAGCCCCGCCGCCGGCTCGTACGGCCTGCACAACAAGGAGCAGGAGGCTCTCCTCGCGCAGCTCTTCGACGGACGCCCTGTGCCGGCGCGTCTGCCGCGCGGTGCCGGCGAGAAGCGCTCGTCGCGACGAGCGTCCGAGCGCCGCGTCGAGGCGGGAGGCTGAGCGAGTGGCCTACGAGGTGAGGATTCCCTCGCTCGGCGAGTCCGTGACCGAGGCGACGATCGGCACGTGGATGAAGAAGGACGGCGAGCCGGTCGCCGTCGACGATCCCATCCTGGAGCTCGAGAGCGACAAGGCGAACATGGAGATCGTCGCCGAGAAGGCGGGCGTGCTGCGCCTCCTGAAGAAGGAAGGCGACACCGTGACCGTCGGCGAGCTCGTCGCGACGATCGACGAGGCGGGCGCGGCGACGGCGACGGCGACGAAAAGCGCCCCGGCAAAGCCGGCGGCCGCGGCGCCTTCCGCCGCACCTGCGGCAACTGCCGCAACTGCCGTGCCTGCCACGCCTGCCGTGCCTGCCGTGCCTGCCGCGCCTGCCGCGCCTGCCGCGCCTGCCGTGCCTGCCGCGCCTGCCGCGCCTGCCGCGCCTGCCGCGCCGCAGGCCGAGCCTGCTCCGGCGCGTGAGATCGCAGCCGAAGCAGCAGCCGCCGGCGAGAGCCGCCCGCTGAGCCCGGCGGTGCGCCGGATCGCGACGGAGGAGCACCTCGATCTGCGGAACGCGCAGGGAACCGGTCCGGGAGGTCGCGTCACGAAAGGAGATGCGCTCTCTCTCGCCGCCTCCCGTCCGGCCGAGGGCGCTCCGTCCTCCGCTTCCGCGGCGACGAGCGCCGCGGCGACCGCCGCTGCCGCGACGGCTCCGGCACCGCGCACGACCCCGTCGGTCGTTCCCGTTCGACGTCCCGAGCCACGCGGCGCCACGGAGGCCCACGAGGAGCGCGTGCCGATGAGCCGCCTCCGTCAAGTCATCGCGCGACGCCTCGTCGAGGCGCAGCAGACCGCCGCGATCCTGACGACCTTCAACGAAGTCGACATGACGGCGGTGCAGGACCTGCGCGCGCGCCACAAGAAGGACTTCGAAGCACATCACGGCGTCGGTCTCGGCTTCATGTCGTTCTTCGTGAAAGCGTGCTGCGCGGCGGTGCCGGTCGTGCCGGAGCTGAACGCGGAGATCCAGGGAACCGACATCGTCTACCGCCGCTACGTCCACATGGGCGTCGCCGTCGGAACCGACCGAGGCCTCGTCGTCCCGGTCGTGCGGAACGCGGACAAGCTCTCTTTCGCGGAGATCGAGAGCGAGATCGTGCGCCTCGGCGGGCTCGCGCGCGACAACAAGCTCTCGGTCGACGACCTCTCCGGCGCGACGTTCACGATCTCGAACGGCGGCGTCTACGGCTCGCTCCTGTCGACGCCGATCCTGAACCCGCCGCAGAGCGGCATCCTCGGCATGCACAAGATCGAGAAGCGGCCGATCGTCGTGAACGACGAGATCGTGATCCGGCCGATGATGTCCCTCGCCCTCTCCTACGACCATCGCATCGTGGACGGGAAGGGAGCGGTGACCTTCCTCGTCCGGGTGAAGGAAGCGCTCGAGGATCCGGCGCGGCTCCTCCTCGGACTGTGAGCATGCCCGAGGGCGAGTCCTTCGACGTCGTCGTGATCGGCGCGGGTCCCGGCGGCTACGTCGCCGCGATACGCGCCGCGCAGCTCGGCTTCCGCGTCGCGTGCGTCGACAAGGACGCTTCGCTCGGCGGGACGTGCCTGAACGTCGGCTGCATCCCGAGCAAGGCGCTCCTCCACTCGAGCCACCTCTACTGGGAGATGGCGCACGACCTCGCCGAGCACGGCATCAAGGTCGAGGGCGTCTCGCTCGATCTTCCCGCGCTGATGAGCCGGAAGGCGAAGGTCGTGACCCACCTGACCCGCGGCGTCGCCGGGCTCTTCAAGAAGAACGGGGTCACGCAGGTCGTCGGCACGGCGCGGCTCGAGGGCGCGGACCGCGTCGCGATCGTGGACGGACCCGACGCGGGCAAGACGCTGACGGCGAAGCACGTCGTGCTCGCGAGCGGCAGCGTCCCGATCGAGCTCCCCGGGCTGCCGTTCGATCATCGCCGCATCGTCGACTCGACGGACGCGATCGCGCTCGACCGCGTACCGAAGCGACTCCTCGTCGTCGGCGCCGGCGCGATCGGCCTCGAGCTCGGCTCGGTGTGGTCGCGGCTCGGGTCCGAGGTCGAGGTGATCGAGCTCACGCCCGGATTGACGCCGGGGATGGACGTCGAGATGGCGAAGCTCCTGCATCGCTCGCTGCGGAGGCAGGGGCTCAAGTTCCACTTCGAGTCGCGCGTCGAGTCGTTTCGCGAGAGCGGCGAGCGGCTCGCGCTGCAGATCGCCGGCAAGGACGGGAAGACGAGCGAGATCGAGGGCGATGTCGTGCTCGTCGCGGTCGGGCGGAAGGCGTACACGGGCGGGCTCGGGCTCGCCGAGGTCGGGATCGAGCTCGACGCGCGCGGACGCATCCCGGTCGACGAGCGCTTCGCGACGAAGGTCGCGGGCGTGTACGCGATCGGCGACGCGATCGCAGGGCCGATGCTCGCGCACAAGGCCGAGGAGGAAGGGATCGCCTGCGTCGAGCTCCTCGCCGGCAAGGCGGGACACGTGAGCTACGACGCGATCCCGGCGGTCGTCTACACGCACCCGGAGTTCGCGGGCGTCGGCAAGACCGAGGAGGCGACGACCGCGGCTGGCATCGACGTCCGGATCGGGCGCTTCCCGTTCACGGCGAACGCGCGCGCGCGCACGACGGGCGAGACCGACGGGGCCGTCAAGATCATCGCGGAGGCGAAGACGGACCTCGTCCTCGGGGTCCACGTCGTCGCCGCGGGGGCCTCGGACCTGATCGCCGAGGCGGCGGTCGCGATCGAGATGGGGGCCTCGGCGGAGGACCTGGCCCGGTCGGTCCACGCCCATCCCACGCTGCCCGAAGCCCTGAAAGAGGCGGCCCTCGCCGTCGACGGCCGGTCCATCCACATCTAAGGGCCCACATCTAAGGGGGTCCGGTTCGTTTGGGCGTATCTGCACCCAGGCTCGGGGCGAGCCTGGGTGCAGATACGCCGTATCGAACAGGACCCCCTTCGCAATGGGACCGGGAATCGCCTTCGTCTTCTGCTTCTGCCGGACTTCACCGGCAAGGAGCAGGGGAAACCCCCGGAAAGGGCGGAGCGATGCTCGGCCGCATCCTGACGTTCGCTTATGGCGTGGTCTCGTACGCGATCTTCTTCGGGACCTTTCTCTACGCGATCGGCTTCGTCGGAAACCTCGTCGTCCCGAAGACGATGGACTCGGGCGCGACGGGCTCGATCGGCCTCGCGCTCGCGGTCGACCTGGCCCTCCTCCTCGCCTTCGCGGCGCAGCACAGCATCATGGCGCGGCCGGCGTTCAAGCGCGCCTGGACGCGCATCGTCCCCGAGCCGGCGGAGCGCAGCACCTACGTCCTCGCCTCGAGCGCAGCACTGATCCTCCTCTTCTGGCAGTGGCAGCCGATCGGCGGGATCGTGTGGGACGTGACGAGCCCCTCGATTCGCGTCGCACTCCAGGCGACCTGCGCGGTCGGCTGGCTGACGGTCCTCGTCAGCACCTTCCTGATCAACCACTTCGACCTGTTCGGCCTGCGCCAGGTGTGGCTGCACCTCATCGGCAGGCCGTACACGCACCTCTCGTTCCGTACCCCCGGCCCCTACCGCTTCGTCCGCCACCCGCTCTACGTCGGATGGCTCCTCGCCTTCTGGGCGACGCCGACGATGAGCATCGCGCACCTCGTCTTCGCTCTCGCGACGACCGGCTACATCCTGGTCGCGATCCAGCTCGAGGAGCGTGACCTCGTCGACGCGCACGGCGAGCGCTACGAGCGCTATCGCAAGAGTGTCGGAATGCTCTTCCCCCGCGTCCGGCGGAACCAAGCGCCGGCCAGGGTCAAGGCGGTCGCCGACGCGCGTCCCTGACACGCGTCGACGCTCGGGCGGCGCTGCTCGAACGCAGCAGGGCAGCGCCGCCCGCCCCCCACTCAGGTGGAGGGAACGTCGGATCCGGCGAGAGGCGCCTGCAGGTACGGGAACGCGTCGTCGAGCTGCGAAGCGTCCTGCAGCACCTGATCCGTGTACGGAAGCTGTCCGTCGGGCGCGACGTTCGCCTGGAGGAGCACGCCCATCACGGTCCACCCCATGAAGCGTCAATTACGTAAAAACGCTCCCGCGCGCGCGACCATTCCGCTTCGGGATGACTCGAAGGGACGATTTCAATGCTCGGGCGTTGCACCCATCGCGCTCGCGAGCGCGACCGCGAAGCGATCGGCGCCGACGCCTTTGATCGGATCGCCGAAGAAACGTCTCAGCATTTGGAACCCGGTCACGGCCGAGATCGCGATGATCGCGAGCGCCTCCGAATCTTGCGACTTCGCCGCACCGTTCTGGCCGGTCTCGACTCCGATCTCGAGCCGCTGGAGATCGATCCAGCCGGCGAGCATCGTGCGCCGCACGTGCTCGCGCAGGTCCCCGAGACGGTCCGGGTCGCGTCCCAGCATGGCGATCAACGCCTCGCGCCGCTCGAGGCTCTCGAGCGCGCTGCGAATCCCGATCAGAAGGCGGTCCCGGGCGCTGACGGAGGGTGGCATGAGCTCGCTCGAACGCTCGGATTGCTCGCTCGCGACGCGCTCGATCTCGCGCTCGACGACCGCCCGGAACACCGCTTCCTTCGAGGGGAAGTGGCGGTAGAAGCCGCCCTTCCCGGCCGCGAGGCCGGCCCCCCTCTCGATCTCGGAGATCGTCGTCCCGTCGAAGCCTTTCTCCGCGAAGATCCGGAGGGCCGCATCGAGGATCACGTGGGCTCGGAGGGAGCGACCGGTGCCCCGGTGCCGCTCCGATAGGCTCGCCTCATGGATGGCCGGATTCATTACGCGCCTCCGTATCTCATACGGTGGCGCGCACACAAGCGCGATCCTACAGATTTCCGCCCCGGGTGAGCTTCCGGGGGTCGAGGATCTCCGCGAGGCGGTCCGCGGGAAGGATCCCCGCCTCCTCCGCCACCTCCCGGATCGAGCGATCGCTCTGCACCGCCTGCTTGACGATCTCGCCGGCGCGGTCGTAGCCGACGACCGTGTTCAGAGCCGCGCCCACTTGCAGGTTCCGCTCCGCGTCGCGCTGGAGTCGCTCCTCGTTCACCACGATCCCGTCGACGCAGCGATCGGCGAGGAGCCGGCAAGCATTCGCGAGCAGACCCATCGAGGAGAGCAGGTTGTGCGTGATCACCGGGATCATCACGTTCAGCTCGAAGTCGCCGAGCGCGCCACCGACGCCCACTGCCACGTCGTTTCCCATCACCTGCGCCGCGACTTGACGGCACATCTCCGGGATCACCGGGTTCACCTTGCCCGGCATGATCGAGGACCCGGGCTGCAGTGACGGAAGCTGGATCTCCGCGAGCCCCGCGCGCGGACCCGAGCCGAGCCAGCGCAGGTCGTTCGCGATCTTCATCAAGCTCACGGCGACGGTGCGAAGCGCGCTGCTCGCCTCGACGCACGCGTCGCGGCCGCCCTGCGCTTCGAAGTGATTCGGCGCCTCGACGAGGGGGAGCTTCGTCCGAGCGGCGATGCGCGCGATCAACGAGGCGGCCCAGCCCGGCGACGCGTTGAGGCCGGTTCCGACCGCGGTGCCGCCGAGCGCGAGCTCCGCGAGACGAGCCTTCGTCGATTCGACGCGGCGAATGCCGTGCTCGATCTGCGCCGCGTAGCCGGAGAGCTCCTGGCCGAGCGTGACGGGCGCCGCGTCCATCAGGTGCGTCCGTCCCGTCTTCACGAAGCCCGCGGTCTCTTCCGCCTTCCGCGCGAGGCTCGCATGCAGCCGCCGCAAGGCGGGCACGAGGTCGTCCTCGATCGCCAGGAGCGCCGCCAGGTGTGTCGCCGTCGGGATCACGTCGTTCGACGACTGGCCCATGTTGACGTGGTCGTTCGGGTGGACCGGCTTCTTGCTGCCGACCTCGCCGCCGAGCAGCTCGATCGCGCGGTTCGAGATCACCTCGTTCGCGTTCATGTTCGTCGAGGTGCCCGAGCCGGTCTGGAAGACGTCGAGCGGAAAATCGGCGTCGCGCTCGCCGGAGATCACCTCCTCCGCCGCCTCGACGATCGCCCGCGCGAGCTCCGGAGCGAGGTCGCCGCGCGCTTCGTTCTCGACCGCCGCCGCCCACTTGATCAGCCCGAGCGCCTGCAGGAAGCGCCGCGGGAAGCGCTGGCCCGAGACCGGGAAGTTCTCCACGGCGCGCTGCGTCTGCGCGCCCCAGTAGGCTCCCGAGGGGACCTCGACCGGCCCCAGGCTGTCGCTCTCGATTCGGGTCTTCATCCGCGAAGCCTCCTTCGCCGTCACCCGCCCGTCCCGTCCGGCTCGTCCGGCTCGTCCGGCTCGTCCGGCTCGTCCGGCTCGTCCCGGCGGTACGCGGTGTTGATCGACGTCAAGTACGGCGCGCAGGCGCGCTTGCTCTTCACGAGATCGTGCGCCTCCCCGATCGAGAGACCGTGGTGGACGTGCAGATACGCGATCGCGACGGTCGGAGCCCGGTTGAAGCCGGCGTTGCAGTGCACGTACACGCGGAGGCCCGCTTCGAGAAGCCCGTGCAGCGTGTCCACGATCCGGGGCAGCGAGTCGGCGAGGTCCGCGGTGTCGCCGTCCGTCACCGGAAAGCGATGCAGGGCGACGCTCGCGTCCGCGTACGCCTGCTCGAGACGGCGCCGATCGACGCCCTTGTAGGCGAGGTCGGCGTCCTCCTGGAGCGACAACACGGCGTCGATCCCGTGCTCGCTCCGGACCCAGGCGATGTCGTCAGGCGTCAAGTACTCGCCGACGAGCAGGCGATCGTCGAGCACCAGCGAGATGCCCGGGCGCCCCGCGGGTCGCATGAACGGATGGGAGAGTCCCGACCAGGAGCGTCCAGCCATGTCTGATCTTCGCCCACCGGACGGCTTACGTGAAGAGCAGCGTCACCGGCCCCTGATTGACGAGGTGAACGTCCATGCTCGCGCCGAAGCGGCCCTCCGCGACCGTCAGGCCGAAGGCCCGGACCGCGTCCGCGAATTCGCGGCAGAGCGGCTCCGCCTTCTCGCCGGGCGCGGCACGGCTCCACGACGGCCGTCGCCCGGACGTCACCTCGCCCCAGAGCGTGAACTGCGAGACGACGAGCATCTCGCCGCCAACGTCGAGGAGCGAGCGGTTCATGCGGCCGCTCTCGTCGTCGAAGATCCGCAGGTGGACGAGGCGCGTCGCGAGCGCCGTCGCCGTGTCCGCGTCGTCCTCGTGACCGACGCCGACGAGGACGAGGAGGCCCGTGCCGATCCTGCCGACGGTCTCGCCGTCCACGTCGACGTGAGCTTCGCGTACGCGCTGGACGACGGCCCGCATGCTTCGGACAAACTTGCATCCCCGCAGCCCAACTGCGAGCCTTCCTGCGCAGCCGGGCGCCCGCTCGGTCGGCAACTCTCAGCAGTCGAATCTCCGGAGGACGAGATGGCGAGCAAGCGCGATTGTGTGATCGTGGCCACGGCACGGACCGGCATGGCCAAGTCGTTCCGAGGCTCCTTCAACATGACCCGCCCGGACGACCTCGCGGCGCAGGCCGTGAAGAAGGTCATCGAGAAAACGCCGAAGCTCGACCCCGCCGAGATCGACGACTGCGTGATGGGCACCGGCTTCTCGGAAGGCCCGCAGGGCTTCAACGTCGGACGGAACGTCGCCGTGATGGCCGGCCTTCCGGTGACGGTCGCGGGCTCCACGGTGAGCCGCTTCTGCTCCTCCGGTCTGAACGCGGTGATGGCCGGCGCGCACATGGTGCAGGCCGAGGGCGCGGACGCGGTGATCGTCGGCGGTCTCGAGTCGATCACGATGCTGCAGAACCAGATCAACACGAACAACCTGTTCAACCCCTGGCTCCTCGATCACAAGAAAGACATCTACATGCCGATGGGGCAGACCGCGGAGATCGTCGCGAAGCGGTACAACGTCTCGCGCGAGTCGCAGGACGAGCTCGCTCTCGCCTCGCAGCAGCGCACCGCGGCGGCGCAGCAGGCCGGCAAGTTCAGGGACGAGATCTTCGCCGTCACCACGAAGATGCAGGTGAAGGACAAGGCGACCGGCGAGGTCTCCGAGAAGACCGTCACCGTCGACCGCGACGAGTGCAACCGCGCCGAGACGACGATCGAGGGACTCCGCGCGCTGAGGGGCGCGTTCGATCCCGAGGGAAGCGTCACCGCCGGCAACTCGTCGCAGTTCTCGGACGGCGCTTCGGCGAACCTCCTGATGTCGGCGGACCGCGCGAAGGCGCTCGGCATCGAGCCGCTCGGCTACTTCCGCGGCTGCGTGTTCGCGGGCTGCGAGCCGGACGAGATGGGCATCGGGCCCGTGTTCGCGATTCCGAAGCTTCTGCAGCGGAACGGCCTCAAGATCGGCGACATCGACATCGTCGAGCTGAACGAGGCGTTCGCGTCGCAGGCGGTCTACGTCCGCGACAGGCTCGGCATCGACCCGGCGAAGCTCAATCCGAACGGCGGCGCGATCTCGATCGGCCATCCGTACGGCATGACGGGCTCGCGCATGGTCGGCACGCTGCTCCTCGAGCTGCGCCGCCAGAAGAAGCGCTGGGGCATCGTCACGATGTGCATCGGCGGCGGCATGGGCGCGGCGGGGCTCTTCGAAGCGGCCTGAGAGCTCGCCGAGCGCGAGGATGGCGGCGGGCGAGGCGAGCGGAAGCGCGTTCGTCGAGCGGTTCGAGGTGCCGCCCCTCGCGTCGGGTCCGCTCGACGGCCTCTCGTTCGCGGCGAAGGATCTCTTCGCACCTCGGATTCCCTGCCCCCTCGTGTCGACCGAGAGCTCCAGGAACGCCTCCGGAAGGAGCTCTCCGTGCTCGAGCGGACTCTCTGCCCGATCGGCGGACGTGCAAGCGAGAGTCGAGGCGATCCGTGAGCGCAAAACGTTTGCGGGAGGAGCGCAGAGTGCGCTCCAGAGTCGAATGGCCTAGTTCGCCGTTACGTATGCGGCCAGCCACGCGTACTTCTCTCCTCGACGGCCGCGGCGCTGGCATCTTCGAGCAGGGGATCCGCCGCCGGGCGTCAGCAGGCCGCCCGCACTGCAACCGCGCCCAGCCGCGGATCGTCCGCAGAGGGATCGGGAAACGACT